>NZ_JBHJTK010000013.1:0-157200 GCF_042267665.1 Streptomyces sp. NPDC056224
CACCCACACCCCCCACAATCCGCCGGCCGCCGCTTTTTTTTCTCAACCCCCCCCCCCCCCCCCCCGGGGGGGCCCCCCCCCCGGGGGGGGGGGGGGGCCCCCCCCCCCCCCCGCGGCTGGTTCTTTTTGAGGGGTCAGGCCGTCTGGGCGGACCGGCCCGGGAGTCCCGGCTGGCGGGACGTGGTGGTTACTGGTTGAAGGTGTCGCTCTTGACGTCGATCCACTTGCCGCCCTCGACCTTGTAGACCGTGAGCTGCTTGTTGGTGGTGTCGCCGTACTGGTCGAAGGCGACCTTGCCGGTCACACCCTCGAAGGAGACCTTGCCGAGAGCCTCGACGACCTTGGCGCGGGCGTCGGTGGGCAGCTTGCCGCTGTTGGCGGCGACGACGGCCTTGACGGCCTGGATGACGGACCAGCCGGCGTCGTAGGAGTAGCCGCCGTAGGCCGCGTAGGGGTCCTTGTAGCCGGCTGCCTGGTAGTCGGCGATGAAGGTCTTGGCGGTGGGGAGCTTCTCGACCGGGTAGCCGATGGAGGTGGAGAGGTCGCCCTCGTTGGCCTCGCCGGAGGCGGTGATGAAGGCGGGGTCCTGGATGCCGTCGCCGCCCATGAGCGGGATGTTGGCGCCGGTCTTCTTGATCTGGTCGGCGAGCAGGCCGCCCTCGGGGTACTGGCCGCCGAAGTAGACGGAGTCGGCACCGGAGGTCTTGACCTTGTCGGCGGTGGAGGAGAAGTCGGTCTCCTTCACGGTGACGTGGTCGGTGCCGACGACCTCGCCGCCGAGCTTCTTGAACTCGTCGGAGAAGATCGCGGCCAGGCCGGCGCCGTAGGTCTGCTTGTCGTCGACGACGAAGACCTTCTTCTTGCCGGCGTCCTTGAAGAGGTACTGGGCGGCGAACTTGCCCTGGACCACGTCGGTGGCGGCGGTGCGGAAGTAGGTGTCGAAGGGGCGCTTGAACTCGCCCTTGCCCCAGTTGTCGCCCTGGCTGAGCGAGGGGTTGGTGTTGGCGGGCGAGACCTGCGCCAGCTTGGCGGAGGCGAAGACGCCCTGCATCTGCTGGGCGACGCCGGAGTTCAGGGGGCCGACGACGCCGACGACGTCCTTGTTGCCGACGAGCTTGGTGGCGTTGGCCTGACCGGAGGCGGGGACCGCCTGGTCGTCGAGGGCCTCGACCTTGAACTCGATGCCGGGGACCTCGTTGTTCTTGTTGGCCGTCTTGGCCGCGAGGTCGACCGAGTTCTTGATGCCCTGGCCGAGAGCGGAAAGCGAGCCGGTGAGGGGGGCGTCCACGCCGATGACGACGACGGTCTTCTTGCCGTCGGTCTTGTCCCCGGACTTCGCCTCGTCGCGCGATCCGCAGGCGGTGAGGGTCAGTGCTCCCGTGGTGATCACGGTGGTGAGGACGAGCAAAGAACGGTGTCGCACGATTCTTCCTTTCCCTGGCGCGGCTCCCTCTGTGAGGTGCCGTTCGGTCGCCGGGCCGCACTGGGATGTACAGCGGCCGTGCTGGTCGCGCCCAGCGGCGCGGTGACTGGCCGTGACTCTAGGCCCGAGGTGGTGAACACGGGGAGCGGAGAAAGGAGGATGTGACGCTCTTGTTATGCCAAGGCCAAGAATGCGTGGTGGGAGTGTGGACAAAACGGACGTTTTGCGACACCTGGGAATGTCCGCATCGTGAGAATTACCTGTTCCCCTAAGGGGCTTGAGGCCTCCATGCACCTGTCTTAGATCAAATCCCGCCAAATGTGGCTGCGTGTGTCCGGAAGAATTCACCGGGTGGTCATTCCCAGGGGAAAAGGCGGGATTACATACGACGTGACCATTACGCAGAGTGATGCGCGAGGGTGCGCGGGGATGGTCCACATCGCTCGGACGGATCTTGCTCTCGGGGTGAATGTGCCCCTCACCTGCGGTTCGTCCCTGCGGTGCCGAGTGCCCGGAAGGCGGACAGCGCGCTCGGGAATGCGGTGACCTGGCTCACGTCGGGGGGCGCCAGTTCTCCGAGCTCCACGTCGCGCCGCCCTGCTCGGCGCACCGCTGGGCGACGAGCCGGTCGATCAGCTCAAGTGCCTTGTCCCGCCCGGCAGTTCGCTCCTCGGCGCGGCCTGCGGCCACGGCTTCCTCGTGGATCGCGTACTGGTCGTTGGACAACCCCTTCTGCTCCCAGTCCAGACCGGACCACTTGGTGCCCAGGAGGGTCTCGTTCGCCCAGTAGGACACGAGGCTGGTGCAGATCTGTGCGGGGGAGGAAGGGCTGGACGCCGGGGTCTCGGTGCCGGCCGCGGGGGGTGGGGCGGAAGGCGAGCATCCGGTCAGGGCGAGCGCCGCGAGCAGGGTGGAGGCGGCGTACCGGACCGTGGAGCGTGGCTGGGTCCCCATGAGGGGAAGGTAGGCGGTCACCATCGGTGACACAACAGCGGCGGCCGCAACGGGCGCGGACTGGCGGATTCCGGTCGGGTCGGGGCCCGATGGGGGCAGGCCCGGACCTGCCGCGCGCGGGGCGGGGTCCGGGCCTGCTGGTGGTGCCCGTGTGCGGGCGCGCTGCCCTGTCCCGGGTGGCGGCAGGGACCGGGCGTGCTGCCGCTGTCCCGGGTGGCGGCAGGGACCGGGTGTGCCGCCGCCGCCCCGGGTGGGGTGCTGTAGGGACGGGGCGTGCTGCCCGTGTCCCGGGGGATCAGGCTCCGGCGGAGGCCTCGTCGGCCGGGGCGGCGTCGCGCAGCAGGCAGGTCAGGCGGGCGCTGCACACCCTCCGGTCCTGCTCGTCGCTGATCGCGATGTCGAAGGTGGTGGTGGAGCGGCCGCGGTGCACGGGGGTGGCGACGCCGGTGACCGTGCCGGAGCGGACGCCCCGGTGGTGGGTGCAGTTCAGGTCCACGCCGACGGCGATCTTGCTGATGCCGCCGTGCATCATCGCGCCGATGGAGCCGAGGGTCTCGGCCAGCACGGCGGAGGCGCCGCCGTGCAGCAGGCCGTACGGCTGGGTGTTGCCCTTGACCGGCATGGTGCCGACGACCCGCTCCGCGGAGGCCTCCAGGATGCGGATGTCCATCCGCTCGCCGAGGTCGCCCGCCGAGAACAGCGCGGGCAGGTCGATGCCCAGGGCCGCGTACTCGTCGAGGACGTCCTGCGGGAACTTCACTGCGTGCTGCTCGCCCATGGGCCGGCTCCGTTCGTCAACGCTCGTTAACCTGCTTGTCCTGAGGTCGTTCTATCAGGCCGGTTCGAAGCGGATGACGACGGACTTGCTCGCCGGGGTATTGCTGGTGTCCGCGGTGGAGTCGAGCGGCACCAGCACGTTGGTCTCGGGGTAGTACGCGGCCGCGCAGCCCCGGGCGGTCGGGTAGTGCACGACGCGGAAGCCGGGCGCGCGCCGCTCGACGCCGTCCCTCCACTCGCTGACCAGGTCCGTGTAGGAGCCGTCCGCGAGCCCGAGCTCCTCGGCGTCCTCGGGGTTGACCATGACGACGCGGCGGCCGCCGGTGATCCCGCGGTAGCGGTCGTCGAGGCCGTAGATGGTGGTGTTGTACTGGTCGTGGCTGCGCAGGGTCTGGAGCAGCAGCCGGCCTTCGGGGACCTTCGGGTACTCGACGGGCGCGGCGGTGAAATTGGCCTTGCCGGTATTGGTGGGGAAGCGGCGCTCGTCGCGCGGGGCGTGCGGGAGCCGGAAGCCCTCGGGGCGGGCCGCGCGGGCGTTGAAGTCCTCGAAGCCGGGGATCACGCGGGAGATCCGGTCGCGGATGGCCGCGTAGTCCCGCTCGAACTCCTCCCACGGGGTGGCGGAGGCCGGGCCGAGGACCGCGCGGGCCATGCGGGCCACGATCGCGGGCTCGGAGAGCAGGTGCGGGGAAGCCGGGGGCAGGTTGCCGCGGGAGGCGTGGACCATGCCCATGGAGTCCTCGACGGTGACGAACTGCTTGCCGGCGGCCTGTACGTCCTTGTCGGTGCGGCCGAGGGTGGGCAGGATCAGGGCGCGCCGGCCGGTGACCGCGTGGGAGCGGTTGAGCTTGGTGGAGACGTGCACGGTCAGGGAGGCGCGGCGGATCGCGGCCTCGGTGACGTCGGTGTCGGGGGTGGCGCCGACGAAGTTGCCGCCCATGGCGAAGAGGACCTTGGCCCGGCCGTCGCGCAGGGCCTCGATGGAGCGGACCACGTCGTAGCCGTGTCCGCGCGGCGAGGTGATCCGGAATTCGCGGTCGAGGGCGTCGAGGAAGGCGGGCGCGGGGCGCTCGAAGATGCCCATGGTGCGGTCGCCCTGGACGTTGGAGTGGCCGCGGACGGGGCAGACGCCCGCGCCGGGGCGGCCGATGTCGCCGCGCAGCAGGAGGAGGTTGACGACCTCGCGGATGGTGGCGACTGCGTGCTTGTGCTGGGTGAGGCCCATGGCCCAGCAGACGATGGTGCGCTTCGAGGCCAGGATCATGGCCAGCGCCCGCTCGATCTCGGGGCGGGTCAGGCCGGTGGCGGTGAGGGTCTCGGCCCAGTCGGCGTCCTTCGCGGCGGCGGCGAGCTCCTCGTAGCCGTGGGTGTGCTCGCGGATGAAGGCCTCGTCGGTGGCGCCCTCGGTCTCGATGACGAGTTTGTTGAGGAGGCGGAAGAGGGCTTGGTCGCCGCCGATGCGGATCTGCAGGAAGAGGTCGTTCAGGGCGGTGCCCTTGAGCATGCCGATCGGGGTCTGCGGGTTCTTGAAGCGTTCCAGGCCGGCCTCGGGCAGCGGATTCACCGAGATGATCTTCGCGCCCGCGGCCTTGGCCTTCTCCAGGGCGGAGAGCATGCGCGGGTGGTTGGTGCCCGGGTTCTGCCCGGCGACGATGATCAGTTCGGCCTGGTGGAGGTCTTCGAGGGAGACGCTGCCCTTGCCGATGCCGATGGTCTCGTTCAGTGCGGAGCCCGAGGACTCGTGGCACATGTTGGAGCAGTCGGGCAGGTTGTTGGTGCCGAACTCGCGGGCGAACAGCTGGAAGAGGAACGCGGCCTCGTTGCTGGTGCGGCCCGAGGTGTAGAAGAGGGCCTCGTCGGGGGAGTCGAGGGCCGTCAGCTCCTCGGCGATGATCTCGAAGGCCCGCTCCCAGGGGACGGCCTCGTACCGGTCGGCGCCCTCGGGCAGGTACATCGGCTCGGTGATCCGGCCCTGCTGGCCCAGCCAGTACCCGGAGCGGCCGGCGAGGTCGGCCAGCGGGTGCGCGGCGAAGAAGTCCGGGGTGACCCGGCGCAGCGTGGCCTCCTCGGCGACCGCCTTGGCGCCGTTCTCGCAGAACTCGGCGGTGTGCCGCTTGTCGCCCTCGGGCCAGGCGCAGCCCGGGCAGTCGAAGCCGTCCTTCTGATTGACCTTGAGCAGGGTGCGCGCGGTGCGGACGACGCCCATCTGCTGCTGCGCGATCCGCAGGGTGTGCCCGATCGCGGGCAGGCCGGCGGCGGCATGCTGGGGGGGCGCTACCTGCGGCGCGTCCTGTACGGGATCACCTGCGGGCGGCTTGGTGGCCATGTCGCTCCCCTTTGAGCAGTCGAGCATCGCAGCGTCGGCCGCTGCGCGTATTCGCGTACACGTCCGATCCTGTCACGCCCTGCGGACATCGCCGACGCCGTCATTGTCGGCGGGGCCGCCTAGGATCGGGGGCGTGGCAGAGAACGCATCGCAGAAGACCGACCAGACGACCGCAGCGGACCGCCCCCGCCTGATGCTCATGGACGGGCACTCCCTGGCGTACCGGGCGTTCTTCGCGCTGCCCGCGGAGAACTTCACGACCGCGACCGGCCAGCCGACGAACGCCATCTACGGCTTCGCGTCGATGCTGGCGAACACGTTGCGCGACGAGGCGCCCACGCACTTCGCGGTGGCGTTCGACGTGTCCCGCAAGACGTGGCGCTCGACGGAGTTCCCCGAGTACAAGGCGAACCGCTCCAAGACCCCCGACGAGTTCAAGGGGCAGGTCGAGCTGATCGGTGAGCTTCTCGACGCGATGCACGTGCCGCGGTTCGCGGTCGACGGCTTCGAGGCCGACGACGTGATCGCGACGCTGGCGACGCAGGCGGAGGCGGCCGGCTTCGACGTGCTGATCGTCACCGGCGACCGCGACTCCTTCCAGCTCGTCTCCGAGCGCACCACCGTGCTGTACCCGACCAAGGGCGTCTCCGAGCTGACCCGGTTCACCCCGCAGAAGGTGGAGGAGAAGTACGGACTCACCCCCCAGCAGTACCCGGACTTCGCGGCGCTGCGCGGTGACCCGTCCGACAACCTGCCGGGCATCCCGGGCGTCGGTGAGAAGACCGCCGCCAAGTGGATCACCCAGTTCGGTTCGTTCGCGGAGCTCGTGGAGCGCGCCGAGGAGGTCAAGGGCAAGGCCGGGCAGAACTTCCGGGACCACCTGGAGGCCGTCAAGCTCAACCGCGTCCTGACCGAGATGGTCAAGGACGTGGAGCTGTCCAGCGCCCCCGCCGACCTGGCCCGCGTCCCGTACGACCGGTCCGCCGTGACCGGGGTGCTGGACGTGCTGGAGATCCGCAACGCCTCGCTGCGCGAGCGGCTGCTGGCGGTGGACCCGGGAGCGGCCGAGGAAGCGGCCCCGGTTCCGGCGGCGGCGGGTGTGGAGCTGGACGGCTCGGTGCTGGGCGCGGGCGAGCTCGCGCCGTGGCTCGAAGCCCACGCGGGCGGGCCCCTGGGCGTGTCCACCGTCGACAGCTGGGCGCTGGGCCAGGGCAACATCAGCGAGATCGCGCTGGCCTCGGCCGCGGGTGCGGCCGCCTGGTTCGAGCCGTCCGAGCTGGACGAGGCCGACGAGCGGGCCTTCGCGGCCTGGGCGGCCGACCCGGCGAAGCCGAAGGTCGTGCACAACGCCAAGGGCCTGATGCGGGTCTTCCCCGAGCACGGCTGGAGCCTCGCGGGCGTCACCATGGACACCGCGCTGGCCGCCTACCTGGTCAAGCCGGGCCGTCGGTCCTTCGCCCTGGACGTACTGTCCAACGAGTATCTGCACCGGGAGCTCGCGCCGGCCGCCGCCGACGGCCAGCTGGCCTTCGGCGCCGACGAGACCGCCGAGGCGGAGGCGCTGATGGCGCAGGCCCGCGCCGTCCTGGACCTGGGCGAGGCCTTCACCGGCAAGCTCGCCGAGGTCGGCGCGGCCGAGCTGCTCCACGACATGGAGCTGCCCACCTCCGAGCTGCTCGCCCGGATGGAGCGGTCCGGCATCGCCGCCGACCGCGACCACCTGGAGGCCATGGAGCAGCAGTTCGCCGGAGCGGTGCAGCAGGCGGTGAAGGAGGCGCACGCGGCGGTCGGCCACGAGTTCAACCTCGGCTCGCCCAAGCAGCTCCAGGAGGTCTTCTTCGGCGAGCTGGACCTGCCGAAGACGAAGAAGACCAAGACCGGCTACACCACGGACGCGGACGCGCTGGCCTGGCTGGCCACGCAGACCGACCACGAGCTGCCGGTGATCATGCTGCGGCACCGGGAGCAGGCCAAGCTGCGCGTCACCGTCGAGGGCCTGGTCAAGACCATCGCCGCCGACGGGCGGGTGCACACCAGCTTCAGCCAGACCGTCGCCGCGACCGGACGCCTGTCCTCCACCGACCCCAACCTGCAGAACGTGCCGGTGCGCACCGACGAGGGCCGCGCGATCCGCCGCGGCTTCGTCGTCGGCGAGGGCTTCGAGTCCCTCATGACCGCCGACTACAGCCAGATCGAGCTGCGCGTGATGGCCCACCTCTCCGAGGACGAGGGCCTGATCGAGGCCTTCGCGACCGGCGAGGACCTGCACACCACCGTCGCCTCCCAGGTGTTCGGCGTGGAGCGGTCCCAGGTCGACGCCGAGATGCGCCGCAAGATCAAGGCGATGTCGTACGGCCTCGCGTACGGGCTCTCCGCGTTCGGTCTCGCCCAGCAGTTGAACATCGAGCCCGCCGAGGCGCGCGGCCTGATGGACACCTTCTTCGAGCGGTTCGGCGGGGTCCGGGACTATCTGGGCCGCGTGGTGGACGAGGCCCGGGCCACGGGCTACACGGCGACGGTCTTCGGGCGCCGCCGGTACCTGCCGGACCTCAACAGCGACAACCGCCAGCGGCGCGAGGCCGCCGAGCGGATGGCGCTCAACGCCCCGATCCAGGGCACCGCGGCCGACATCGTCAAGGTCGCGATGCTGCGCGTGGACAAGGCGATCGTGGCGGCCGGCCTGAAGTCGCGGATGCTGCTCCAGGTCCACGACGAAATCGTGCTGGAGATCGCCCCGGGCGAGCGCAAGGAGGTGGAGGAGCTGGTGCGCCGCGAGATGGGCGCCGCCGTCGAGCTGCGGGCCGCGCTGGACGTGTCGGTGGGCGTCGGCCCGGACTGGGAGTCCGCCGCGCACTGACGCCCGTACGGCAGGTCCGGCGCCCGTCCCCGTCGCTCAGGCGGTGGGGACGGGCGTTCGCGTTTCCTCGTCCGCGGGGCGCCCGGTCCGGTCGTGGCGGTGCCTCAGCCGTACGAGGATCCCGTAGACCAGCAGGGCCACGGCCAGGCCGCCGCCCGTGCCGAAGCAGATGGTCGGGATGATGTCGAGCGGCGTACGGATCCGGTCGAAGAAGGTGAAGAAGCGGATGATGCGCACGGTGACGGCGACGCCCACGCACACCACCAGCAGGGCGAGCGCACCCAGGAACTCCGCGCGGGATAGCACGGGCACCGATGCCGGGACGGCGGAGGCGGGGAGCCGGCGCAGGGCGGTCGTCGTGAACCACAGCAGCAGGCACGCCGACGCGGCCGAAGTGCCGTACTGGAGGAAGGTGTAGGGCGGGAAGCCGAAGGCGATCGGCTCGCCGAGCCAGGGCAGCGCGTTCGTCCCCCAGCGGTCCATGTGCGTGAAGCTGTCCCACACCACGTGCGTGAGGGAGCCGACGACCGCCGAGACGTAGAACCAGGCGAGGAGCGCGGCCGGCCGGGGACGCTCGCGCCACTCCTCGCCCCGTACGAAGGCGTGCACCCTGCCGCGCCGGTTGCGTGGCAGGAGCGCGATCAGCGGCTCGCGCAGCAGCAGCCAGAAGGCCACCAGGACGGCCGTCAGTACGGCGTCCAGGGTGAAGATCCCGGGCAGCGAGTGCGTGAAGCTCCCGTACGCCATGGCGCCCTCGACGACCGCGTCCGTGAAGTAGAAGGTGTCGGGCGCGAACGACCCGAGGACGAGCGCCGAGGCGACGAGGGGGCCCCGCGCACGCCCGGTCCGGCGGATGGCCGGAAGTACGGCGGCCGCGTGGCTGAGAGTGAACGGCATGGCGCCTCTCCTCGGTGTTCCCGTGGACGTTCCCTACTTCGGGCCATTGCTCCCGAAGGGTCCAGACAGTATGCGTGACCTGCCTGGGGACGTGGGGATGTGGTGAATTCCGGGCGACCTTGCGTGCTGTGTGCAGTGAGTTGACGTAGGGTCACGCGGACGTCGAGGGGGAGGGGTCCGGCTCATGTCGGCTCGAATAATCGGACGCAGGCTGCGCAGGGGTACGACAGCCGCCCTGGTGTCCGCTCTGGTGATCGCCGCGGTGACCGCGTCCCAGGGCCCGGCGGGCGGGAGCGGCGACCGGCTCTCCGCCACCGGGGAGAACGGCGCACAGCCGTCGCCGGCCGCGGACACGGCGGGTGGCGACTCCACCTACCTCACCGAACTCCCGCCGCTGGTGAGCCCGCAGCCGCCGGCCGTGCTGCTGCCGGAAGAGGGTCCGCCGGCGGCGCCGCAGGCGCCTACGGGCTCGCAGGCCGCGCCGGCGTCGGCCGTGACCGGGCCCGCGGAAGGGGCGCAGGGGATACCGGCGAGCGTGCTCGCGGCGTATTTGGGCGCGGAGCAGAAGGTCGGGCAGAGCGACCCCGGATGCGGACTGCGCTGGCAACTCCTCGCGGCGATCGGCAAGGTGGAGTCCGGGCAGGCGCGCGGCGGCCAGGTCGACGCGGGCGGGACGACACTGCGGCCGATCCTGGGGCCCGTGCTCGACGGCAACGGCTTCGCGAACATCTCGGACACGGACGGCGGGGCCTACGACGGGGACTTCCGCTACGACCGGGCGGTCGGGCCGATGCAGTTCATCCCCTCCACATGGGCGGCGTGGGGGCAGGACGCGGACGGCGACGGCCGGCGCAACCCGAACAACGTGCACGACGCGGCCCTCGCGGCCGCCCGGTACCTGTGCGCGGGGACCCGGGACCTGAGGGCGGACGCGGACCTGGACCGGGCCGTGCTGTCGTACAACCGGTCCACGGAGTACCTGCGGACGGTCCGCTCCTGGTTCGCGTACTACCTGAAGGGCGCGCACGAGATCCCGGACCGGGCCGGCACGGGCGCGGGCCCGAAGCCCACCCCGCCGAAGCCGAGCCCGACGCCCACCCCGACGCCGGACCCGAAGCCCACCCCGACGCCTTCGCCGACGCCCACTCCGACGCCGGACCCGAAGCCTTCGCCCACGCCGACCCCGACGCCTTCGCCCACGCCGACCCCGACGCCTACGCTCAGGCCGACCCCGACACCCACACCCACGCCGACACCCACACCCACGCCGACACCCACACCCACGCCGACGTCCAGCCCCACGCCGACCCCGACGTCCAGCCCGACGCCAAGCTCGTCACGCACGCCGAAGCCCACCGTGTCGCCGTCCTCCACTCCGGCGGTGCCCCGGCCGACCCCGGGGCAACGCGGCTAGGCCGTGTCTTGTGGATCAGGCCGGGCCCGCGGATCGAGTCGGGATCAGTTCGTGCAGCCGGAAATCGCCCCGACGGGCCGGCAGTTGTTGGGCGTGTTCTCGAAGATCCGGCTCCTGACGAGGGTCAGGGCGGTGCCGGCGGAGGTTCCTTGCCAGACGCCGCCGCCGTTGAGCGCGATGTTGCGCCGCACCTTTGTGTCCGTCAGCGTGGTGGTGCCGTCATTGGCGATGCCGCCACCCGTTTGGCCCGCGCGGTTGTCCGCGATGGTCGTCGAGGAGATGTGCAGCGGAGAGCGGTCGTTGTAGATTCCGCCGCCCTGCTGGAAGGCGCGGTTGCCCTCGATGCGCGAGTTCTTGATGGTCATGGAGACCCCGGCGGTGAAGATGCCGCCCCCCAGCTCCGTGGCCTGGTTCCGCACCACTTTGGTCTTCTGCAGCAGGGTGGTGCTTCCCGGCCCGTTGTAGATGGCACCACCCCGCTGGGCAGCACTGTCCCGCACGACGCTGTCGTACATCTCAAGGGTGCTGCTCTGGTTCACGAAGATGGCGCCCCCCTGGTTCGCCGTGCTGTTGGTCACGGTGCTGCGCTTGAGGATGAGCGTCCCTCCGTCCGTGGGCAGGTAGGTGCCGGCGTAGTCGAGATAGCCGCCGCCGGTCGCGGTGACACCCTCGACGGTCAGGCGCCCGCCGGGGCCGTCGATCTGCGCGATGCGGAAGCCCTCGGTCGCGTCGGGATCCCGTCGGATGGTGGTCTTGTTCCCCAGCAGCGTGACGGTGCCCGTGATCAGGGGCAGGGCGTTGGGGCCGAGACCGCCGGTCGACGCGGGAGTGAGGACGTTGTAGACGCATCTGGGTGCGAGCCGGATGGTGTGCGGTCCGGTGTTGTTGTTCGCGGCGACGATTGCGTTGTTGAGTGCGGTGACGTCGCACGGAATGGCCGCCAGGGAGGTCGCGTCCGCGGTGTTGCCGAGACTGAGCGCGGCCACGACCGGCACAACCAGGGCCGCGGCCTTGAGTCGACGTCTCTGCATCGCTTCTCCGATCATTTTGTGTAATCGTTTGATTACGTTCCGTTGATAATCAGTGTTCCATGGGGTGGGTGCCCCGCCGTGCGCAACGCGGGGGCGGGCGTGCCGGCGGGGGTCGAGGTCCCCCGGGCGGCCCAGTGGTGATCTGTGGCTCGAACGGTTCTCATCTCGCCTCCGCGTTGCTACGGTGCCCCCTCTCTGACGACTCATCAGATTTCGGAGCCCCGGCATGCGCGCATTCGTCGCCGCCGTCATCGGCCTCGCGGCCGCGCTGGCCCTCGTGTTCGCCATCACGGCCTTCGGGGTGCCCGAGGGCGAGACCTCACCCAAGCCCCTGCTCACCACCGCGCCCCCCGCGCCCGGAAAGTAGAGGAGGGCCCGGCCATGCGACGCAGAGTGAGCCTTGTCCTGCTGGCCCTAGCCGTGTTCTGCGCGGCCCTCGCGCCGCTGCTGCGCTGGTACGCGTACCCCCGCCTCGCCAAGATCCCGCCGGGCCAGTACCAGGAGGTGGTCCTGGAGGCGAAGGACGCGACGCTCCTCGACTACACCGGCGGCATGCAGCCCAAGAAGGTCGACAAGGTCACCATCGTCCAGACCCTCAAGGGGAACGTGGAGGCGTCGAGGGAGATCGAGTCGAGCGCCGGCAAGGACGTCGTCGTCTGGGACACGCTGACGTACATCATCGGGCCGGACGGGAAGATGGTCTCGCAGATCCCCGAGCGCTACATTTTCGACGCCCACACCCAGGACCCGGTGCACGCCACCGGTGAGATGGTCGACGGCGACGCCGTCACACGCGAGGGCATCGAGTTCAAGTGGCCCTTCTTCACCGAGCCGCGCGACTACCTGTACTTCGACGCGCAGACCCGTACCTCCTCGCCGATCCACTACGTCGGCCCGCGCACCTACCGGGGCATGGACGTCTACTACTTCGAGCAGACCGTCCCGTGGACCAAGGTCCCCATGCCGAAGAAGATGCCGGTCGAGGGCATCGACCCGGCGACGATCGAGGCGGCCACCGGCACCACCCTCTGGTACACGACGAAGGCCATGTTCTGGGTCGACCCGGTGACCGGGGCGCCCGTCAACGCCGAGCAGGAGATCCAGCAGGAGATGCGCGGCGGGATCGCGGCGGGCGGCCCCGACGGCAAGCTCACCGCCTTCGCCGGGCACGTGAAGATGCGCGAGGACTACGCCGACCACACCCTCGACCTGGTCGCCTCCAACCGCACGAAGGTCCTCGCACTGCACACCTACGCGCCGATCGGCCTGGCGGCCGGCGGGTCGGCGCTACTCGGGCTGGCCCTGTGGCTGGAAGCCCGCGGCCGGCGCGGGCGGGCGCAAGAGGTCAGCGCCTGAGGCGGGCGTTGGTGTGGCGGGTGGGCTCCGCGGTGGCCGGGTCCTCCGGCCAGGGGTGCTTGGGGTAGCGGCCCCGGAGCTCGGCGCGGACGGCGCGGTAGCCGCCCCGCCAGAACGAGGCGAGGTCGGCGGTGACGGCGGCGGGACGTCCGGCGGGCGACAGCAGGTGCACCAGGACGGGCACGCCCGCCACCCGGGGCGTCTCGGCCAGCCCGAACAGCTCCTGGAGCTTCACGGCCAGCACCGGCTGCTCGGCGGAATAGTCCACCCTGATCCGGGACCCGCTGGGGACCTCCAGTCGTTCCGGAGCCAGCTCGTCCAGCCGGGAGGCCTCGCCGGTGGCCCACGGCAGGAGCCGGTGCAGGGCCTGCCCGGCGTCGATCCGGCCGAGGTCCGAGCGGCGCCGGGCGCGGGACAACTCCGGCTCCAGCCAGTCGTCGGCCCGGTCCAGCAGCGCGCCGTCGTCCGCGACGTCGGGCCACGCGCCGCCGAGCGTCCGGTGCAGGAAGCCCAGCCGGGCCCTGAGCCCTTCCGCGTCCGCGGACCAGCGCAGCAGGCCGAGGCCCTCGGTGCGCAGCCCGTCGAGCAGGGCGGCCCGAACGAGGAGCGGGTCGGGGCTGCGCAGCGGGCGTACCGCGAGCTCGATCGCGCCCAGCCGCCTCGCCGCGCGGGCGACGACGTCCCCGTCCTCCCAGTGCACCTCCTCGGCGGCCGTGCGCAGGTGCCCGGCGGCGGCCATGGCGGTGTCCTCGTCGATGACGGCGGCGAGCCGGATCCGCGCGGACGCGGAGTGCGGGGGCCTGTCGGCGACGGCGACCGCGAGCCAGGGGGCGCGGCGCAGCGGTGACCCGTCGCCGAGCTCGGCCGCCGTGCCCGAGGCCATGAGGAAGGCCGTCTCCGCCCTGGCCTTCGCCACCCGCTCCGGGAACGCGAGCGCGGCCACCAGCCCGGCGGCGCCGTCGTCGGGCGCGGGCCCGCTGCCGGGGCCGCGCCCCGGAGCCCGCTCTTCGGACGCCGGAGGGGCCGGAGCCCGGCCGGTGCCGTCCGCCCGGCGAGACCCGGCCCCGCCCGGGGCCCCCGCCGGATCCGGGGCGGAGCCCGGGGAGCGGCGCCCGGCGTCGCGCGCCCCGGTGTCGGCGCGGGGCGGGGTGGGGGAGGGCCCCGCGGGGTCCTGGGCGGCCCGCTCCAGCCGACGGACCTCGGCGCGCCAGCGCGACGCGTAGGGGTCCGACCCCCGCCGCGCCTGCCGCCAGGCACCGGCCAGGTCGTCCCCGTACTCCCGCGGCGGCTCCTCGCTCAGCAGCGCCACCACCTCCGCGGCGCGGCGTGCCCCGACGGCCGAGGAGCCGTCCAGCAGGGCCCGGGCCAGCCGGGGGTGCAGGCCCAGCCGGGCCATCCGCAGCCCCCGCGGGGTCGGCCGTCCCGCCCGGTCCACGGCGCCGACCGCGACCAGTACCTCGCGCGCCGCGGCCATCGCCCCGGCGGGCGGCGGGTCCAGCAGCGCCAGACCCGCCGCGTCCGGGTCGCCCCAGCAGGCGGCCTGCAAGGCGAACTGCGCCAGGTCCGCGATGCGGATCTCCGGCGCGGGGAACGCGGGCAGGCGGACGTCCTCCGCCTCCGTCCAGCAGCGGTACACCGCACCCGGCGCCTCACGCCCGGCCCGGCCCGCCCGCTGGCGCCCGGCCGCGCGGGAGGCCCGTACCGTCGCCAGCGCGCCCAGTCCCCGCGCATGGTCCACCCGGGGCTCGCGGGCCAGCCCGGAGTCCACCACCACCCGGACACCCGGCACGGTCAGGCTGGACTCGGCGACCGCCGTCGCGAGGATCACCCGGCGGTGCGGCGAGGCCGTCAGCGCCGCGTCCTGCACGGCCGCCGGGGCCCGCCCGTGGACCTGGAGCACCTCGGCGTCCACCGCACCCAGCTGCCCGGCCACCCGGGCGATCTCCCCGACGCCGGGCAGGAAGCACAGGACGTCACCCTCGCGCTCCGCGAGGGCCCGCCGCACCACCGACGCCACGTGCGTCAGCTGGGCCGGGTCCACCCGCATCCCGTGCGGGGGCCGCACCGGCCGGGCCGGCGGGGCCCACACGGTCTCCACCGGGTACGAGACCCCGGCCGCCTCCACCACCGGCGCGTCCCCCAGTACCCGCGCCCATCCGGCGGCGTCGGTCGTCGCCGAAGCCGCGACCAGGCGCAGCTCCGGACGGAGGGTTTCCCGTACGTCCAGGAGGAAGGCGGCGACCGTGTCGGCGTCCAGGTGCCTCTCGTGGCACTCGTCCAGGACCACCAGGTCCACGCCGGCCAGCTCCTGGTCCCGCTGGAGCCGCTGCAGCAGCACTCCGGTGGTGACCACCTCCACCACGGCCGACGGGCCCACGACCCGCTCCCCGCGCACGGTGAAGCCCACCGAGTCGCCGACGGCCTCGCCGAGCAGCCAGGCCATCCGCCGCGCCGCCGCCCGGGCGGCGATCCGTCGCGGCTCGGCGACCACGACCCGGCGCCGCGGGCCGCCGCCCACCAGCCCCGCCAGCACCAGCGGCACCAGCGTGGTCTTGCCCGTGCCGGGCGGGGCGCACAGCACGGCGGTGCCGTGGACGTCCAGCGCCGAGACGAGGGCGGGCACGGCCTCCCGTACGGGAAGGGCGTCGAGGGCGGCCTGGCGGATCAAGGGATCAGTCCCTCACACAGACGAAGACCGCGGTGCCCGGGATCAGGTTGCCGCGCAGCGGGGACCAGCCGCCCCACTCCTGGCTGTTCCATTCGGGCCATTCGGGCTCGACCAGGTCGACGAGGCGGAATCCGCCCGCCACGACGTCGCGGACCCGGTCGCCGATCGTGCGGTGGTGCTCCACGTACACGGCGCGGCCCTGCTCGTCCTGTTCCACGTACGGGGTCCGGTCGAAGTAGGAGGCGGAGACGGAGAGCCCCTCGGGACCGGGTTCGTCGGGGAAGGCCCAGCGGATGGGGTGGGTGACGGAGAAGACCCAGCGGCCGCCGGGGCGCAGTACGCGGCGCACCTCGCGCATCACGTTCACCGGGTCGGCGACGAAGGGGACGGCGCCGTAGGCGGAGCAGGCGAGGTCGAAGGAGCCGTCGCGGAAGGGCAGCCGGCCGGCGTCGGCCTCCACGAGCGGAATGTCGTCACCGATGCGCAGGGCGTGCTGGAGCTGGCGGTGGGAGAGGTCGAGGGCGACGGGGCGGGCGCCCTGGGCGGCCAGCCAGCGCGAACACTGGGCGGCGCCGGCGCCGATCTCCAGGACGTCCTTGTCCTTGAGGGAGGCGGCGGGGCCGAGGAGGGCCGCCTGCGCCTCGTCCAGGCCTTCCGGCCCCCATACGAAGCGGTCGTCGCCCAGGAAGGCGCCGTGCTCGTTCTGGTACTCGTCGGCGTTGCGGTCCCACCAGCCGCGGCTCGCCCGGCTGCTCTCCGCTTCACCGGCGTCACGCCGCGTGGCCTCGGCGTCGTCGGAGTCATGGCTGGACCCCGAATCGGCCTCGTACGCGTCTTCGGGGGCGTAGTCCTCTTGGTTCATGGGGCCCGTCGTCGTAGTCTGCGAATGTCTTCGGATGGCCGCGGACGTCCGAGGATGTCCGCGGAAGTGGCAGGGACGTGCCATCACGGCCTCCCCGCCCACGAATTGTGCCGGTTATGCGGCGATCCGTCGGGGGTGTCCGCCTTCGCGCATTGACCGTGTCCGGCTGCCCCCGTATGCTACAAGTTGCGCTGCGAGCCTGTGCTCCTCAGACCTAGCAGGCTGCGCTTGCATCTGTTGATGTCCCCTCGGTTCTCGAGGCCCTTCCCGCTCAGGCGGATCCAGGGCTTCCTTGGCTGTCCGGCTTCTTCGGCAGATGCCGATAAGGGCTCCCGGCGTAGCAGTACCTACGACTTTCTGTCCGTAACCGGAGCCCTTTCCCACATGACGAGCAGCACCGAGACCACCTCTACCACTCCGCAGGTAGCGGTCAACGACATCGGTAACGAGGAAGCCTTCCTCGCCGCGATCGACGAGACGATCAAGTACTTCAACGACGGCGACATCGTCGACGGCGTCATCGTGAAGGTCGACCGGGACGAGGTCCTGCTCGACATCGGTTACAAGACCGAAGGCGTGATCCCGAGCCGTGAGCTCTCGATCAAGCACGACGTCGACCCGAACGAGGTCGTCAAGGTCGGCGACGAGATCGAGGCCCTGGTTCTCCAGAAGGAGGACAAGGAAGGCCGTCTGATCCTGTCCAAGAAGCGCGCTCAGTACGAGCGTGCCTGGGGCACGATCGAGAAGATCAAGGAAGAAGACGGCATCGTCACCGGTACCGTCATCGAGGTCGTCAAGGGTGGTCTCATCCTCGACATCGGCCTCCGCGGCTTCCTGCCGGCCTCCCTCGTCGAGATGCGTCGCGTCCGCGACCTCCAGCCCTACGTGGGCAAGGAGCTCGAGGCGAAGATCATCGAGCTGGACAAGAACCGCAACAACGTGGTCCTGTCCCGCCGCGCCTGGCTCGAGCAGACCCAGTCCGAGGTTCGCCAGACGTTCCTCACCACCCTGCAGAAGGGTCAGGTCCGCTCCGGCGTCGTTTCCTCGATCGTCAACTTCGGTGCCTTCGTGGACCTGGGTGGCGTCGACGGTCTCGTCCACGTCTCCGAGCTGTCCTGGAAGCACATCGACCACCCGTCCGAGGTCGTCGAGGTCGGCCAGGAGGTCACCGTCGAGGTTCTCGACGTGGACATGGACCGCGAGCGTGTCTCCCTGTCGCTGAAGGCGACGCAGGAGGACCCGTGGCAGCAGTTCGCCCGGACCCACCAGATCGGTCAGGTCGTCCCGGGTAAGGTCACCAAGCTGGTTCCGTTCGGTGCGTTCGTCCGCGTGGACGAGGGCATCGAGGGTCTGGTCCACATCTCCGAGCTGGCCGAGCGCCACGTGGAGATCCCGGAGCAGGTCGTCCAGGTCAACGACGAGATCTTCGTCAAGGTCATCGACATTGACCTCGAGCGTCGCCGGATCTCGCTGTCGCTGAAGCAGGCCAACGAGTCCTTCGGTGCCGACCCGGCGTCGGTCGAGTTCGACCCGACCCTGTACGGCATGGCCGCGTCTTACGACGACCAGGGCAACTACATCTACCCCGAGGGCTTCGACCCCGAGACCAACGACTGGCTCGAGGGCTTCGACAAGCAGCGCGAGGCATGGGAGACCCAGTACGCCGAGGCGCAGCAGCGCTTCGAGCAGCACCAGGCTCAGGTCATCAAGAGCCGCGAGGCCGACGAGGCCGCCGCTGCCGAGGGCGCTGCCGCCCCGGCCGCCGGTGGCAACGCCGGTGCGGGCATCTCGGGTGGTTCGTACTCCTCGGAGTCGGACGAGACCTCCGGCGCCCTGGCGTCGGACGAGGCCCTGGCCGCGCTCCGCGAGAAGCTGGCCGGCGGCCAGAGCTGATCGCAGCGCGCATCACACCCCGGTGTGAGCCGAGCTGGTTGATGTGAACGGTGAGGCCCGTCCCCTTCGGGGGGCGGGCCTTTCCGCGTCTCCCGTGATCCTTTCGGCCAACTGGGGAATGGTGGCGCCCCCTTGGACGTTCTTCGCAGGGAACGCGACGAGGGAGGAGTGGTGACGGTGCTTGATCCACAGGGTCTGTACGAATGGGACGCCAAGGGCCTGGCGGTGGCCGACCTGGCGCTCGCCCAGGACTCTGCCGGGCTGGTCATGCTGTACCACTTCGAGGGGTACATCGACGCGGGTGAGGCCGGCGAGCAGATCGTCGAGCGACTCCTGGACACCCTGCCCCACCAGGTCGTGGCGCGTTTCGACGCGGACCGGCTGGTGGACTACCGGGCCCGCCGCCCCCTGCTGACCTTCCAGCGCGACCACTGGACCGAGTTCGAGGAGCCCCGGCTGGAGGTCCGGCTCGTCCAGGACGCCACCGGAGCCCCCTTCCTGCTGCTGTCCGGCCCGGAGCCGGATGTGGAGTGGGAGCGCTTCAGCGTCGCCGTCCGGCAGATCGTCGAGCGCCTCGGCGTCCGCCTCTCGGTCAACTTCCACGGGATTCCCATGGGCGTCCCGCACACCCGGCCCGTCGGCATCACCCCGCACGGCAACAGGACCGACCTCATGCCGGGCCACCGCAGCCCCTTCGACGAGGCGCAGGTGCCGGGCAGCGCGGAGTCGCTGGTCGAGTTCCGCCTGGCCCAGGCCGGGCACGACGTGCTGGGTGTCGCCGCGCACGTACCGCACTACGTCGCGCGCTCCCCGTATCCGGACGCCGCGCTGACGGTGCTGGAGGCGATCACGGCGGCGACCGGGCTGGTCCTGCCGGCCGTGGCGCACGCCCTGCGTACGGAGGCGCACCGCACCCAGACGGAGATCGACCGGCAGATCCGCGAGGGCGACGAGGAGCTGGTCAGCCTGGTGCAGGGGCTGGAGCACCAGTACGACGCGGCGGCCGGCGCCGAGACCCGCGGCAACATGATGGCCGAGCCCGCGGAGATCCCGTCGGCGGACGAGATCGGCCGCGAGTTCGAGCGGTTCCTCGCGGAACGCGAGGGCGAAAGCTGAGGGCTGCCGCTTCGCGCCGGGCCGGGGGCCTGTGGCCCGGGCAGGGGCGGGGTTTAGGCTGCGAGCATGCTGAAAGTGGGCCTGACGGGCGGAATCGGTGCCGGTAAGAGCGAGGTCTCGCGGCTCCTGGCGGGGTACGGGGCGGTCGTCGTGGACGCCGACCGGATCGCGCGGGAGGTCGTCGAGCCCGGTACGCCGGGGCTCGCGGCCGTCGTGGCGGCCTTCGGGGAGTCGGTGCTGACCGAGGAGGGGGCGCTGGACCGGCCGAAGCTCGGATCGTTCGTGTTCGCCGACCCGGCCAAGCTCCAGACCCTCAACACGATCGTGCACCCGCTGGTCGGGGCCCGGTCGGCCGAGCTGGAGGCCGCCGCGGGGGCCGGCGCGATCGTGGTGCACGACGTACCGCTGCTCACGGAGAACGGCCTGGCGCCGCTGTACGACCTGGTGGTCGTGGTGGACGCGGCGCCGCAGACGCAGCTGGCGCGGCTCACCGCGCTGCGCGGGATGGCCGAGGAGGAGGCGCGGGCCCGGATGGCCGCGCAGGCCACGCGGGAGCAGCGGCTCGCCGTGGCGACACTCGTGATCGACAACGACGGGCCGCTGGAGGCGCTGGAGCCGCAGGTGCGCAAGGTGTGGGCCGAGCTCACGGCCCGGGCGGCGCGGGACCGGGCGGCGGAATAGCGGCTGCGGGGGCGGGCGTTGAACACGCCCGCAGAGGGAAGGAACTCACACGTGTCCGACACCACGCCGCACTCCTCGTCCTCCCCGAACCCGCCGCCGAGCCCCGAGACGCACGTCATCGACTACCGGGCCGCCGAGCAGCTGCTCGCCGCACGCGACCCGCGCGGCGCGGTCAAGCTGCTCGACTCCGTCATAGCCGCCCACCCCGAGAACACGGCGGCCCGGCTGCTGCGCGCCCGGGCCTTCTTCGCCGCCGCGCAACTGCGCCCGGCGGAGCTGGAGTTCGAGCTGGTGCTGGAGCGGGAGCCGGACAACGCCTTCGCCCACTTCGCACTGGCCCGTACGTACCAGCGATCCGGGCGGCACGAGCAGGCGCGCAAGCACTTCCGCCTCGCCGCCGCCCTGGACCCGCAGCCGGAGTACATGGCGGCGGCCCGCTTCGAGGACTGAGCCTCACGGGCCCCCGGGCGGCTCGTACGGCGGGACGTCGGGGCCGGGCTGGTAGTGCGGGCCCTGGTGGATGTGGTGGACGACCACGGCCAGGTCCACGGCCGCCAGCAGCACGACGACACCGCAGGCCACCGCCCACCCGGGACGGCCGGCCAGCGAGAACAGGGCCGTCCCCGCGGCGGCCCAGATCAGCCCCCACAGACTCAGCCAGAACCGCAGCCGCAGCGGACTGCGGGCGGTCACCGGCTCGTTCCCGGAACGCATGGGCATCGCCTCACGTCCATGGTCCCACCGCGGCCCGTACGTACGGGCCGAGCCTGCCCACGGCCGCCGCGCACCGGCGCGGCTTTCGGACGCCCCGTGCACGGATACGCACGGATACGCACAGATCCGCACGGATGCGCACGGATACTCCGCGGATCAGGGCCGCTGCGGGCGCTGATCCGCAGGTCAGGGGTGTTGTCAGTGGTCGCGCCTAGACTCGTCGGCAAAGGGGTCCGTCTGGACGTCGACCGGGGAGGGGGACACCGTGACAGTGCAGCCGCAGGCACCAACGCAGCCGCAGCCGCAGCCGCCGACATCGGCACTGCTGGGCCACGCCGCCGTCTTCCTGCCCGCCGCCGTTCCCCGGCAGGGGCGCGTCGTCTTCTGGGCGCCCGACGGGGACGCCCTGCCCGAGGCGGGTACGGCGATGCCGCTCACCGTCGTCCGCCCGCACGGCGACGGGATCCGCAGCCGGACCGTGCCCGCCGTGGCCTTCTCCGTCACCGCCGCCCTGCCCCTGCTCGCCCGGGCACCCCACAGCCCTGCCTCGCACCCCGCCACCCGGGCGTGGGGCACCGCCGCCACCCAGGCGCTCACGCTCGTCGCCCGGGGCCGCCTGCTCCCCGGGATCACCCCGGAGGGCATCGACGCCTGGCGCGCCGGGCCGCTCGACGCCGCCGACGTCGACCACCTCCGGGCGATCGCCGTCGCACTGCCCCACGAGGGGTACGCGACCCCGCTGGCCGGCCGCCGCCCGCTCCAGCTGCCCGAACCGGAGGCGCTGGTCCGCGCCTTCCTCGACGCGGTCGCCGACAGCCTGCCCCGCACCCCGGCCGCGCCGGTCGCGGCCGGACGGCCGTTCGCCGCCCGGGAGCCGCAGCGGGTGCCGGGCATACAGGAGTGGGCCGCGCAGGTCGCGGCCGGAGCGGACACCGGCGTGGGGATCTCGCTGCGCCTCGACCTGTCGTCCTTCCGCCTCTTCGACGAGGCGGAGGACGAGGACGTCCGCCGCGCCGGGGCCGCCGTGGTCCAGGTGCACAGCCTCGCCGACCCGACCCTCGTCACCGACGCCGCACAGCTGTGGGCGGGCGCGGCCGCCGCGGGCTTCGGACCGCGCGCCCGGATCGATGCCGTGCTCGCGCTGCGCCGGGCGGCGCGGGTCTGGCCGCCCCTGCTGCGCCTGCTCGACCAGCCGGTCCCCGACGCCCTCGCCCTGTCGGACCCGGAGCTCGAAGACCTGCTGGGCGCGGTCGCGACCCGGCTGGCGGCCGCAGGAGTCCTGGTCCACTGGCCGCGCGAGCTGGCCCGTACCCTGTCGGCGACCGCCGTCGTCCGGTCCACCGCGCCCGGGTCCGCCACCGACGGCACGGCCTTCTTCGACGCCGCGCACCTCTTTGCCTTCTCCTGGGAACTGGCGCTGGGCGGCGACCGGCTCACGCCGGGCGAGATGGACGCCCTCGCGCAGGCCCACCGGCCGGTGGTGCGGCTGCGGGACCAGTGGGTGCGGGTCGATCCCGAGCTGGTGCGCAAGGCCCGCAAACGGGAGCTGGGCCTGCTGGACCCGGTGGACGCGCTGGCGACCGTACTGTCGGGGACGGCCGAGGTCGACGGCGAGCCCGTCGAGGCGGTTCCGGTCGGGGCGCTGGCCGCCCTGCGCGAGCGCCTGACGGGGGAGCTGGCCCCGCTGCCGCAGCCGGCCGCGCTCAAGGCCACCCTGCGGGACTACCAGGCGCGCGGCCTGGCCTGGCTGGACCTGATGACCTCCCTCGGCCTCGGCGGCTGCCTCGCCGACGACATGGGGCTCGGCAAGACCGTCACCCTGATCGCGCTGCACCTGCACCGCGACCGCCCCGAGCCGACGCTCGTGGTGTGCCCCGCGTCCCTGCTGGGCAACTGGCAGCGGGAGATCGAGAAGTTCGCCCCCGGCACACCGGTGCGCCGCTTCCACGGCGGCGGCCGCAGCCTCGACGACGTGGAGTCCGCCGCCGGCGGGTTCGTGCTCACCACGTACGGGACGCTGCGCGCCAGCGCCCCGCTCCTGGCCGGGCAGAGCTGGGGCATGGTCGTCGCCGATGAGGCGCAGCACGTCAAGAACCCGCATTCGGCGACCGCCAAGGCGCTGCGCACGATCCCGGCGCCGGCCCGGGTGGCGCTGACCGGCACCCCGGTGGAGAACAACCTCTCCGAGCTGTGGGCGCTGCTCGACTGGACGACGCCCGGGCTGCTGGGCCCGCTCACCGCCTTCCGGGCCCGCCATGCCCGCCCGGTGGAGCACCAGCAGGAGGAGGACGGCGGCAACGAGGCGGCGGTGGCCCGGCTGTCCGCGCTCGTACGGCCGTTCCTGCTGCGGCGCAAGAAGTCGGACCCCGGCATCGCGCCCGAGCTGCCTGCGAAGACGGAGACCGACCATCCCGTCTCCCTGACCCGGGAGCAGGCCTCGCTGTACCGGGCCGCAGTGGACGAGGCGATGGCGGTGATCGAGTCGAGCGAGGGCATCGAACGACGCGGCATGATCATGAAACTGCTGGCCTCGCTCAAGCAGATCTGCAACCACCCCGCGCAGTACCTGAAGGAGGCCGAGCCGCGGATCCCGCACCGTTCCGGCAAGCTCGCCCTGCTGGACGAGCTGCTGGACACGATCCTCGCCGAGGGCGGTTCGGTGCTGGTCTTCACCCAGTACGTGACGATGGCCCGGCTCATCGAGCGGCACCTGGCGACGCGGGGGATCTCCCACCAGCTGCTGCACGGAGGGACTCCGGTCCCGCGCCGGGAGGAGCTCGTCGACCGCTTCCAGGCGGGCGAAGTCCCGGTCTTCCTGCTCTCCTTGAAGGCGGCGGGCACCGGGCTGAACCTGACGCGGGCCGGCCACGTCATCCACTTCGACCGCTGGTGGAACCCGGCCGTCGAGGAGCAGGCCACCGACCGCGCCTACCGGATCGGCCAGACCCAGCCCGTGCAGGTGCACCGGATCATCGCCGAGGGGACCGTGGAGGACCGGATCGCCGAGATGCTGGAGGCGAAGCGGGCCCTGGCCGATGCCGTGCTGGGCTCGGGGGAGTCGGCGCTGACCGAGCTGACCGACCGTGAACTGGCCGACCTCGTCTCCCTGCGGAGGCCGGCGTGATCACCGCGCGGGACGACCGCCGCCGCACCTTCGAGACCGTGCCCGCCGGGGCGGAGGCGGTGAGCTGGTGGGGCCGGGCCTGGGTGTCCGCCCTGGAATCGGTGTCCCGCGACCCGGCCCGGCTCGCTCGGGGTCGTGCGTATGCGGCGGAAGGGAACGTGGACGCCGTCACCGTCACCCCCGGCCTGATCGTGGCGTACGTCCGGGGCAGCCGGCCCCGCCCGTACCGTACCCAGCTGGCACTGCCCGCCTTCGCGGACGGGGAATGGCGGGAACTGCTGGAGACGGTCGCGGCCGACCCCGCGGTGCTCGCCGCCCTGCTGGAGCGGGAGGTTCCGCAGTCGCTCGCCGAGGCGATCCTGCCCGGCACGGGCGAGCTCGTGGCGCGCTGCTCCTGCCCGGACGTCGTGCGGCCGCCCTGCAAACATGCGGCGGCCCTCTGCTACCGGGCGGCCCGGCTCCTCGACGAGGACCCGTTCGTGCTGCTGCTCCTGCGCGGCCGCGGCGAGCGGGAGCTCCTCGACGAGCTGACCCGCCGCAACGCCGCCCACGCCGCACGCGAACAGCCCGGAGCCACACCGGACTTCCCCGGCGTCCCGGCGCGGGCGGCGCTCGCCCGCGCCAGTCTGCAGCTGCTGCCCGCGCCGCTGCCCGCGCCCGCCGCGGCGGGGCTCCCGCCCGCCTGGCCGGCCGACCCGGCCGCGCCGGACCCGCTCGCGCTGGACCAGCTCGCCTCCGACGCCGCCGCCCGCGCGCTGGCCGTCCTCACCACGGCCGAGGACCCGATCGCCGGGCTCAGCGTCTGGCAGGACGCGGTCCGGCTGGCCTCCGCGCACCCCACGGCCGGGCTCACCGGCGCCGCCCGTACCCTCTACCGCGACCTGGCCCGCGCCACCGGCCGTACCACCACCGACCTCGCCCGGGCAGCGGCGGCCTGGCGCCAGGGCGGCCTCCCCGGGCTCGCGGCCCTCGAAGAGCCCTGGGACCCGCCGGCCGGGCCCTTCGACCGGGCCCGCCCGGCGCTCCTCGCCGCCGCCCAGGGTCCTTTCCGCCCCGACCGCAACCGCCTCACGGCCCACACCCGCCAGCTCCGCCTCGGCCGCGACTCCCTCTGGTACGCCTACGAGTCCCGCCCGGACGACGACGACTGGTGGCCCACGGGCCGCCCCTCCCAGGACCCGGTCTCGGCCCTGCTGCACTGAGCGGGCCGCGCCCGGTCAGCGGCCGAGGCAGAGGAAACGGAGGTAGCGGGCGTACGAGAGTCCGCGGCTGTGGCGCTGCGCCTCGGCCAGGGAACCGCGCAGCGCCTCGTACCGGGCCGTGGTCTGCCGGAGTTGGACGGTCCGGCGGCTGAACTCCTGCCGCTGCCGCCGGGCCCGGGCACCGGCGGTGGTGGCGTCCCCTCGGGCCGGGCGGCGGGGAGCCGCAGGGGACGATCACGATCTCCCGTTACGGGCCGTCCTGTCCCGTCAGTTGGGCCGCCCAGCGGGTCAACGTGGTGAAGTCGCGGTCCCGGAGGCCGCGGCGGGGGTGGATGCGCAGGAGGAGCGCCGGGGCCGGGTGGTGGGCGCCGACCCAGACGCGATCACGGGGGGTGATCATGTCGTCGACCCAGGCGAAGGGGCGGCCGGCCGCCCAGCCGACGAGGGCGCGGGTCTTCCAGGAGAGGCCGTCCGGGTCGCGGGCGAAGAGTTCCGGCCATTCGACGACAGGATGATCACCGGGAAGCCCGATGTGCGGGGCGATCATCGTGTTGGCCTGGTGCGTCCAGGCGGTGGCCCAGGTGAGTTCGAAGGGCAGGGCCAGCAGCCGGGCGCCGTGGGAAGGGTGGAGCCGGACCCGCGCGCCGCGCCGGGCGCTGCGGGATTCCGGGTCGCGGTGGGCGAGCCAGACGTCCGGTCGCATCCGGTGGCTCCGGTAGCCGCGCAATCCGGCGAGGGGCGAGCGGAAGGGGTTGAGCGGGCCGTCCACGTCGAGGAGGAGCAGCGGTCGTTCAGTCATGAGGTAGGCACTACCCAGTACACGATGGAGTGAAATGCCTACCGGCTCTATAACCCGAATGGGTTCAGGGCGTTGTTTGCGGTGCGGGTGCAGCGCCCGTGAACTCCTCCGGAAGGCGGGAAATACTGATGCGTCACAGTCGTCGGAATGGCGTGATTGCGGCGGTGGTTGCGGGAGGCGGGCTGGCGGTCGCGGGTGTGAGCGGCCTCGCCTACGCCGATGCGGACGCGGGCGGTCAGGCCGCACGCTCGCCGGGGCTGCTGTCCGGGAACCTGGTGCAACTGCCGGTGCACGTACCGGTGAACGTGTGCGGCAACACCGTGAGCGTGATCGGTGTGCTCAACCCGGCCGCCGGCAACCGCTGCGCCAACGGGGCGCCGGGGGGCGGCGGTGGACGTCCGGAACCGAGGCCCTCGGATCCGTCGAAACACGGAGCCGGCAACGGCGGAGGGGCCACCGCCGACGGGCGCGGAAAGGGTTCGCCAGGGGTGCTGTCCGGGAACGGGCTCCAGCTTCCCGTCGACCTGCCGCTGAACATCAGCGGCAACGCGGTGAGCGTCGTCGGCGTCGGCAACGGCTCCCACGGCAACAGGTCCGTCAACGGTGAGGCGCCCGGCGAAGCCGTGCCCGCCCAGCCCCCCGCCCAGCCCCCCACCCCCTCCCGCCCCGTGACCCCGCCCGCACCTCCCGCCCCGCCCGCACCTCACACCCCGCCCCGGCACACCGAGGCGCTCGCCCACACCGGGGCCGACGGCGTCGGCTACCTGCTGCCGGGCGGGGGAGCGCTGCTGCTCGGCGGGGTGCTCCTCTACCGCCGCTTCCGCCTCAACTAGGCGCCCGGCGCCAGCCGTCCAGCACGGCGTCGATCCGGGCGGCCAGCCGGGCCCGCGCCGCGAAGCGGGGGACTCCGGCCATGAGCAGGGCGTCGTACTCGGTGTCGGTGTGCCGCACGGCCGCCCGTACCGCGTACGAGACCGCCAGTTCGTCGAGGGCCCGGCCCGCCGCGCTGCGGCCCACCCGGCCGCTTCCGCGCACCGAGGCGTGGGTGGCGATCGCCACGGCCCGGTCGGCCGGGCAGCCGGGGAACAGCCGCACTATCTCGGCCGCGAAGGCCGCCGTGAACCGGGTATCCTCCGCGGCGCGCCGCAGCCGGTCGCGCTCCCGGCGCCGGGCCCGTGCCTCGGCGTCCGCGAGGCAGGCCCGCTCCGCGCCCGCCAGGGCGGCGTCCTCGACGAGGATGCCCTGGCGTTCGTAGCGGCGGCGGCGCCTGTTGAAGCGGACGACGACGGCGCAGAGCGAACTCCCCTCGCGGGCGCGGCGGGTGAGCGCCGCGTCCCCGCGCGGGAGGTACACCAGATGCCCGAGATCGGCGCAGTCCAGGCAGCGCGGCACGCCCGCCTCGCGCACGAGGTGCCGGAGCGGGCCCTGTCGGCACTCGGCGCAGTGGATCTGCTTCGCGGACTCGAAGACGACCAGGCTCATACGGGTGTGATACCGCCGCCGGCACCTCCTATCACCTGGTGGAGAGCGGTGGTTGATGTTCGATCATCTCTTCCTCGATGACATGCGCCGCTCCTACGGTGGAGCCGGGTCGACGACGGCCGGTCCACCGAGGAGGACACGTGCACATGGCTGGACAGCAGACGATGACGATTCGGCCGACGAGGTCACGCGCGGGCGCGGGTACCGGGGCGCGAGAGGTCGTCATACCCCCGGGCGGCTGCACCGGCTGGCACTACCACCGGGTGCGGCTGAACGCCGTCGTGCTCGCCGGGACGCTGACCCGCGTCCTGCACGACCGCTCGGTCGTGGTGCACCGCGCCGGGGCCGCCTTCGTGGAGCCCGCGGGCATCCGCCACATCCACCTGGGCCACAACCTCGGCAGCGAACCGGTCGTGATCCACGTGACCCCGGCGGTTCCCGCCGGGACCGCCCTGACCCCGTTCTCCATACCCGCCCCGGCGCCGGCCGGGATCACCCCGGCCGTCTGCCGGGAGCACGCCGCGTGACAATGGGCCGGTGCAGCTGGAAGCGATCACATGGCAGCGGATGGCCGAGCGGCTCGCCGGTCACCTCGACGAGCGCGAGAGCGCCGGGGACGGCCGGCAGCGGGTGGGCATCGACGGAGCGCCGGCCGCCGGTACCGGCGTACTCGCCGGACACCTCGCCGAGGCGCTGCGGCTGCGCGGACGGGCGGTCCTCGTGGTACCGGCCGGGGGCTTCCTGAGGCCTGCCTCCCTGCGCTTCGAGTTCGGCCGCGAGGACGTGGACTCGTACCTCGGCGGCTGGTACGACACCGCCGCGCTCTGGCGGGAGGTGTTCGGCCCGACCGACCCCGGCGGGACGGGGCGGGTGCTGCCCGACCTCTGGGACCCGGTGACCGACCGGGCGACGCGCAGCCCGTACGTCGAACTCCCGCCCGGCGGCGTGCTGATCGTGCACGGCCCGCTGCTGCTGGGCCACTGGTTCCCCTTCGACCTGAGCGTCCACATCCGGCTCTCCCCGGGCGCGCTCGCCCGCCGCACCGAGGAGTCCGCACGCTGGACCCTGCCGGCCTTCGCCCGCTACGAGGCCGAGACCGACCCCGCGGCGCAGGCCGACGCGCTGGTCAGGGCCGACGACCCCCGCCACCCGGCATGGACGGGCATCCGCGACAGCTGACGGGGCCGGGCCGGGGCATCCGGGACGGCGGCCACGGCCATGACTACTGCCACTGCCACTGCACTGCACTGCCGACTGCCACGGCTACGACCACGGCCATGGTTACGGCCTTCCGCCCAGCCGGGAGACCGCCAGCGCGGCGGTACGGCAGCCGGCCCGCGCCGCCTCCACCGGGTCCGCCCCCGCCAGCCGCGCCGCCAGGAACCCCCCGGTGAACGCGTCCCCCGCACCCGTGGAGTCCACCGCCTCGGCCGGCTCCGCCGTGACCTCGGCGGTGATCCGGCCCCGCTCGGCGACCAGTGCTCCGGCCGCCCCCCGGGTCACCACCACCAGCGGCACCCGGCGGCTCAGCCGCGCCGCCGCCCGGGCCAGCCCGGCCGGCTCCGGCAGCCCGGCCAGCAGCCGCGCCTCGCCCTCGTTGGGCAGCAATACGTCCGCCCCCCTCACGGCGTCGAGGAACCGCCGCGGGCCCAGCCCGGCCAGGAATCCGGCCGAGGCGGGATCCACGCTCACCGGCACCCCCCGGGCCCGGGCCGCCCGCAGTGCGACCAGGGCCAGCTCGCGGCTGCTGTCGGCGAAGAACAGGTACCCGGACAGGTGGAGGTGGGCCACCCCGTCCAGCAGGGCCGGCGTCCAGTCGGCGGGGCACAGCCGCAGCGCGGCCCCGCTGTCGGTCAGGAAGGTCCGCTCGGCGTCCTTGCCCACCAGCGCGACCACCGTCCCGGTCGGCTCCTCCCGGTCGATCACCAGCCGGGGCCGCACTCCCGCGTCCACCAGCGCCCGCTCGTGCCACCGCGCCGACTCGGCGCCGACCCGTGCCAGGAGACGTACCTCCGCGGCCCCCGTCAGGGCCGCCCAGCAGGCGGCGTTGGCCCCGGCTCCACCGGGCAGGGTCCGGATCCGGGCGGCCGTGTCGGTGGCCGGAGTCAGTGGTTCCGGATGCACCGCCACGACATCGGTCACCACGTCCCCGACGATCAGCAGCGCTCCCGGGACGGCCGGTCCCGACGTGGTCATGCCCGCGCCGCCCAGGCCCCCGCGATCGCGGCCCCCAGCCGCACGTTGCCCCGTACCGCCGCCAGGTTCGCCTCCAGCGAGGCCCCGGCCGTCGCCCGTACCAGGAACCCCAGCAGGAACGGCGTCACCGCCTGCCCCGTGATTCCGCGCTCACGGCACTCGGCGAGCGCCTCGGCCAGCACCCGGTCGTGCAGCTCCGGATCCAGCTGCTCCGACTCCGCCACCGGATTGGCCACCAGCAGCGCCGACTCCAGGCCGCCCAGGGCGTCCTGGGCGGCCATCACCGCCGCGACCTCGTCCGGCCCCTCCACGGTCCAGTCCACCGGCTCACCGGAATCGGCCAGGTAGAAGCCGGGGAACCGCCGGGTCCGGTACCCGAGCACCCCCACCCCCAGCGTCTCCAGCCGCTGCAGGGTGGCCGGCACGTCCAGGATGGACTTCACCCCCGCGCACACCACCGTGATCCGCGTCCGTGCCAGCAGCGACAGGTCCGCCGACTCGTCCTGCGTCTGCGCCCACTCGCGGTGTACGCCGCCCAGCCCGCCGGTGGCGAAGACCCGCAGGCCCGCCCGGGCCGCCAGGAAGGCCGTCGCGGACACCGTCGTCGCCCCCGTGGCCCCCGCCGCGAGCGCGGGCGCCAGATCCCGGTGGCCGAGCTTGCGCACGCCCTCGCCGCCCGCGATCCGCTCCAGCTGCGCCTTGTCCAGACCCGCGTACGCCACCCCGTCCACGACGGCGATCGTCGCCGGAACGGCGCCTTCCGAACGGACCAGCGCCTCCAGTTCGAGCCCCACCGCCATATTGCGGGGACGCGGCAGGCCGTGCGCGATGATCGTCGACTCCAGGGCGACCACGGGCCGGTGCCGGGCGAGCGCCTCGCGTACCTCTTCCGACAGGACCGGTCCGCCGGACAGGGATGCAGTTGCTGTGTGCTGTGACATGTCCCCATCCATGGCACGGGATCCGCGCCCGCAAACGCGCTCCCGCACCACCCGTCACAAGCTGTCCGAGTACCGTTCCCCCGACGGCCGGACTGGACAGGGTGACCCGCCGAACCGGCGGTTCCTGGACGCTCTGGTCACCGCGCCGGGCGGCCGGGCCGGATTAGGGTGGCGCGCCATGAGCACCAGCGACCACTCCGCAGCCCCCGCAGCCACACCCTCCTTCGCCGTCTCCGTACCGGACGCGGAACTGGAGGCCGAAGACCTCGACCCCGCACAGATCGTCTCCGGCGAGCCCGTCGTGACGGGCAAGGTGCTCTGGGAGTCGGCGGACGGCAGGCAGGTGCGCGGGATCTGGCAGATCACCCCCGGCGTGGTCACCGACACCGAGGCCGACGAGCTGTTCGTCGTGGTCGGCGGCCGCGCCACCATCGAGGTCGAAGGCGGCGAGACCCTGGAGGTGGGCCCGGGATCCGCCTGTGTGCTCCGGGAGGGCGACAAGACCACCTGGACCGTGCACGAGACGCTCCGCAAGGCCTACCACATCAGCTGCTGACGCCCTTCGCGGGAGCGGGGTGGCGGCGCGCGGTGAACAGCGCGAGCGCCGCCATCGGCAGCAGCAGGCAGGCCCCGATGGCGTTCAGCCAGCCATAGCTCGCCTGGGACATGACCAGGCCCGCGGCGGCGCCGCCCACCCCCGCGGCCGTGTTCATCGTCAGGTCGCTCAGGCCCTGTACGGCGGCCCGCGCGGGCTGCGGCACGGAGTCCGTCAGCAGCGCCGAGCCGGACACCATCCCGGCGGACCAGCCGAGGCCGAGCAGGAACAGGCCGGCCGCGGTCTGGCCGTGGTGCGGCCCGGCCGTGCCGGCGAGCAGGGCGGCGACCGAGAGCAGCCCGGCCGCCAGGCCGATCACGGACAGCCGGCCGATCCGGTCCGCGAGCCACCCCATCAGGGGCGAGAAGGCGAACATGCCCGCGATGTGGCCGCTGATCACCAGGCCGATGAGCTCCAGCCCGGCGCCGTGGTGGCCCAGGTCCATCGGCGTCATCACCATGATCGAGACCATGGTGGTGTGGGACACGGCGACGGTGACGAGGGCGAGCCGGGCCCGCGGGGAGGCCTTGACGGCGGCGATTCCGGCCCGCAGGGAGCGGGCCTCGCGGGTCTGCCCGCCGGCCGTGGCCAGCGCACGGGCGGTCAGCAGCGGGTCCGGGCGCAGGAGTACGCCGATCAGCGTGCCGGTGAGCAGGAAGACGGCGGCGGCCCACACGAACGGGCCCGCCGTCTCGGGTATGGAGGTCCCGGCGAAGCTGCGGCTGGCCGGGGCGGACAGGTTGGGGCCGAGCACCGCGCCGATGGTGGACGCCCACACGACGACGGAGATCGCCCGGGCCCGGCGGTCCGGGGCGGCGAGGTCGGCGGCGGTGAACCGGGCCTGCAGGTTCGCGGAGGAGGCGGCGCCGAAGGCCGCCATGCCGAGCATCAGCAGCGGGAAGTTCTTGATGGTGGCGGCGAGGACGACGAGCAGCGCGCCGGCCGCGCCGATCGCGTACGCGAGGACGAGCCCCGGGCGGCGGCCGCGGGCGGTCATCAGGGCGGCGAGCGGCAGGGAGACCAGGGCCGTACCGATCACCGCGGCGGTGGAGGCGAGGCCGGACAGGGCCTCGGTGCCGCTGACCTCGGTCGCGAGGACGGGGGCCAGGGCGATGCTGATGGGCACGCCGAGCCCGCCGAGGATCTGGCTCGCGATGAGCACGCCGATGGTACGGCGCTGCAGCCGGGCCGGTTCCGGGCCGGTGGCCGTGACTGCGGGCCGGTCGGTGCCGGGCGAGGCGGTCACGCCGGGCACCCCCTTCGCGGGGACGGGTGCGGGGCGCGGGCGGACGCGGTGAGACCGGGTGCGGCGGCTGGAGTAGTCACCGCGGAAGTGTGACACCCCTTACCGCGCGGCGGAACGGGGTATCGGTGGCCGCCGCGCCGGGCAGCCCGGCCCGTGGGCCCGGCCCGTGGGCCCGGGCCGCCCGGCGCGGCGGCACCCGCTCAGAACAGCGGCCGCGGGAGGACGCCTTCCAGCGCGAGCAGCTGCCGCTTGGTCTCGACCCCGCCGCCGAAGCCCCCGATGCCCCCGTCGTTCTCCACGACCCGGTGGCAGGCCACGACCACCGGGAGCGGATTGGACCCCATGGCGTTGCCCACGGCCTGCGCGGCGCCGGGCTGGCCGACCCGGGCGGCCAGTTCCCCGTAGCCGACGACCGCTCCGTACGGCACGGAACGGTCCAGCTCCTGGAGCACCTGCCGGTTGAAGCCGGAGCTGAGGCGCCAGTCGAGCGGCAGCTCGAAGCGCCGCAGCGAACCGGAGAAGTACGCGGCCAGCTGGCGTACGGGCTCGGCCAGCAGCACCTCCTCGCCCGGTGCGGGCCGCCGGGCGTCGGCGCCGAGCCGGGAGACGAGCGAACCGATCATGGAGTCGACCCGGTCCGGCCCGGCATGGAACTCGACCCGGACCAGACCCTCCGGGGTCGCGGCCAGGAGCAGGTCCCCGATGCCGGTGCTTCCGCTGGGGACGACGGTCCATTCGAGGTGCGGCCCGCGGGGCCGCTCGGTGCTGTCCACGCGTCCACGGTACGGCGCTCCACTGACAGCGCAGGCAACCCGGGCAACGCCGCTGCCGCTGCCGCCGACGCCGACAGCACCGCCGGCCCGGGCCCGGCTCAGTAGCCGCCCACCGCCTCCCGGACGACGTCCGGGGCGTTGGTGATGATCCCGTCCACGCCCATCGACTGGACCTTCCGGGCGGTCGCGGCGTCGTCCACGATCCAGGTGTCCACCTCCATGGCCTTGCCGTGGGCTCCCAGCAGGCCGTGCACCGCCGCGACCCAGTCGGCCGAGATCGTGGTGTGCCACGGGTTGATCCGGTCGGTGAACTGCGCGTAGCGCGGCAGGTCCGCCACCGCCGGGGTGCCCAGGAAGGCCGTCACGAGGTCCGGGCGCAGACCGTGCACGATGCGGACGCTGTCGGCGCTGAAGCTCTGCACCACCAGGCGCCGCGTCACGTGGCGCTCGTCGAGCCAGCCGGCATCCTCCAGTACCGCCAGGGTCTGCTCCTCGATCCCGGGGTAGAGCTCCGGCTTCTTGATCTCCAGCAGCAGCCGCTGCTGGTTGCGCTGTACCCGGTGCAGGTACTCCCGCAGGGTCGGCACCCGCGCGCCCCCGTACTCCTCCCCGAACCAGCTGCCCGCGTCCAGCCGGGCGATCTCCGCGGCCGTGAAGTCCTTGACCCGCCACGGCTGGCGGCCGGGGAACACCTGCTCCACGTCGGTGGTCCGGGCCAGGGTGTCGTCGTGGATGACCACCAGCTCGCCGTCCCGGGTGCGCTGCACGTCGTTCTCGACCCAGTCGAAGCCCAGCTGCATCGCCAGGTCGATCGATTCGAGGGTGTTCTCCGGGGCGTAGGCCGAGGCCCCGCGGTGGGCGTACACGACGGGTCCTCCGAACGCCGCCCGGGCGGTCGTGGGGGAGTCGGGGCCGGCGACGGCGTACGAGGCCGTCCCGCCCAGCAGGGTGAGGGTGAAGCCCAGGAATGCGGCGGCGGCCGCGGCGGCGGGTCGGACGTACATGTGCGTTCTCCTCTTGTCGGGAGCCCTGTTCCTGCGTCAGACGCATGCGGAGCGGCAGACTTTGTGGCGATGCACTTCACGGCGGGTCTTCACCGCGATCATGGGGTTGAAGATCACCGGGCCGCCACCGAACTACGACAAACGGACCAGAACGGGTGAGCCGGGGCCCGAGCCGATGCGCCCGCGCGTGACGTGAGTGTCAGTGGGGGGTCGTACGGTTGAGTCATGCGGCCCGTATCGAAGATCGAACGCACGGTGGCGCCTTTCGAGGTCGTCAGCCCCTACAAGCCCAGCGGCGACCAGCCGGCGGCCATCGCCGAGCTGGAGAAGCGCATCCGTGCAGGTGAGAAGGATGTCGTCCTGCTGGGCGCGACCGGCACGGGCAAGTCGGCGACCACCGCGTGGATGATCGAGAAGCTCCAGCGCCCCACCCTGGTGATGGCGCCGAACAAGACCCTCGCCGCCCAGCTGGCGAACGAGTTCCGGGAGCTCCTGCCGAACAACGCCGTCGAGTACTTCGTCTCGTACTACGACTACTACCAGCCCGAGGCCTACGTTCCGCAGTCGGACACCTACATCGAGAAGGACTCCTCGATCAACGAGGAGGTGGAGCGGCTGCGCCACTCCGCCACCAACTCGCTCCTGACCCGGCGCGACGTCATCGTCGTCGCCTCCGTGTCCTGCATCTACGGCCTCGGCACCCCGCAGGAGTACGTCGACCGGATGGTCTCCCTCAAGGTGGGCGAGGAGACCGACCGGGACCAGCTGCTGCGCCGCTTCGTCGACATCCAGTACACCCGCAACGACGTGGCGTTCACCCGCGGCACCTTCCGGGTGCGCGGCGACACCATCGAGATCTTCCCGGTCTACGAGGAACTGGCCGTCCGCATCGAGATGTTCGGCGACGAGATCGAGGCCCTGTCCACCCTGCACCCGCTGACCGGCGAGGTCATCAGCGAGGACCGCGAGCTGTACGTCTTCCCCGCCAGCCACTACGTCGCCGGTCCCGAGCGCATGGAGAAGGCGGTCCGCGGCATCGAGGCCGAGCTGGCCCAGCGCCTCGCCGAGCTGGAGAAGCAGGGCAAGATGCTGGAGGCCCAGCGGCTGCGCATGCGCACCACGTACGACCTGGAGATGATGCGCCAGATCGGCTCCTGCTCCGGCATCGAGAACTACTCGCTGCACATGGACGACCGCGAGCCGGGCTCCGCGCCCAACACCCTCATCGACTACTTCCCGGAGGACTTCCTCCTCGTCATCGACGAGTCGCACGTCACCGTGCCGCAGATCGGCGCCATGTACGAGGGCGACGCCTCGCGCAAGCGGACCCTGGTCGACCACGGATTCCGGCTGCCGTCCGCGCTCGACAACCGGCCGCTGAAGTGGGAGGAGTTCCAGGAGCGGATCGGACAGACCGTCTACCTGTCGGCGACCCCCGGCAAGTACGAGCTCTCGCGGGGCGACGGCTTCGTCGAGCAGATCATCCGCCCGACCGGCCTCATCGACCCCGAGGTCGTGGTCAAGCCGACCGAGGGCCAGATCGACGACCTGGTGCACGAGATCCGCGAGCGGGTGGCCAAGGACGAGCGGGTCCTGGTCACCACCCTCACCAAGAAGATGGCCGAGGACCTCACGGACTACTTCCTGGAGCTCGGCATCCAGGTCCGCTACCTGCACAGCGACGTGGACACGCTGCGCCGCATCGAGCTGCTGCGCGAGCTCCGGTCCGGCGAGTTCGACGTCCTGGTCGGCATCAACCTGCTGCGCGAGGGCCTCGACCTGCCCGAGGTGTCGCTGGTGGCGATCCTCGACGCCGACAAGCAGGGCTTCCTGCGCTCGGGGACCTCCCTGATCCAGACCATCGGCCGCGCGGCGCGCAACGTGTCGGGCCAGGTCCACATGTACGCGGACAGCATCACCCCGGCGATGGCGCAGGCGATCGACGAGACCAACCGCCGGCGGGAGAAGCAGGTCGCCTACAACACGGCCAACGGGATCGACCCGCAGCCGCTGCGCAAGAAGATCAACGACATCGTCGCCACCATCGCCCGCGAGGAACTGGACACCGAGCAGCTCCTCGGCACCGGGTACCGGCAGGCGGCGGACGGCAAGGGGGCCAAGGCTCCGGTGCCGGCGCTCGGCGGCAAGGCGGCCCAGGCCAAGGGCAAGGCCGGCGGCAAGGCCGCGAAGGCCGCGGCCAAGGGCGAGGTGCTCACCGACCGGCCCGCCGCCGAACTGGCCTCGCTCATCGAGCAGATGACCGAGCGGATGCGCGCGGCGGCCGCGGAGCTGCAGTTCGAGGTCGCGGCCCGGATCCGGGACGAGGTCGGCGAGCTGAAGAAGGAGCTGCGACAGATGAAGGAAGCGGGCCTCGCCTGACCCCGGGCCTGTCAGTAGGGTTGGGTCACAGCCGCAGGTACACGCTGCGCTCCCGTTATCGGGGCGGGCTATGGAGAGGGGACAGCGCGTGACGGTCAACATGACCAAGGGTCAGGCCATCAATCTGCAGAAGGCGGACGGGGGCACGCTGACCGCGGTCCGGATGGGCCTCGGCTGGCAGGCGGCCAAGCGCCGCGGGCTGTTCGGATCGCGGACCCGGGAGATCGACCTGGACGCGTCGGCGGTACTCTTCGCCGACAAGCAGCCGGTGGACGTCGTCTTCTTCCGGCACCTGCAGAGCGACGACGGCTCGGTACGGCACACCGGTGACAACCTCGTCGGCGGCGTCGGCCAGGGCGGGGACGACGAGGCGATCCTCGTCGACCTCCAGCGCGTGCCGGTGCACATCGACCAGATCGTCTTCACGGTGAACTCCTTCACCGGCCAGACGTTCCAGGAAGTGCAGAACGCGTTCTGCCGCATCGTCGACGAGACCAACGGCCAGGAACTGGCCCGCTACACGCTCGACGGCGGCGGCCAGTACACGGCGCAGATCATGGCGAAGGTGTCGCGTTCGGGCGCGGGCTGGCAGATGACGGCCCTCGGCAACCCGGCCAACGGCCGCACGTTCCAGGACCTGATGCCGGCGATCCTGCCGCACCTGTAGTACGCAGCGAGAGAAGAAGGCACGGGGGAGGGCTGCACGATGACGGCCGAACTGGTCCGGGGGCAGAACCACCCCGTGTCCCAGAGCCGGGTGGAGATCAGGGTCTCGGCGGGCACACCCGTGCTCGCCCTGGCCTCGCTCGCCGACGAAGAGGGCCGCCTCGCCGGCCCCGGGGCACTGGCGCACCCGGGCGCGCGGACCCTCCCGGGGGTCCGCGCGCCGGGGGAGCTCGCCCAGCGGCACACGTTCGCCGTCGACCTCGACGCCGTCGCGGCGGAGGTCCACCGGCTCGGCGTACTGCTCGTCCTGCCGCCCGGCGGCCCGGCGCGCTTCGGCGCGGTCCCGGCGTCCCACGTGGCCGTGGCCGACCCGGAGGGCGCCGAACTCGCCGGATACACCCTGACCGGGCTGGAGGCCGAAACGGCCGTCGTGGCCCTGGAGCTGTACCGCCGCCAGGGTGCCTGGAAGGTCCGGGCCGTCGGCCAGGGGTACGCCGACGGCCTCGGCGCCCTGCTGGCCGACGGCGGACTGGCCGCACCGGAGGCCGCCGCGCTCGCCGCCGCCGCACTGGCGACGGCCGCGGGTACCGGGCAGGGCGACGACGCGCACGCCGCCGCCCCGAGCCTGGCCGGCGAGCTGCGCGCCCCGTGGACCGCGGCCGGGACGGCCCCCGCCCAGGGCCCCGCCCAGAGTCCCGCCCAGGCAACCGCCCCCACTCCCGAGCCCACGGACGCGGTCCCCGTCTCCGGGGTGCCGTACGCCGGTACGCCCGGCCCCGCGCCGCACCCCGCCCCGGGCGCCGCCGCGGACTCCCCGCCCACCATCAGCTACGCCCACCCGGGGCGCCGCCGCACCACCACCGAGCCGCCCGAGCCGGCGCCGCGGGCCGCCCCGCCGGCGGAGTCCGGGCAGTTCCCCCGGCCCGTCGCCGGAGACGCCAGCGGATGGTCCATGGAGGAGCGGCTCTACAACCAGGTGTGGGGCATGTTCGAGGACCTGGCCCGCACGGTCGCCGCGTACCGCAGCGCCGTCGACTTCGCCGACTCCCGCATGGACCGCGAGCTCGACGAGGCCCTGTCCGACCCGCGCCACCGCCTCGGAGGCTCCGGGAACGCGGCCCGCGACACCGCCCGGGCGCGCCGCGAGGAGCTCGTCGCCCAGGCCCGGGCCGTCCTCGACCGGGACCTCGCCCAGCTGATCGCCGAGGCGGAGGTCGTCGAGCCCGCGCTGCCGCCCGCGTACGCCCGCTGGGGCAACCCGGTCTGGCACGACAGCCGGTCGAACGGGCTGCCCGAGGAGAACCCGCTGGCCCTGCGCCTGGGCGACCTGCACCTGCCCGAGCGGCCCGATCTGCGCATCCCGATGCTGATGCGGCTCCCGCTGGAGCGCGGCATCTGGATCGACAACGGCCGCACCGGTTCCGAGTCCGCGATGGCCATGGACACCGACCGGCTGCGCCGGGCCGCCATGGACATGGCCGTCGCGCACGCGGCGCGGCTGCTCGCCGTCCACCCCGGCGACCGGTTCTCCGTCCACGTCATCGACGCGGCCGGGGCCGGGGCCGCCTCGCTGGCGCCGCTGGTCCGGGCCGGGGTGCTGGCGGCCCCGCCCGCAGCCGGGGCCGCCGCGGTCACCGAGACCCTGGCGCGGCTGACCCGGCGGGTGGACCTCGTACAGATGGCGGTGCGGGCCGGAGCGCCCGAGGACCTGCCGGCGGACGTGGACACGGCCGACCAGCTGCTCCTCGTCCACGACTTCCCGCACGGCTTCGACGACCGGGCGGTCACCCAGCTGCGCTACCTCGCCGACGAGGGTCCGGCGGTCGGCGTGCACCTGCTGATGGTCGCGGACCGTGACGAGGCCTCGGCCTACGGACCGCTGCTGGACCCGCTGTGGCGCTCGCTCATGCGGCTGTCGCCGGTGCCGGACAACCATCTCGCCGATCCCTGGGTCCACCACGCCTGGACCTTCGAGCCGGACCTGCCGCCGCACGGCAGCCGTGTCCTGGAACAGGCACTGGACCGGATCGCGGAGGCCCGCCGGCGCACCCGGCCGTGAGCGTCGGCGGCAGGTCGATGACCTGCCGCTGACCAGTCCTTGGGATTCCCTTTACCTTTCCCGTCCGCGACGGGTACCCTGGTGAGCGCGGAGGGGAGTATTCCTGCTTTCCTGCTACGGCGTACCCGTCAATACGGACCACTTCGGCGATATGAGCGAACCGGTCCCGGGGCGCCGGCCCACGGCCTCCAGGCCGCCCGGGTGGAAGAGACCTCCGGCAGCGATGACGCTGACGAAGTGCTGAGCCATCCGCCGGAGGCGTGTTTACCGTGGAAGTTTCCTGGACCCTGTGGGCGCTGACCATCCTTGGTCTCTCCCTCCTCATCGGCGCCGATTTCTTCATCGGCCGCAAACCGCACGACGTATCGATCAAGGAAGCGGGCACCTGGACGGTCGTCTGGGTCGTCCTCGCCGCGCTCTTCGGCCTCGGCCTGTGGTTCTTCGGGAACGGCCAGGCCTCCCAGGAGTTCTTCGCGGGATTCATCACCGAGAAGTCCCTGAGCGTCGACAACCTCTTCGTCTTCGTCCTGATCATGGCGAAGTTCGCGGTGCCCTCCCACCTCCAGCAGCGCGTGCTGCTCGTGGGCGTGCTGATCGCCCTGGTCCTGCGCGCGGTCTTCATCGCGGCCGGCGCGGCGATCATCGCCAGCTTCTCCTGGGTCTTCTACATCTTCGGCGCCTTCCTGATCTACACCGCGTGGAAGCTGATCCAGGAGGCCCGCAAGGACGAGGAAGAGGACGAGTTCGAGGAGAACCGTCTCCTCAAGTCCGTCGAGAAGAAGTTCGGCGTCGCCGACAGGTACCACGGCACCAAGCTCTTCATCCAGAGCAACGGCAAGCGCGTCCTGACCCCGCTGATGGTCGTTATGCTCGCCATCGGCACCACCGACGTGCTCTTCGCCCTGGACTCGATCCCCGCGATCTTCGGCCTCACCCAGGACCCGTACATCGTCTTCACCGCCAACGCCTTCGCCCTCATGGGTCTGCGCCAGCTGTACTTCCTCATCGGCGGCCTGCTCAAGAAGCTGGTGCACCTCAGCTACGGCCTGTCGGTCATCCTCGGGTTCATCGGCGTCAAGCTGGTGCTGCACGCGCTGCACGAGTCCGGGGTGCACGTCCCGGTGATCTCGATCCCGGTGTCCCTGGGCGTCATCTGCGGCGTCCTGGTCATCACCACGATCACCAGCCTGATGGCCTCGAAGAAGCAGGCGGCGGCCGAGGCCGCCGCCCGCCCGGAGAGCGTCGACGCGTAAGCGGGGCTACGGGGCTACGGGGGCTGAAGGGCTACGGGCCCACGGGTTCACGGGTCACGCGGGGGCGGCCGCTTCGGCCGTCCCCGTTCCTGTCCCCGTCCCCGTGCCCGCCCCCGGGCCCGTCTCGCGGTCCCGCACGACCAACGGAGCGGTCTCGGGCAGCAGCGCGAAGCAGGCCAGCGAGACGAGGGCCACCCCGCTCAGGTACACGGCGACCCCCCACGGCGGACCGGAGCCGCCCGCCAGAGCCGTCGCCACGATCGGGGTCAGCGCCCCGCCCAGCACGCCGCCCAGGTTGTAGCCGACGGCCGCCCCCGTACACCGCACGCGCGGCGCGTACAGCTCCGGCAGGTACGCACCCACGACCGCGAACATCGTCACCATCCCGAACAGCGCCACCACGAGACCCACCGTCATGAGCAGCGGATCCGCCGTGCGCAGCAGCGCCACGAACGGGAACATCCACAGCACGCAGGCCGCGCAGCCGATGAGGCACAGGGGACGCCGTCCGAGCCGGTCGCCGAGCAGCGCCACCATCGGGGTCGCCAGGCCCTTGAGCGCGACCGCGGCCATGATGCAGGCGAGCATCACGGTGCGGTGCACGCCGAGGCGTTCGGTGGCGTACGCGAGGGACCAGGTGGTGACCGCGTAGAAGACGGCGTACCCCACCGAGAGTGCCCCGCCGGTCAGCAGGAGCAGCCGCCAGTGGTCCCGTACGACCTCTGTCAGCGGGGCCTCGGCCCGGCGGCCGGTCTCGGTGAGCGCGCGGAACTGCGGGGTCTCCTCCACGGAGCGGCGCAGCCACAGGCCGGCCAGCGCCAGCAGCCCGGCCGCCCAGAACGGCACCCGCCAGCCCCAGGCCCGGAACTGCCCGTCGGTCAGGGTGGCGGACAGGGTCAGCATCAGGCCGTTGGCCAGCAGGAACCCCACTGCCGGGCCGATCTGCGGGAAGCTCGACCACAGTCCGCGCCGCCCCTCGGGGGCGTGCTCGGCGGTCAGCAGTACCGCGCCGCCCCATTCGCCGCCGAGCCCGAGTCCCTGCACGAAGCGCAGCAGGAGCAGGAGCACCGGGGCGGCCATGCCGATGGAGGAGTACGTCGGCACGCAGCCGACGGCCACGGTCGCGAGGCCGGTGAGCAGCAGGGAGGCGAGGAGCACCGGGCGCCGGCCGTAGCGGTCGCCGATGTGGCCGAAGACCGCTGAACCCAGCGGGCGGGCGAGGAAACCCACACCGAAGGTGCCGAAGGCGGCGAGGGTCCCGGCGAGCGGGGAGAAGGACGGGAAGAAGAGCGGGCCGAGCACGAGCGCGGCGGCCGTCCCGTAGACGAAGAAGTCGTAGAACTCGATGGCGGTCCCGGCGAGCGAGGCCGAGGCGAGGCGCAGCATCGAGGGCGCGGACGGGGCCGGGGCCGGTGCCGGTGCCGGGGATCGCGGCGAGGCCGCGGCGGAGGACGGAGGGAGGGACGGAGGGAGGGACGGGGAGAGGGACGGGGAGGAGTCTTGTTGCATGGTGCAGCAAGTACCCCGCCCCCGTCCCTCAGGACGTGAGTTCGGCCGTCATCGACCGGAAGGAGTGCACCGCGTACCGAAGTTGACGGATTGCGGGTCTACCAGCCGCGCTCGCGCCACTCCGCGAGATGCGGACGCTCGGCGCCGAGCGTGGTGTCGTCGCCGTGCCCCGGGTACACCCAGGCCTCGTCCGGCAGCTGCTCGAAGATCTTGTGCTGGACGTCGTCGATCAGCTGCGCGAAGGCCTTCGGGTCACCCCCCGTGTTGCCGACGCCGCCGGGGAAGAGGCAGTCCCCGGTGAAGACGTGCGGGTGCCCGTGCGGGTCGTCGTAGATCAGCGCGATCGAGCCGGGGGTGTGGCCGACGAGGTGGCGGGCGGTGAGCTCGACCCGCCCCACGCGCACGGTGTCCCCGTCCGTCACCAGGACGTCGGTCGCCACCGGGATGCCCTCGGCGTCGAGGGCGCCCGCGTACGTGGTCGCCCCCGTCGCGTCGACGACGGCCTGGAGGGCGCCCCAGTGGTCGCCGTGCCGGTGGGTGGTGACGACGGACTTGATGCCGTCGTCGCCGATCAGGCTCAGCAGCGTGTCCGCGTCCGCCGCCGCGTCGATCAGCAGCTGCTCGTCGGTGGCCCGGCAGCGCAGCAGGTAGGCGTTGTTGTTCATCGGGCCCACGGCGACCTTGGAAATCATCAGGTCCGCGAGTTCGTGCACGTCGGCCGGACCGCCGACCTTGACCTCTCCGGTGTACGTCATGTCTTCGATCCTAGAGCGGGGGGAGCCCGGGAAGGTGATCGCCTTCTTCCACCACCAGGTGCGCGCCCTTGTCCCCGCGCCCCGCGAGCCAGCCGAGCAGCTCGGCGCCCGTGCCCGCCAGGGTGACGGGCGAGCCCTCGGTGCCACCGGTGCGCCAGGTGGGGCCGGTGCCCTGGTGCCCCAGCCGCAGGAGCACCGGCGGGACCTCCGGACGCCCGGACCAGCGGTCGGCGAGGAAGGTGATCTCGCGCTCGGTGAACTCGTCCGAGAGGTCGTGGAGCTCGTATCCGATGTTCAGGTCGACGTGGTGCAGCTCGACCTCGATCCAGCGGCGGAAGGGCACGTTCGCGGCGAGGTCGGTGACGCCGTTGCGCAGCTCGACGGTGCGGGACCAGTCCTGGTCGGGCTCCGTGGTGGCGAGGAAGCGGGCCCCGGAATCACGGAGGTCCCCCAGGTGTTCTTCCAGGAGCCGGCCCGCGTCGCGCTCGATGTCCGTGTCGCGCGCGGTGGCGCTCTCGTACATGGGCCGGCCCTCGAAGACGTTGACGAGGGCGTCCGCGTTGCGCGCGAGGTGGGCCAGGATGTGGCCCCGGCTCCAGCCGGGGAGCCGTGACTCCGCGGCGAGGGCGGCGTTGTCCAGCTTCGCGACCGCGGCTAGGAGCCGGTCGGTCGCTTCACGTACAGATCGCAGGTCGTGCACATGATCAGTCATGAAGGCGAGCCTAGTGGTCGTGGACCCGTGGCCACACGATCGGGTGAAGCGGTCGGCGGAGTGCCGTAAATCGAATGTGCGTGCTATACGCTCGGAAGTCCAAGACAGCAAGTCCATCGCAGAGGCGCCCCCCATACCCTGGGACGGGGGCCCCGTGCCCCCCGCTCTCTCAAGAAAGGTGCGGACCGGCGTGACCGACCGTCTCATCGTTCGTGGCGCTCGCGAGCACAACCTCAAGAACGTCTCGCTCGACCTGCCCCGCGACTCACTCATCGTCTTCACCGGACTCTCCGGTTCGGGCAAGTCCTCCCTGGCCTTCGACACGATCTTCGCCGAGGGCCAGCGCCGCTACGTCGAGTCGCTCTCGTCGTACGCCCGTCAGTTCCTCGGGCAGATGGACAAGCCCGACGTCGACTTCATCGAGGGCCTCTCCCCGGCCGTCTCCATCGACCAGAAGTCGACCTCGCGCAACCCGCGCTCGACCGTGGGCACCATCACCGAGGTCTACGACTACCTCCGCCTCCTCTTCGCCCGCATCGGCAAGCCGCACTGCCCCGAGTGCCGCCGGCCGATCTCGCGCCAGTCGCCGCAGGCCATCGTCGACAAGGTGCTCGCGCTCCCCGAGGGCAGCCGTTTCCAGGTGCTCTCGCCGCTGGTGCGCGAGCGCAAGGGCGAGTTCGTCGACCTCTTCGCCGACCTGCAGACCAAGGGCTACAGCCGGGCGCGGGTGGACGGGGAGACCATCCAGCTCTCCGAGCCGCCGACGCTGAAGAAGCAGGAGAAGCACACCATCGAGGTGGTCATCGACCGCCTCACCGTCAAGGACAGCGCCAAGCGCCGGCTCACCGACTCGGTGGAGACCGCCCTCGGCCTCTCCGGCGGCATGGTCATCCTGGACTTCGTCGACCTCGCAGAGGACGACCCCGAGCGTGAGCGGATGTACTCCGAGCACCTCTACTGCCCGTACGACGACCTGTCCTTCGAGGAGCTGGAGCCGCGCTCCTTCTCCTTCAACTCGCCGTTCGGCGCCTGCCCCGAGTGCACCGGCATCGGCACGCGCATGGAGGTGGACCCGGAGCTGATCGTTCCGGACGAGGAGAAGTCGCTGGACGAGGGTGCGGTCTCGCCGTGGTCGCTCGGCCACACCAAGGACTACTTCCAGCGGCTGGTCGGCGCGCTCGCCGGGGAGCTGGGCTTCCGCACCGACATCCCGTGGGCCGGGCTGCCGGTGCGCGCGAAGAAGGCCCTGCTCTACGGGCACAAGACGCAGATCGAGGTCCGCTACCGCAACCGGTACGGGCGGGAGCGGGCGTACACCACGGCCTTCGAGGGCGCCGTGCCCTTCGTCAAGCGCCGGCACTCGGAGTCCGAGAGCGACGCCAGCCGCGAGCGCTTCGAGGGCTACATGCGCGAGGTGCCCTGCCCGACCTGTGAGGGCACCCGCCTCAAGCCGATCGTGCTCGCCGTCACGGTGATGGAGAAGTCCATCGCCGAGGTCGCGGCGATGTCGATCAGCGAGTGCGCGGACTTCCTCGGCCGGATGCGGCTCGACGCCCGCGACAAGAAGATCGCCGAGCGGGTCCTGAAGGAGGTCAACGAGCGGCTCCGCTTCCTCGTCGACGTCGGCCTGGACTACCTCTCGCTGAACCGCGCCGCCGGCACCCTGTCGGGCGGCGAGGCCCAGCGCATCCGCCTCGCGACGCAGATCGGCTCCGGCCTGGTCGGCGTGCTCTACGTGCTGGACGAACCCTCCATCGGCCTGCACCAGCGCGACAACCACCGGCTGATCGAGACGCTGGTGCGGCTGCGGGACATGGGCAACACGCTCATCGTGGTCGAGCACGACGAGGACACCATCAAGGTGGCCGACTGGGTCGTGGACATCGGCCCCGGCGCGGGCGAGCACGGCGGCAAGGTGGTGCACAGCGGTTCGCTGAAGGACCTGCTGAAGAACACCGACTCGATGACCGGGCAGTACCTGTCCGGCAAGCGGTCCATCGCGATCCCGGACGTACGCCGGCCCGTGGACGGTGAGCGGAAGCTGACCGTCCACGGTGCCAAGGAGAACAACCTCCAGGACATCGACGTCGCCTTCCCGCTGGGCGTGCTCACGGCCGTGACGGGTGTGTCGGGCTCGGGCAAGTCGACGCTGGTCAACGACATCCTCTACACGCACCTGGCGCGCGAGCTCAACGGTGCGCGGTCGGTGCCGGGACGGCACACCCGGGTGGACGGGGACGACCTCGTCGACAAGGTCGTGCACGTCGACCAGTCGCCGATCGGCCGGACCCCGCGCTCCAACCCGGCGACGTACACGGGTGTCTTCGACCACGTGCGCAAGCTGTTCGCGGAGACGATGGAGGCGAAGGTGCGCGGCTACCTGCCGGGCCGCTTCTCCTTCAACGTGAAGGGCGGCCGGTGCGAGAACTGCTCCGGCGACGGCACGATCAAGATCGAGATGAACTTCCTGCCGGACGTCTACGTCCCGTGCGAGGTCTGCCACGGTGACCGGTACAACCGGGAGACGCTGGAGGTCCACTACAAGGGCAAGTCCATCGCGGAAGTCCTGAACATGCCGATCGAGGAGGCGCTGGACTTCTTCGAGGCGGTGCCGACGATCGCGCGCCACCTGCGGACGCTGAACGAGGTCGGGCTGGGCTACGTCCGCCTCGGCCAGTCCGCGCCGACCCTGTCGGGTGGTGAGGCGCAGCGCGTAAAGCTGGCCTCGGAGCTCCAGAAGCGGTCGACGGGCCGCACGGTGTACGTGCTGGACGAGCCGACGACGGGTCTGCACTTCGAGGACATCTCGAAGCTGATCAAGGTGCTGTCGGGGCTGGTGGACAAGGGGAACTCGGTGATCGTCATCGAGCACAACCTGGACGTCATCAAGACCGCGGACTGGGTCATCGACATGGGCCCGGAGGGCGGATACGGCGGCGGCCTGGTGGTGGCCGAGGGCACGCCGGAGCAGGTCGCGTCGGTGGGAGCGAGCCACACGGGCAAGTTCCTGCGGGACATCCTGGGGGCGGACCGTGTCTCCGACGCGGTGCTGCCTCCGGTCAGGGCCGCGGCGAAGAAGGCCCCGGCCAGGAAGGCCCCGGCCAAGAAGGCCCCGGCCAAGAAGGCGGAGGCGGCCACGGCCGCTGCCGCGAAGAAGGCGGCCCCGGCCAAGAAGACGGCGGCGCGGGCCCGCAAGGCGTAGCACTGCGCGGAGCGGGATCAGGGGAAGGGCCCGGCCTGACGGCCGGGCCCTTCGCCGTCCGTGTACGGGCCCCTGGGGGATTGCCCGGTGCGGTCGGATGCGGCGCCGTCGCCGGGGGGGCGAGCCGCCCGCCCCGACGCCGCGCCTCACGCGGCGGGGTGCTTCGCCCCGCGGGCGGGAGCCCGCGTCGGCGGACGCCACCCGTCGGATCCAGCCGATCCAGCCCTGCCGTCGTACGAGGTTCCCGGACGGAGCCCGGCGGAGGGGCCGGTGCGGAGCCCCGGGGCTCCGAGGCGCGCCCGCGAGCGGGTGGGGCAGCGCGGAGGCCGGTCGGGCCGCGACGCCCACCGCGTGGCCGGTGCGGGCGACCCTGCGGGGACGACCAGCTGCACGTGGTCGTCGTAGAGCCGCGTGCAGCCGCGCACGTCCGCCCCGGGTCCGTCAGGGATGCCGCAAGGGCGTGGGCCGCGTCCGCGCGGGGGCTGACGCGACAGGCCGGAACGCCGGCGCCGATCACGCGGCTCGGCGCCTGCTGCCGGCGGGCCTTCTCCCCGCACTTCTCCGGGGCGGACGGGGTCCGGCCGGTGGCGGAATCCGCCCCCGTGGCCCGGGCCGTCCGGGCGGGGCCGCGCCGGAGCGCTACAGCTCCGCCGCGTACGGCGGCTCCGCGCCCGCCCGCGTACAGGTCAGGGCCGCCGCGTGCGCGGCGTAGGCCAGCACGTCGGGCCAGTCCACCGCCCGGTCCGGCGCGCCCGAAAGCCGGTGCAGCAGAGCGGCGCTGACGGTGTCGCCCGCCCCGATCGTGTCCGCCACCGCGACCCGGCGGGCCGGCGCCGAGTGCTCCGCCCCCTCCCGCGTCCAGACCGTCAGTCCCGCCGCGCCCCGGGTCAGCACCACGGCCGACGGCCCCGCCGCCAGCCAGTCGCGGGGCCGGCCCCCCAGCCAGAACGCGTCCTCCTCCGACAGCTTGAGGACGGACGCGTGCGGCAGCAGCCGGGTCAGGAACCGATCCCGGTAGGCCACCGGCTCCGAGATCAGCGCCGGCCGGATGTTGGGGTCCAGCAAGGTCAGCAGCCCGCGCCGCGACTCCCGGCGCAGCAGGGCCTCGTACGCGCTCGCGCCCGGCTCCAGCACCAGCGAGCAGGTGCCGAGCGCGAGGGCCCGTACGGAGGCCGGGAGGGTGGGCGGCAGGGTGAACAGCCGGTCCGCGGTGCCCTCGACGTAGAAGCCGTACGAGGCCGAGCCGTCCGGGGCAAGGGAGGGCACGGCGAGGGTGGTCGGCTCCGGCCCGCGCTGTACGAGCGACAGGTCCACGCCGGCCGCCCGCAGCCCGCTCAGCAGGCTCTCGCCGAAGCCGTCGGCCGACACCCGGGAGCAGAAGGCCGCCTCGGCGCCGAGGCGGCCGAGCGCGAGCGCGGTGTTGTACGGTCCGCCGCCCGGCCGGGGCAGCAGGGCGCCCGGCGGCCGTGCCACGGGCACCAGGTCGATGAGGGCTTCTCCGCCGACGACGATCACGCGGGGGAAGGTACCCCATCGGACGGCGGTATCGTCGGGTGCGCCGTGCCCCGCCCGCTTCTCCAGGAGAGTTCCATGTCCGCGTCGCCGTCCCCCGCCCGCCGTACCGTGCTCAGGGGCGCCGCCGCGCTCGCGGGAGCGGCCGGCGCCGGAGCGGCCCTCGCAGCCTGCTCCACCGCGACCAATTCCGGCGGGAACACCCCCGCGACGCCCACCGCCCCGGTGGAGCTGGGGGCCGCGGCCGACGTCCCGGTCGGCGGGGCGAAGCTGTACCGGGAGCGGAAGCTGATCGTCAGCTGCCCGGCGGAGGGCGAGTACAAGGCGTTCAGCGCCCAGTGCACGCACGCCGGCTGCGTACTGGACAAGATCGTCGAAGGTGCGGGCAACTGCCCCTGCCACGGCAGCCGCTTCGACGTGGCGACCGGCAAGGTGCTGCGCGGCCCGGCCACCGACCCGCTTCCCGCGGTCCCCGTCAAGGCGGAGAACGGCAGACTCGTCGCGGGCTGACCCGTGAGGCCGGCCGGTCAGTCCCAGTCCCAGAGGATCCCGAGGATCCCGCGCCGTACCCCCTGCTCCACCAGGTGCACCGCCCGGTGCCGGCCGCTCGGCGTGAGGTCCGCGAGGCCGGTGCGCGGGGCCATGGGCCCGCTGCGCGCGAAGCGGCGGCAGCGCACCGGCAGGGCGGACTCGTCGAAGCGGACCTGGAGCATGTACTGGCCGCCCGCGTAGTTGAAGCCGCGCACGTACTCGCCGCTGCGGGCGCCCGTGCCGTCCTCGATGCCGTAGCCGAAGACGTACGTGTCCTCGCGCCGCAGCCGGGCGTCGAAGAGCAGTTCCGCGACCACGACCCCGGCTTCCGGGTGGCACCGCACACGGCCCGTGCGGCAGTTCTCGTACGCCGTCACGCGGATCCGGGACACGTCGCAGCCCGGATCGCCGTGGTGGACGGCGAGGTAGCGGTCGACGCCGTCCCGGTGGGCCCGGACGATCTGCTGCGACTCCCGGGCCAGCATCTCGCCCGCCGGTCCGATGCGGACCCGCTCGTGGTGGGCGAGCGTGTGCAGTCCGCCGTCCGACGGGAGCTCCATCCCGTCCAGCAGCCGCTCCACCGTCCCGCCGACGCTGAACAGGGCCCGGTACGAGCGGGCGGCCGGGCGGGCGGGCCCCGGCGCGGCTTCCGGGGCGAGGAGCAGCCGGACGAGGGCCCCGTCGGGCAGCTCCAGGATCTGCTCCAGCGCGGTCACGGCCCGCAGGGACTCGGCGTGCCGTGGCCGCCGGGCGCCTCGCTGCCAGTAACTGAGGCTGGTGACACCGAGCTTGATGCCCTGCGCCGCGAGCCGGTGCTGCACCCGGTGCAGGGGCAGCCCGCGGGCGGCGAGGGCGGCGCGCAGGGCGAGGTGGAAGGGGCCGCCGCGCAACAGCCGGCTGAGTTCCGCCGGGTCCGCCGGGTCTGCCGTGTCCCCGGTCGGCCGCATGGCACCTCCACTGTGAACGTTCACGCGCGCGGGCACGGGGGACCGCGCAGGATGCCGGCGGCTCTGGCGGACCAGGTGAAACGACAGTCACCGTTCACACCGCAGCCCCACCGTTCACACTGCGACGTCATCGCGTATTGAAGCGTGTTGACCGGATCCCGACAACACCCCGATGCTCCTCCACAGCGTCCGGACGCGCTCCTCCACCCCCACATCCCCGCCTCGGGAGGAACGCGATGCGCAACAGAATCCGGCGGCCGTCCCCAGCCGCCTTCATCTCCGCCCTGATCCTCGCCCTGACCCTCGGCGCCGGCACCGCCACCGCCGCCGATACCGCCACCGATACGGCCACCACCGCCACCGCCACCGCCACCGCCGCTGACACCGCCACCGCCACCGGAAGCGCCGCCCTCGCGTCCAAGCGCCTGAACATCACCATGCAGGCGCAAGAGAAGACCAACTGGTGCTGGGCCGCCGGCGGCAACACCATCGCCACCTGGTTCGGCCGCAACTACAGCCAGAACCAGTTCTGCAATGCCGCCTTCAACCGCCAGCAGGGCTACGACTGCCCCAACGACCAGGCCACCCTCGGCAACGTCCAGACCGGCCTGCGCTGGGCGGGCATCAACTCCGGCTCCTACGTGACCGGGTGGCTCCAGTACTCCACCGTCCAGACCGAGATCGACAACAACCGTCCCGTCGAGACCCGGATCCAATGGGCCAACGGCGGTGGCCACATGCACGTGGTCTACGGCTACGACACCGCGAACAACTGGGTCTACTGGGGCGACCCGTGGCCCTCCAGCTACCGCTACAACTGGGCCTCGCACGCCTGGTACGTGGACAACGGCACCTTCTCCTGGACCCACTCCCTCTACCGGATCGGGGCGTGAGCGCCATGACCCTGCGCGCCACCCCCACCGCCGGAACCATCGCCGCCGCCGTCCTCGCGGCCACCGCCCTCCTCGGCCTCGCCCCGCGGGCCGTCGCCGCCCCCGTACCGCAGCCCCAGGCCGCCACGGCCGAGACCCGGGCCGCCGCCGCGCAGGCGGCGGCCGCCCCCGAGACCCTGGCCACGCTCTCCCGCTTCTTCGCCCGGGAGGGCAGGGTCTCGCCGACGGCCGCGCAGCCCCGGATCGAGGGGGAGGCGATACCGGTGAGCTACCTCTCCCCGGAGTTCGTCGCGGGCAGGGCGGGGGCGCCGGTCGCCCGCCTGGAGTTCCTCGCCAGCAGGGCGGTCTCCTCCGACGGGCAGCAGGCCGCCCTGTGGACCGCGCGGACGGAGGCCGGCTGGCAGGTCGTGAACATCGCCACCGGCGACGACGAATTCCGCTACGCGCGGCTGGGCGCCGAGAAGCTGCCCGGCGGGACCGTGTTCCGTGAGCCGCAGATCGACGCCTGGTACGTGGCCGGGGGCAGCAGGGTGCTGCCGCTGGACGAGGACGCGGTGCGGGCCGTGGGAGCCGGGGGGACGAGCCTGGGCGCGTACCGGGCGCGGGTCGCCAAGGCGTACGGGGACAAGCTGCCCGGCTCGGCCTATGCCAAGGGGGGCGCGGCCGGTGGTTTCGCGGCCTCCCCGGAACCCGACGCGACGCGGACGGCCCCGGGGACGGTGACGGCCGCGGCCGCGGCCGCCGGGGCGCTCGCGCTGGCCGGTGCCGGGGCGCTGGCCCTGCGCCGTCGGCGCACCACCGCCGCGGCGTAGCCCGCACGCCCCCGCGGGGCCTGGCTTCCGCCAGGGGCCAGGCCCTGCGGGCACCACCAACGGGCGCCGCCGGGCGCCCCGCCGCCGGGGCTCGCGCCCCCGGAGCCTCCCGGCTCCGTCCGGGGCACCCCACGCCCTGGACTTTCCCGGCCGCCTCCCCCGGACCCCACCGAGGGAGGCGGCCGGGGGAGGCGCCCCCGGGCGGGGGCCGGATCCGGCCGGTGCCCTCCGCCCGGCGAGGGCGCGGCCGGGGGGCGGGCTCCGCGGTGCGGACCACCCGGCCCCGGCCGGAGGCGACGGGTACGGCCCGTTGTCAGCACGCGCCAGTAGGGTGGTTGGCATGGCCGACCCTTCCAGCTACCGCCCCAAGCCGGGACAGATCCCCGACTCCCCGGGGGTCTACCGATTCCGCGACGAGCACCGCCGGGTGATCTACGTCGGGAAGGCCAAGAGCCTGCGCCAGCGCCTGGCCAGCTACTTCCAGGACCTCGCCGGGCTGCACCCCCGTACCGCCACCATGGTGACCACCGCCGCCTCCGTCGAGTGGACGGTCGTCTCCACCGAGGTCGAGGCGCTCCAGCTGGAGTACTCCTGGATCAAGGAGTACGACCCGCGGTTCAACGTCAAGTACCGCGACGACAAGAGCTACCCCTCCCTCGCCGTCACCCTGGGCGAGGAGTACCCGCGGGTCCAGGTCATGCGCGGGCCCAAGAAGAAGGGCGTGCGCTACTTCGGTCCGTACGGGCACGCCTGGGCCATCCGCGAGACCGTCGACCTGATGCTCCGGGTGTTTCCGGTACGGACGTGCTCGGCGGGCGTGTTCAAGCGCTCCGCGCAGATCGGCCGGCCCTGCCTGCTCGGCTACATCGGCAAGTGCTCCGCGCCCTGCGTCGGCCGGGTCACCCCCGAGGAGCACCGCGAACTGGCCGAGGACTTCTGCGACTTCATGGCGGGCAGGACCGGGACGTACCTCTCCCGCCTGGAGAAGGAGATGCACGAGGCCGCCGAGGAGATGGAGTACGAGAAGGCCGCCCGGCTGCGCGACGACATAGGGGCGCTGCGCCGCGCCATGGAGAAGAACGCGGTCGTCCTCGCCGACGCCACCGACGCCGACCTCGTCGCGGTCGCCGAGGACGAGCTCGAAGCCGCCGTGCAGATCTTCCACGTGCGCGGCGGCCGGGTCCGCGGCCAGCGCGGCTGGGTCACCGACAAGGTCGAGGCCGTCGACACCGCCGGCCTCGTCGAGCACGCCCTCCAGCAGCTGTACGGCGAGGAGCAGGGCGAGGCCGTCCCCAAGGAGGTGCTCGTTCCGGCGCTCCCCGAGGACACGCCCGCGCTGAGCCAGTGGCTCGCCGAGCGGCGCGGGTCTCAGGTCAGCCTGCGCATCCCGCAGCGCGGCGACAAGAAGGCCCTCATGGAGACCGTCCACCGCAACGCGCAGCAGTCCCTCGCCCTCCACAAGACCAAGCGCGCCAGCGACCTGACGACCCGCTCCCGGGCCCTGGAGGAGATCGCCGAGGCCCTGGAGCTGGACAGCGCGCCGCTGCGCATCGAGTGCTTCGACATCTCGCACCTCCAGGGCGACGACGTCGTCGCCTCCATGGTCGTCTTCGAGGACGGGCTGGCGCGCAAGGGCGAGTACCGGCGCTTCCAGATCAAATCCTTCGAGGGGCAGGACGACGTCCGCTCCATGCACGAGGTCGTCTCGCGGCGCTTCCGCCGCTACCTGCAGGAGAAGCTCAAGACCGGGGAGTGGGAACCGGAGGAGGGCGACGGCGGGTCGCCCGAGGACGACGGGCGGCCCAGGCGCTTCGCGTACCCGCCGCAGCTCGTCGTGGTCGACGGCGGGCAGCCGCAGGTCGCCGCCGCCAAGCGGGCCCTGGAGGAGCTCGGGGTCGACGACGTGGCCGTGTGCGGGCTGGCCAAGCGGCTGGAGGAGGTCTGGCTGCCCGGCGAGGACGACCCGGTGGTGCTGCCCCGCACCAGCGAGGGCCTCTACCTGCTCCAGCGGGTACGTGACGAAGCCCACCGGTTCGCCATCCAGTACCAGCGCAACAAGCGCGGAAAACGGCTCAAGGCGGGCCCGCTGGACGAGGTGCCCGGGCTGGGCGAGACGCGCAAGCAGGCCCTGGTCAAGCACTTCGGTTCGGTGAAGAAGCTGAGACAGGCGACAATCGACCAGATCTGCGAGGTCCCCGGCATAGGCCGCAAGACGGCGGAGACCGTGGCCGCGGCCCTCGCCGGGGCGGTTCCCGCCGGTCCTGCCGTCAACACGGCCACAGGAGAGATCATTGAGGATGAGAACCCCGCCCCGGCGGGCGGGGGCTCCTCCCAGCGGTAGCCGGGTGGGGGCACCTCCCAGCGCCAGCTGGGGGAACATCGTCCGAACGGGGGTTCGAGCAATGACCGAACACGAGACCACGCGCGACCGAGACGGAGCACAGGTGAGTACGGGCACGACAGTGGAGCCCGGCGAGACCGCCGAGGCGGCCATCCCCGAGCTGGTGATCATCTCCGGGATGTCCGGGGCCGGCCGCAGTACGGCGGCCAAGTGTCTGGAGGACCTCGGCTGGTTCGTCGTCGACAACCTTCCGCCCGCGCTGATCCCCACCATGGTGGAGCTCGGCGCCCGCTCCCAGGGCAACGTGGCGCGCATCGCCGTCGTGGTCGACGTCCGCGGCCGCCAGTTCTTCGACGCCCTGCGCGAGTCGCTCGCCGACCTCGACAGCAAGGGCGTCACCCGCCGCATCGTCTTCCTGGAGTCCTCCGACGACGCGCTGGTCCGCCGCTTCGAATCGGTCCGCCGCCCGCACCCCCTCCAGGGCGACGGGCGCATCACCGACGGCATCGCCGCCGAGCGCGACCTGCTGCGCGAGCTGCGCGGCGACGCCGACCTGGTGATCGACACCTCCAGCCTGAACGTGCACGAGCTGCGCGCCAAGATGGACGCCCAGTTCGCCGGGGACGAGGAGCCCGAGCTGCGGGCCACCGTCATGTCCTTCGGCTACAAGTACGGCCTCCCCGTCGACGCCGACCTCGTCGTCGACTGCCGCTTCATCCCCAACCCGCACTGGGTGCCGGAGCTGCGCCCCTTCACCGGGCTCAACGAGGAGGTGTCGGGGTACGTCTTCAACCAGCCCGGCGCCAAGGAGTTCCTCGACCGCTACACCGAGCTGCTCCAGCTCATCGCCACCGGCTACCGCCGCGAGGGCAAGAGGTACGTGACCATCGCGGTCGGGTGCACGGGCGGCAAGCACCGCAGCGTGGCCATGTCCGAGAAGCTCGCCGCCCGCCTCGCCGCCGAGGGAGTCGAGACCGTCGTAGTCCACAGGGACATGGGGCGCGAGTGACCGCACGGACCCCGCGCCTGAGCCGCCTGCGCCGTCTGGCCCCCTCCCGGGGCGAGGACGGCGCACGCCGCTCCGGCCGCCGGCGCGGCACCGCGCCCAAGGTGGTCGCGCTGGGCGGCGGACAGGGCCTGTCGGCCTCCCTCGCCGCCCTGCGCCGGATCACCGGTGACCTCACCGCCGTGGTCACCGTCGCCGACGACGGCGGCTCCAGCGGCCGGCTCCGCGAGGAGCTCGGCGTGCTGCCGCCCGGAGACCTGCGCAAGGCGCTGGCCGCGCTGTGCGGGGACGACGACTGGGGCCAGACCTGGGCCCGCGTCATCCAGCACCGCTTCCAGTCCGAGGGAGACCTGCACGGACACGCCGTCGGCAACCTGCTGATCGTCGCCCTGTGGGAACAGCTCGGCGACCCCGTCCAGGCCCTCGACCTGGTCGGCAAGCTGCTCGGCGCCCAGGGCCGCGTGCTGCCCATGTCGGCCGTGCCGCTGGAGCTCCAGGCCCTGGTCAGGGGTCACGACCCGGCGCGCCCCGAGGACGTCGACACCGTCCGGGGGCAGGCCACCGTCGCCCTCACCCCCGGCGAGGTGCTGTCCGTACAGGTCGTGCCCAGCGACCCGCCGGCGGTGCCGGAGGCCGTCGCGGCCGTCCTGGACGCCGACTGGGTGGTACTCGGCCCCGGGTCCTGGTTCTCCTCCGTGATCCCCCACCTGCTGGTGCCGGAACTGCTGGACGCACTGGTCGAGACGAAGGCCCGCAGGGTCCTCTCGCTGAACCTCGCGCCGCAGCCCGGCGAAACAGAGGGCTTCTCTCCGCAGCGTCATTTGGAGGTTTTGGCCCGACACGCCCCTAAACTCGCCCTGGACGTGGTGCTGGCCGACGAGGCCGCCGTGCCCGACCGCGAGTCCCTGGCCGATGCCGCAAAACGGTTCGGTGCCGCGGTCGAGCTGGCGCCGGTGGCCAGGGAAGACGGCTCTCCGAAGCATGATCCGGAGCTGCTCGCCGCCGCGTACGACCGTATTTTTCGGATGCATGGAAGGATCGGCCCATGGCGATGACGCCCGCGGTGAAGGATGAGATCTCCCGCCTCCCCGTCACCCGGACCTGCTGCAGGAAGGCGGAGGTCTCGGCGATCCTTCGGTTCGCGGGCGGGCTGCACCTGGTGAGCGGCCGCATCGTCATCGAAGCGGAGCTGGACACCGGGATCGCCGCCCGCCGGCTGCGCAAGGACATCCTGGAGATCTTCGGCCACTCCTCGGACCTCGTGGTCATGGCCCCCGGCGGACTGCGCCGCGGCAGCCGCTACGTGGTCCGGGTCGTGGCCGGGGGCGACCAGCTGGCGCGCCAGACGGGCCTCGTGGACGGCCGTGGGCGCCCCATCCGGGGTCTGCCGCCCCAGGTGGTCTCCGGTGCCACCTGTGACGCCGAGGCGGCCTGGCGCGGCGCCTTCCTGGCCCACGGCTCGCTCACCGAGCCGGGCCGGTCCTCCTCCCTGGAGGTCACCTGCCCCGGTCCGGAGGCCGCCCTGGCCCTGGTGGGCGCCGCCCGCAGGCTCTCCATCGCCGCCAAGGCGCGCGAGGTGCGCGGTGTCGACCGGGTCGTGGTCCGCGACGGCGACGCGATCGGCGCGCTGCTGACCCGGCTCGGCGCCCACGAGTCGGTGCTGGCCTGGGAGGAGCGGCGGATGCGGCGCGAGGTGCGCGCCACCGCCAACCGCCTCGCCAACTTCGACGACGCCAACCTGCGCCGCTCGGCGCGCGCCGCGGTGGCCGCCGGAGCCCGCGTCCAGCGTGCGCTGGAGATCCTCGGCGAGGAGGTCCCCGAGCACCTCGCCGCAGCCGGCCGGCTGCGCATGGAGCACAAGCAGGCCTCCCTGGAGGAGCTCGGCGCGCTCGCCGACCCGCCGCTGACCAAGGACGCCGTCGCGGGCCGGATCCGCCGTCTGCTGGCGATGGCCGACAAGCGGGCCCAGGACCTCGGCATCCCGGGCACGGAGTCCAACCTCGACCTCAGCGAGGAGATGGCCGACAACATGGCCGGCTAGCACGTACGAGCCGTACGTCGAAGGGACCCGCCCGGGTGACCGCGCGGGTCCCGTTCCCCAGGGCCCGTCGTGCCGGTCGGGCCGACCCGCGGGGTTCGGCGCCGCGCCGGGCCCCGTTCCCGTCGGTGGCCGGCGCCCCGCGTCGACCCCTCCCCGGCCCTGCGGAGCACGGCACCGAACCCTGCGAGCTGATCCAGCCTGACCGGCACGACAGGCCCGACGCCCCATTGACATGAGCACGGGCCGGTCTTGAGGCTGGCGTTCGAACGCTTTCGTGGCAGACGACGCCCAGGGGGGCACATGAGGCACCGCGCGAGATCGATCCTCGCCGCAAGCGCACTCGTCTTCGGAACCACAATTGCCGTACTGCCCGGCGCGGCGCAGGCCCAGCCGGGTTCCACCACCGCATCCACCAACGCCTCCGATGCCGAGGTGCGGGTCTACGACGCCGACATCACCCGGGAGCAGGTCCCGCTCGTCCTCGCCGCCGGCCAGGACGCCCACGAGCTCAGCGAGCAGGTCCCGCAGACCGGCACCGCCGGCGTCGAACTCTTCCTCACCGGCGCCCAGGCCAAGGAGCTCGCCGCCCAGGGCGTCAAGCTCACCGAACACAAGGTCCCGGCCGAGGGCCTGGCCCGCGCCAAGGCCGCCGGGGACGGCGTGTTCCGCCCGTACAGCGGCAAGGGCGGCCTCCAGGAGGAGATCCTGCGGACCGCCCAGCAGAACCCGGGGCTCGCCAAGGTCGTCTCCATCGGCAAGACCGTCCAGGGCAAGGACATCCTCGCCCTCAAGGTCAGCAAGAACGCCAGGAAGACCAAGGACGGCGACAAGCCGTCCGTGCTCTACATGTCCAACCAGCACGCCCGTGAGTGGATCACCCCCGAGATGACCCGGCGGCTGATGCACCACACCCTCGACAACTACGGCAAGGACCCGCGGATCACCGGCCTCGTGGACTCCACGGAGCTGTGGTTCCTGCTCTCGGCCAACCCCGACGGGTACGACTTCACGCACGCGCCCGACGGCGAGCGGCTGTGGCGCAAGAACCTGCGCGACAACAACGGCGACGGCAAGATCACCACCGGCGACGGGGTCGACCTCAACCGGAACTTCGCCTTCAAGTGGGGTTACGACAACGAGGGTTCCTCGCCCAGGCAGGCGAGCGAGACCTATCGCGGCCCCAAGGCGTCCTCCGAGCCCGAGACCGCCGCCCTCGACGCCTTCGAGAAGCGCATCGGCTTCGAGTACGCCGTCAACTACCACTCCGCCGCCGAGCTGCTGCTCTACGGCGTGGGCTGGCAGGTGGCCACCCCCACCCCCGACGACATCGTCTACAAGGCGCTCGCCGGCACCCCGGAGAACCCGGCCGTGCCCGGCTACTACCCGCAGGTCTCCTCCGAGCTCTACACCACCAACGGCGAGGCCGACGGCCACGCCTCCAACGTCAACGGCATCATGATGTTCACGCCGGAGATGACCACCTGCCAGACGGCCTCCGCGAGCGACCCGAACGACCAGTGGAATCCGGAGGACTGCGCCTCCGGATTCAACTTCCCGGACGACGAGAAGCTCATCCAGGCGGAATTCGCCAAGAACATCTCCTTCGCCCTCTCGGTCGGCGAGAGCGCCGCGCACCCGGACCGGCCGGCCTCCTCCGTGGGACTGGGCGCCGCCGACTTCACGCTCGACCCCTTCACCACCTCCTACGCCGCCCGCGGCCAGGACCAGACGGTCGCCGTCACGGCCCGCAAGGCGCTGAAGGACAAGGAGCTCAACTTCAGGATCAACGGCGGCCGCACGCACGACGAGGACCTCAGGGCCTGGAAGGGCGGCGACGTCTACGGCGGCGACGACAACAACTGGTTCGACGAGTACCGGGGCGAGGTGGACGGCGCCAGGCCCGGCGACAAGGTCGAGGTCTGGTTCACCGGCCGCGACCGTTCCGGCAAGAGGGTGTCCAGCGAGCACTTCACGTACACGGTCGCCGAGCGGCCGCGCGCGGACGTACTGGTGATCGCGGAGGAGGGCGCCAAGGCCCAGCACGCCCAGACCTACGTCGACGCCCTGCGCGCAGGCGGCAGGTCCGCCGCGGTCTGGGACGTCGCCGCCCAGGGCGTCCCGCACCACCTCGCAGTGCTCTCCCACTTCGGTACGGCCGTCCACTACACCGGCGCCAAGACCCCCGGCGGGGACACCCAGCTGGCGGTGCGCGACTATCTGAACGAGGGCGGCAAGCTGATCGAGGCCGGTGAGCTGGCGGGCGGCAACGCCCAGGTCGGCCGCGCCGTGACCAACGACTTCAGCCAGTACTGGCTCGGGGCGTACGGGCGTACCAGCACCCCCGGAGCCACCGGATTCACCGGCGCCGGGCCCCTGAACGGCGCGAAGGGCGGCCTCGGCGACGCCGCGGGCAACCCGCTGAACGCCCCCGGCTCCTACACCGTGACCTCCGAGACCCTGGCCCCCGAGCAGTTCCCGCAGTTCAAGAGCGCGCAGGGGGGCCGGTTCACGGGGGTCGTGAACCCGTACGCCCCCTACGCCGGCACCTCGATGGCCTCGGCCCTCCACGAGGACGACGACTGGAAGCGGCTGGTCCGCACGGTCGACCTCACCAAGGTCACCGCCGCCGACAAGCCGCAGCTGGCAATGGCCCTGAGCTGGAACACCGAGGAGGCCTACGACCACGCCGTGCTGGAGGCGCGCACCGTGGGAGGGGACGACTGGACCACCCTGCCGGACGCCGGCGGCCTGAGCAGCGCCACCGTTCCCGAGGAGTGCGGGGCCGGGTTCTTCGTCAACGGCCACCCGTTCCTGCGCCATTACCTCACCCTGGAGGGCGGCGGCTGCACCCCCAAGGGCACCAGCGGCGCGTGGAACAGCTTCACGGGCTCCTCCGGCGGCTGGAAGCAGGTCTCCTTCGACCTGAGCGCCTACGCGGGCAAGACCGTCGAGGTCTCGCTCTCCTACATCACCGACGGAGGCTCCGGCGGCCGCGGCGTCTTCGCGGACGAGGCGCGCCTGAAGGTCGGCGGCGCCGACCAGACCGTGGAGGGGTTCGAGGCGTCCCTCGGTGCCTGGACCGTCCAGAGCGCCCCCGCCGGAAGCCCGGAAGTTCCGGGCGATTGGTCCCGGACCGGGGAACTGTTCAAGTCCTATGCGGCGGTCACTACGCGTGACACCGTGCTCCTCGGCTTCGGCCTGGAACACCTGCCGGCCGCCGCGGACCGCGCCCTACTCGTCGGTAAGGCGCTGCGCACGCTGAACCGCTGATCAGCGGGCCTCCCGGCACTCACCGTGAGTGACGGGGGGCAAGGTCCCGAGGCCCCGTTCCGGCCTGTCCGGTACGGGTCCCCGGGGCGTGTCAGGTCCCCGCCGATGTCACTCCGAAGCTCACGGAGAGGTAGGGTCGTAAGCGGTCGGGGACATCCCATACAGCTCTCGCCGGCGCACTTACCGGCGCACCAACGAGGAGATCGGTTCGTGACGATCCGCGTAGGCATCAACGGTTTTGGCCGAATTGGCCGCAACTACTTCCGGGCGCTCCTTGAGCAGGGAGCGGACATCGAGATCGTCGGTGTCAACGACCTGACTGACAACGCCACCCTGGTGCACCTGCTCAAGTACGACACGATCCTGGGCCGCCTCAAGCACGAGGTCTCCCACACCGCCGACACCATCACGGTCGGCGGCAACACCTTCAAGACCTTCGCCGAGCGCGACCCCGCGAACCTCCCCTGGGGTGAGCTGGGCGCCGACATCGTCATCGAGTCGACCGGCATCTTCACCAAGAAGGCCGACGCGGCCAAGCACATCGCCGCCGGCGCGAAGAAGGTCCTCATCTCGGCTCCGGCCAAGGACGAGGACATCACGATCGTGATGGGCGTCAACCAGGACAAGTACGACGCGGCCAGCCACCACGTCATCTCCAACGCCTCCTGCACCACCAACTGCGTGGCGCCGATGGCCAAGGTCCTCGACGAGAACTTCGGCATCGTCAAGGGCATGATGACGACGGTCCACGCGTACACGAACGACCAGCGGATCCTGGACTTCCCGCACTCGGACCTGCGCCGCGCCCGCGCCGCCGCCGAGAACATCATCCCGACCTCGACCGGAGCCGCCAAGGCCACCGCGCTGGTCCTCCCGCAGCTCAAGGGCAAGCTGGACGGCATCGCCATGCGCGTGCCGGTCCCGACCGGCTCGGTCACGGACCTGGTCCTCGAGCTCTCCCGCGAGACCACCGTGGAAGAGATCAACGCGGCCTTCCAGAAGGCCTCGGAGGGCCAGCTCAAGGGCATCCTCGACTACACCGAGGACGCGATCGTCTCTTCCGACATCGTGAACTGGCCCGCTTCCTGCACCTTCGACTCCTCCCTGACGATGGTCCAGGACGGGACGCAGGTTAAGGTCGTCGGCTGGTACGACAACGAGTGGGGCTACTCCAACCGTCTCGTCGACCTCACGGTCTTCGTCGGTGGCCAGCTCTAAGGTCGCCCGGTTCTAGGTAAGGCACCACGGTGTGAGCACAGGGTCCGGCAGCGCGACGAAGCGCCGCACGGGCCCTGTTGCTTGCCTCGTTCTCCCTTCCTCGCCCTTCGAGCGAAGGGCACAAAGGAGTAGAAACACATGAAGACGATCGACGAACTGCTCGCCGAAGGCGTCAAGGGCAAGCGGGTCTTCGTCCGCGCGGACCTCAACGTTCCGCTGGCCGGGGGCACCATCACCGACGACGGCCGCATCCGCGCCGTCCAGCCCACGATCGCGAAGCTCGCCGCCTCCGGCGCCCGCGTCATCGTGGCCTCGCACCTGGGCCGCCCCAAGGGCGCCCCGGACCCGGCCTTCTCGCTGGCCCCGGCTGCCGCACGGCTCGGCGAACTGCTCGGTGCGGACGTCGCGTTCGCCACCGACACCATCGGCGACTCCGCCAAGGAGACCGTCGCCGCCCTCACCGACGGCCAGGTCGCCGTCATCGAGAACCTGCGCTTCAACGCCGGTGAGACCGCGAAGGACGACGCCGAGCGCGGCGCCTTCGCGGACCAGCTCGCGGAGCTCGCCGACATCTACGTCGGCGACGGTTTCGGCGCCGTCCACCGCAAGCACGCCTCGGTCTTCGACCTCCCCGCGCGCCTCCCGCACGCGGCCGGCTACCTCATCGCCACCGAGGTCGGCGTCCTGAAGAAGCTGACCGCCGAGGTCGAGCGCCCCTACGTCGTCGTCCTCGGCGGCGCCAAGGTCTCCGACAAGCTGGCGGTCATCGACGAGCTGCTCGGCAAGGCCGACCGCATCCTCATCGGCGGCGGCATGGCGTACACCTTCCTCAAGGCCCTCGGCCACGAGGTCGGGATCTCCCTCCTCCAGGAAGACCAGATCCCGCAGGTCACGGAGTACATGAAGCGCGCGAAGGAGACCGGCGTCGAGCTGGTCCTCCCGGTCGACGTGCTGGTCTCGGCGGAGTTCCCCGACCTCAAGGGCAAGACCCCGGCGACCTTCGAGACGGTCGACGCGGACGGCATCCCCGCGGACAAGGAGGGCCTGGACATCGGCCCCAAGACCCGCGAGCTCTACGCGTCCAAGATCGCCGATGCCCGGACCGTCTTCTGGAACGGCCCGGTCGGCGTCTTCGAGCACCCGGACTACGCGGGCGGCACCTCGGCCGTCGCGCAGGCCCTCGTGGACAGCAGCGCCTTCACCGTCGTCGGCGGCGGCGACTCGGCCGCGGCCGTGCGTACGCTCGGTTTCGACGAGAAGGCTTTCGGCCACATTTCCACCGGTGGTGGCGCTTCCCTCGAATACCTCGAGGGCAAGACGCTCCCCGGCCTCGCCGCCCTGGAGGGCTGACCCGCAATGACCGCAGTAGAGAACGGCCGCACCCCGCTGATGGCGGGCAACTGGAAGATGAACCTCAACCACCTCGAGGCCATCGCCCACACCCAGAAGCTCGCCTTCGCGCTCGCCGACAAGGACTACGACGCCGTCGAGGTCGCGGTCCTGCCGCCCTTCGTCGACCTCCGCTCGGTCCAGACCCTGGTCGAAGGCGACAAGCTGAAGATCAAGTACGGCGCGCAGGACATCTCCGCGCACGACTCCGGTGCCTACACCGGCGAGATCTCCGGTTCGATGCTCTCGAAGCTGAAGTGCACGTACGTGGCCGTCGGCCACAGCGAGCGCCGCCAGTACCACGGCGAGAGCGACGAGCTCTGCAACGCCAAGGTCAAGGCCGCCTACCGCCACGGGCTCACCCCGATCCTGTGCGTCGGCGAGGGCCTCGACGTCCGCAAGGCCGGCCAGCAGGTCGCGTACACGCTGAACCAGGTCGACGGCGGCCTCAAGGACGTCCCGGCCGAGCAGGTCGAGTCCATCGTGATCGCGTACGAGCCCGTGTGGGCCATCGGGACCGGCGAGGTCGCCACCCCCGAGGACGCCCAGGAGGTCTGCGGGGCGATCCGCGGCCGTCTCGCGGAGCTGTACTCGCAGGAGCTGGCCGACAAGGTCCGCATCCAGTACGGCGGCTCGGTGAAGTCCGGGAACATCGCGGCGATCATGGCCCAGCCCGACGTCGACGGCGCCCTGATCGGCGGTGCCGCGCTGGACGCGGACGAGTTCGTCAAGATCGTCCGCTTCCGCGACCAGTGAGTATGCGGTAGGACGGATCCGTCGTACTCTTGCGGGGGCCAGGAGGCTGAACACCAGCCACTGGCCCCCGCGCACATCCAGCACAGCCGGAAAGCCAGAAAAGCCAGAAAGTAGGAATCAGCCGTGATTATGGGGTTCTCGATCGCCCTGATCGTCTTCAGCGCCCTGCTGATGCTGCTCGTGCTGATGCACAAGGGCAAGGGCGGCGGCCTTTCCGACATGTTCGGCGGCGGCATGCAGTCGTCCGTCGGTGGCTCCTCCGTCGCGGAGCGCAACCTGGACCGCATCACCGTCGTGGTCGGTCTGCTGTGGTTCGCGTGCATCATGGCGCTCGGCCTCCTGATGAAGTCGAGCAGCTGACCGTTCTGGCCATTCGGGCAGTCCGGTCGGCTCCGCCCGGCCTATCATGAGGTCCGGCGTCCAGCCGTGGAACCAGTAACTCCGCTCGCTGGACGTGCGTTGGGCCTTACGTAGACTTGGGCGCCCGCGGCGGAAATTCCACTCACGCTCCGCGGCACCATCACGCAGGGAGTTACGACCGTGGCAAGTGGCAACGCGATCCGTGGTAGCCGGGTCGGCGCGGGGCCGATGGGTGAGGCCGAGCGCGGCGAGTCCGCGCCCCGCCTGCGCATCTCCTTCTGGTGCTCGAACGGGCACGAGACGCAGCCGAGCTTCGCCAGCGACGCGCAGGTGCCGGACACCTGGGACTGCCCGCGCTGCGGGTTCCCGGCCGGCCAGGACCGGGACAACCCGCCGGCGCCGCCGCGCACCGAGCCGTACAAGACGCACCTGGCGTACGTACGGGAGCGGCGCACGGACGCCGACGGCGAGGCGATCCTCGCCGAGGCCCTCGCCAAACTGCGCGGCGAGATCTGAATCCGCCCGGCACGTGGGAATTGAGGCCCGGTCACTCAGGAGACTTCTCCTGCGTGACCGGGCCTCTTCGTGCGTCCGGGCCGAAGGCGATGTCCGATACGCCGCTTCGGATCCCTTAAGTTGGAGCCCGGCGGGGCACGACAGGACGGAAGAAGTGGGTTGATGTCCGAGATGAACGCAGACAGCCGTGGGAAGCTCAACCGGACGCCGGAGTGGCTCGCACTCGGCAAGCACCGGGAGGAGCTCGGGCAGACGCATCTGCGGGAGCTGTTCGAGGAGAATCCTGGCCGCGGCGCCGGCTACACCCTGCGGGCCGGGGACCTGCACATCGACTACTCGAAGCACCTCGTGACGGACGAGACGCTGACGCTGCTGCGCGAACTGGCGGCGGCGACGGGCGTGGCCGGGCTGCGCGAGGCGATGTTCCGCGGCGAGAAGATCAACGTGACCGAGGGCCGGGCGGTCCTGCACACAGCCCTGCGCGCCCCCGCGGACGCCGTCGTCGAGGTGGACGGCGAGAACGTCGTCCCAGAGGTGCACGCCGTCCTCGACAAGATGGCGGCCTTCTCCGGCCAGGTCAGGTCGGGGCAGTGGACCGGCTTCACCGGCAAGCGCATCAGGAACGTCGTCAACATCGGCATCGGCGGCTCCGACCTGGGTCCCGCGATGGCGTACGAGGCGCTGCGCGCCTTCGCCGACCGCGACCTGACCGTGCGCTTCGTGTCCAACGTGGACGGCGCGGACCTGCACGAGGCCGTGCGCGACCTGGACCCGGCCGAGACGCTGTTCATCATCGCCTCCAAGACCTTCACCACCATCGAGACCATCACCAACGCCACCTCGGCGCGCGAATGGCTGCTGGCGGGGCTCGGTGGTGACCCGGCGGCCGTGGCACGGCACTTCGTGGCGCTGTCGACCAACGCCGAGAAGGTGACCGGCTTCGGCATCGATCCGGCCAACATGTTCGGCTTCTGGGACTGGGTCGGCGGCCGCTACTCCTTCGACTCGGCCATCGGCCTCTCCCTGATGATCGCGATCGGCCCGGACGCCTTCCGCGAGCTGCTCGGCGGCTTCCACACCATGGACCGGCACTTCCGCACGGCGCCGCCGGAGGAGAACGCCCCGCTGCTGCTGGGCCTGTTGGGCATCTGGTACGGCAACTTCTTCGACGCGCAGTCGCACGCCGTGCTCCCGTACAGCCACTACCTCTCCCGCTTCACCGCCTACTTGCAGCAGCTGGACATGGAGTCCAACGGCAAGTCGGTGGACCGCGAAGGCAGTCCGGTGGAGTGGCAGACGGGTCCGGTGGTGTGGGGCACGCCCGGCACCAACGGGCAGCACGCCTACTACCAGCTGATCCACCAGGGGACGAAGATGATCCCCGCGGACTTCATCGGCTTCGCGCGCCCGGTGGCGGAGCTGGGGTCCTCGCTCGCCGCCCAGCACGACCTGCTGATGGCGAACTTCTTCGCGCAGACCCAGGCGCTGGCCTTCGGCAAGACGGCCGACGAGGTACGGGCGGAGGGCGCCCCGGAGTCGCTGGTCCCGCACAAGACCTTCCACGGGAACCACCCGACGACCACCATCCTGGCCGCCGAACTCACCCCGGCGGTGCTGGGCCAGCTGATCGCGCTGTACGAGCACAAGGTGTTCGTACAGGGCGCGGTGTGGAACATCGACTCCTTCGACCAGTGGGGCGTGGAGCTCGGCAAGGTCCTCGCCAAGCGGGTCGAGCCCGCGCTGACGGAGGGCGCGGACGTCCCGGGCCTGGACGCCTCGACGAAGGCCCTGGTGGCCGCCTACCGCGAGCTGCGCGGCCGCGGCTGACACGCCTGACATGAGGAAGCGCCCCGCACCGGTCGGTGCGGGGCGCTTCGCCGTACGTCAGGAGGCCGGCGGGTACATCCCGGAGGGGAGCTTCGCGGCCGCCGCGCGGTCCAGGAGCCACAGGGTGCGGGAGCGGCCGTAGGCGGCCGCCGCCGGGGCCTGGAACTCCCCGGCGCCGCCGAGGGCGAGGGACACCGCGCCGGCCTTGTCCTCGCCCGCCGCGAGGAGCCAGACCTCCCGGGCCGCCCGGATCGCCGGGAGCGTCAGGGAGATCCGGGTGGGCGGGGGCTTCGGGGCGCCGTGGACGCCGACGACCGTGCGTTCGGCCTCGCGGGTCGCCGGGTGCTCCGGGAAGAGCGAGGCCACGTGGGTGTCCGGGCCGACGCCGAGCATCAGCACGTCGAAGCGGGGGACCGGGCCGTGGTCCTCCGGACCGGCCGCCGCCGCCAGCTCGGCCGCGTACGCCGCCGCGGCGGCGTCCACGTCGTCCTCGTACGGGCCGTCCGAGGCCGGCATGACGTGTACCCGGGCGGGATCCACCGGGACGGAGTCCAGGAGGGCCGCACGGGCCTGGGTGTGGTTGCGCTCGGGGTCGTCGGCGGGGACGTAACGCTCGTCGCCCCACCACAGGTCGAGGCGCGACCAGTCGACCGCGTCCCGGGCCGGGGCGGCGGCGAGCGCCGCGAGGAGGCCGTTGCCGTTGCGGCCGCCGGTGAGGACGACGGACGCGGTGCCGCGAGCCGTCTGCGCGTCCACGATCTTCGTGATGAGCCGGGCCGCCGTGGCCTGGGCCATCAGCTCCTTGTCCCGGTGGACGACGACCTGGGGAGTCGTCATACCCATGTGCTGCCGCCTTCGTTGGTAGTGCGGGTGGGCCGCCGCGCGGAGCCGTTCCCCCACCCCGCCCCTTTCTCCGTTTCCCGGGGCTCTGCCCGGACCCCGGTTTCCCGGGGCACCTCCCAGCGGTAGCCGGGGGAGAAGGGGCGGGGCGGGGGAAGCCCCGCAGGGTACGGCTACTTGGCCGTTGCCTTCTTCGCCGGCTTGGCCGCCGGCTTCGCGGGCTCGGCCTTGGCGGGGGCCTCGGCCTTGGCACGAGCCCCGGTCCCGGCCCCGGCCCCGGTGCCGGCCCCGGACCCGGCCGGAGCCTCGACCGGGCCGGAGTCCGCGGACTGCAGCTTCGACACGCCGAACTTCAGTGAAGCCTCGAACGTGTTGTCCGGGTCCAGCCGGCGCAGCTCCTCCGCCAGGAGCTCGGCCGTGTCGCGGCGCTTGAGCGCCACCGCACGGTCGGGCTGCCCCGGCATGCACAGCGTGGCCAGCGCCCCGTCCGCCCGGTCCAGGACGATCGCGCCGTCCTTGGTCTCCAGCCGCACGGCCGTCAGGCCGGGGCCCGACGACAGCGTGCGCGTGACGGGGACCTGGAGCCGGTCCGCCAGCCACATGGCCAGCAGCTCGCAACTCGGGTTGTCGGCCTCGCCCTCGACGGTCGCCGAGGACACCGACAGGCTCTGCTGGTCCAGCGCGGCCGCCAGCATGGAGCGCCACGGCGTGATCCGGGTCCACGACAGGTCCGTGTCCCCGGGCGCGTACGCAGCGGCCCGCGCACCGAGGGCCCCGATCGGGTCCTCGGTGGAGTACGTGTCCGAGATCCGGCGCTGGCCCAGCGCACCCAGCGGGTCGCCCGCCAGGTCCGAGGGGGCGCCGTCCGGCCACCAGACCACCACGGGGGCGTCCGGCAGCAGAAGAGGGAGAACCACGGACTGGGCGTGGTCGACCAGTTCGCCGTGAAGGCGGAGCACGACCGTCTCGCCGGTGCCGGAGTCCGCCCCGACACGGACTTCCGCGTCGAGACGGGCGACCTGGCGGCTGCGCGGCGAGCGGCTGACCCGCTTGACGACGACGACGATCCGCGAGGGGTGTTCGTGGGACGCGTCGTTCGCCGACTTGAGCGCGTCGTACGCGTTCTCCTCGTCGGTCACGATCACCAGCGTGAGGACCATGCCGATGGCAGGCGTGCCGATGTCCCGGCGCGCCTGCACCAACGCGGCGTTGATCTTGCTGGAGTTGGTCTCCGTCAGGTCGATCTTCATGGCCGGCGCCAGCTCCGTCCGTCTCGTGCGAGCATCTCGTCCGCCTCGACCGGACCCCAGGTGCCCGCCGGGTACTGCGCGGGCTTGCCGTGCTTGTCCCAGTACTCCTCGATCGGGTCGAGGATGTTCCAGGAGAGCTCGACCTCCTGGTGACGCGGGAAGAGGTTCGCGTCGCCGAGGAGCACGTCGAGGATGAGCCGCTCGTACGCCTCGGGGCTCGACTCCGTGAAGGACTCGCCGTAGGCGAAGTCCATCGTGACGTCCCGGACCTCCATGGAGGTGCCCGGAACCTTGGAGCCGAAGCGGACCGTCACGCCCTCGTCCGGCTGGACCCGGATGACCAGGGCGTTCTGCCCCAGCTCCTCGGTCGCGCCCGACTCGAACGGGAGGTACGGGGCCCGCTTGAAGACCACCGCGATCTCGGTCACCCGGCGGCCCAGGCGCTTGCCGGTCCGCAGGTAGAACGGGACGCCCGCCCAGCGGCGGTTGTTGATCTCCAGGCGGATGGCCGCGTAGGTGTCGGTCTTCGACTTGGGGTCGATGCCGTCCTCTTCGAGGTACCCGACGACCTTCTCGCCGCCCTGCCACGCCGCCGAGTACTGGCCGCGCACGGTGTGCTTGCCCAGGTCGTCGGGCAGCTCCACGGCGGTCAGCACCTTGAGCTTCTCGGCCACCAGCGCCTTGGGGTGGAAGGAGCCCGGCTCCTCCATCGCCGTCAGCGCGAGCAGCTGCAGCAGGTGGTTCTGGATGACGTCACGGGCCGCGCCGATGCCGTCGTAGTAGCCGGCCCGGCCGCCGATGCCGATGTCCTCGGCCATGGTGATCTGCACGTGGTCGACGTACGACCGGTTCCAGATCGGCTCGAACATGGTGTTGGCGAAGCGGAGCGCCAGGATGTTCTGGACGGTCTCCTTGCCGAGGTAGTGGTCGATCCGGAAGACCTCGTCACGCGGGAAGACCTCGTGGACGACCTTGTTGAGTTCCTCGGCGCTCTTCAGGTTGTGGCCGAAGGGCTTCTCGATGACGGCGCGCCGCCAGGAGCCCTCCTTCTGCGCGAGACCGTGGTCCTTGAGCTGCTGGACCACCTTGGGGAAGAACTTCGGCGGGACGGACAGGTAGAAGGCGAAGTTCCCGCCCGTTCCCTGCGCCTTGTCGAGCTCCTCTATCGTCGCCTTCAGCGTCTCGAAGGCGGCGTCGTCGTCGAAGTCGCCCTGGACGAAGCGGCAGCCCTGCACCAGCTGCTGCCAGACCTCCTCGCGGAAGGGCGTGCGGGAGTGCTCCTTGACCGCGTCGTGGACCTCCTGCGCGAAGTCCTCGTCCTGCCACTCGCGACGGGCGAACCCGATCAGCGAGAAGCCCGGCGGGAGGAGACCGCGGTTGGCCAGGTCGTAGACGGCAGGCATCAGCTTCTTGCGCGACAGGTCACCCGTAACGCCGAAAATGACCAGGCCGGACGGCCCCGCGATGCGCGGGAGCCGCCGGTCCTGTGCGTCACGAAGCGGGTTCGCTCCGTTTACAGACAAGGTGTTCAGGCCTCCGTGGGGGCGAGGCGCTCAAGCTCCGCCTCGGTCGACTTCAGCAGGTCGTTCCAGGACGCCTCGAACTTCTCGACGCCCTCGTCCTCGAGCAGCTGCACCACATCGTCGTACGAGATGCCCAGCTTCGCGACCGCGTCGAGCTCGGCGCGCGCCTGCCCGTAGGTCCCGCGCACGGTGTCGCCCGTGATCTGCCCGTGGTCGGCGGTGGCCTCCAGCGTGGCCTCCGGCATGGTGTTCACCGTGTTCGGGGCGACCAGGTCGTCCACGTACAGGGTGTCCTTGTACGCCGGGTCCTTGACGCCCGTCGAGGCCCACAGCGCACGCTGCTTGTTGGCGCCGACACGCTCCAGGGCGTTCCACCGGTCGGAGGAGAAGACCTCCTCGTACGCCTCGTAGGCCAGACGGGCGTTGGCGAGTGCCGCCTTGCCCTTGAGGGCCTTCGCCTCGTCGGTGCCGACGGCGTCCAGGCGCTTGTCGATCTCGCTGTCCACACGGGACACGAAGAAGGAGGCGACCGAGTGGATCAGGGAGAGGTCCAGGCCCGCGGCCTTGGCCTTCTCCAGACCCGCGAGGTACGCGTCCATGACCTCGCGGTAGCGCTCCAGCGAGAAGATCAGCGTGACGTTGACGCTGATGCCCTTGCCGATGACCTCGGTGATCGCCGGCAGGCCGGCCTTGGTCGCCGGGATCTTGATGAGCGTGTTCGGGCGGTCCACCAGCCAGGCCAGCTGCTTGGCCTCGGCGACGGTCGCCGTGGTCTGGTGTGCCAGACGGGGGTCGACCTCGATGGACACGCGGCCGTCCTGGCCGTCGGTGCGGTCGTAGACCGGGCGCAGGATGTCGGCGGCGTCGCGGACGTCCGCCGTCGTGATCATGCGGATGGCCTCGTCGACGGTGACCTTGCGGGCGGCGAGGTCGGCGAGCTGCTGCTCGTAGCCGTCACCGCTGCTGATCGCCTTCTGGAAGATGGACGGGTTGGTGGTGACACCGACCACGTGCGACTGGTCGATGAGCTCGGCCAGGTTGCCGGACGTGATGCGCTTGCGGGACAGGTCGTCCAGCCAGATCGCCACGCCCTCGTCGGAGAGGCGCTTGAGTGCGTCTGTCATGGGATTTGCATCTCCTACTGGTGTTGTACGGGCGTCAGCGCGCGGCTGCGGCGAGGCGTGCCGATTCGATGCTGGCCTTGGCGGCGGCGGTCACGGCCTCGGCGGTGAAGCCGAACTCGCGGAACAGCACCTTCGCGTCGGCGGAGGCGCCGAAGTGCTCCAGCGACACGATCCGGCCGGCGTCGCCGACGTACCGGTGCCAGGTCAGGCCGATGCCGGCCTCGACCGCGACGCGGGCCCTGACCGAGGAGGGCAGGACGCTGTCCTTGTACTCCTGGTCCTGCTCCTCGAACCATTCGACGGACGGCATGGAGACGACCCGGGTGGGGATGCCCTCGGCCTGGAGCTGCTCGCGGGCCTCGACGGCCAGGTGCACCTCGGAGCCGGTGCCGATGAGGACGACCTCGGCGGCTGTGCTCTCCCCCTCGGAGCCCTCGGCCTCGAACATCACGTAACCGCCCTTGGCGGTGTCCTCGTTGCGCTCGTAGGTCGGCACGCCCTGGCGGGTGAGCGCCAGGCCGTGCGGGGCGCCCTTGCCGAACACCTTGGTGTGGCGGCGCAGGATCTCGCGCCAGGCGATGGCGGTCTCGTTGGCGTCGGCCGGGCGGACGACGTTGAGGCCCGGGATGGCGCGCAGCGAGGCCAGGTGCTCGACCGGCTGGTGGGTCGGGCCGTCCTCGCCGAGACCGATGGAGTCGTGCGTCCACACGTACGTCACCGGGACGTGCATCAGCGCGGAGAGGCGGACGGCGTTGCGCATGTAGTCGGAGAACACCAGGAAGGTGCCGCCGTACACGCGGGTGTGGCCGTGCAGGGCGATGCCGTTCATGGCCGCGGCCATGGCGTGCTCGCGGATGCCGAAGTGGATGGTGCGGCCGTACGGGTCGGCCTCCGGCAGCGGGTTGCCCACCGGCAGGAACGAGGAGTCCTTGTCGATGGTCGTGTTGTTGGAGCCGGCCAGGTCGGCCGAGCCGCCCCACAGCTCCGGGATGACCGCGCCGAGCGCCTGGAGCACCTTGCCGGAGGCGGCGCGGGTGGCGACACCCTTGCCGGCCTCGAAGACGGGGAGCTCGTCCTCCCAGCCCGCGGGCAGCTCGTTCGCGTTGACGCGGTCGAACTCGGCGGCGCGCTCCGGGTTGGCGGTGCGCCAGGCGGAGAAGTCCTTCTCCCACGCGGCCTTGGCCTCGCGGCCGCGGTCGAGCGCCTTGCGGGTGTGGGAGATGACCTCGTCGGAGACCTCGAAGGTCTTCTCCGGGTCGAAGCCGAGCACGCGCTTGGTGGCCGCGACCTCGTCGTCGCCGAGCGCGGAGCCGTGCGAGGCCTCGGTGCCCTGGGCGTGCGGGGCCGGCCAGGCGATGATCGAGCGCATCGCGATGAAGGAGGGGCGCTCGGTCTCGGCCTTGGCGGCCTGGAGGGCGGCGAACAGCGCCTTCGGGTCGAGGTCGCCGTTCTCCTGCTGCGCGACGCGCTGGACGTGCCAGCCGTACGCCTCGTACCGCTTGAGGGTGTCCTCGGAGACGGCCGTCTCGGTGTCACCCTCGATGGAGATGTGGTTGTCGTCCCACAGCAGCACCAGGTTGCCGAGCTTCTGGTGGCCGGCCAGCGCGGACGCCTCGTGGGAGATGCCCTCCTGGAGGCAGCCGTCGCCCGCGATCGCGTAGATCATGTGATCGAACGGGGAGGCGCCCTGCGGGGTCTGCGGGTCGAACAGGCCGCGCTCGTAGCGGGCGGCCATGGCCATGCCCACCGCGTTGGCGATGCCCTGGCCCAGCGGGCCGGTGGTGGTCTCGACGGCGGCCGTGTGGCCGTACTCCGGGTGACCGGGGGTCTTGGAACCCCAGGTGCGGAACGCCTTGAGGTCGTCCAGCTCCAGGCCGAAGCCACCGAGGTAGAGCTGGGTGTAAAGGGTGAGGGACGAGTGCCCCGCGGAGAGCACGAAGCGGTCGCGGCCGACCCACTCATGGTCCGCCGGGTCGTGCCGCATCACCTTCTGGAAGAGGGTGTACGCGGCGGGGGCCAGGCTCATCGCCGTACCGGGGTGGCCGTTTCCGACCTTCTGGACCGCGTCAGCGGCCAGGATGCGGGCGGTGTCGACGGCCCGCTGGTCCAGTTCGGTCCACTCGAGCTCTGTGGTGGTCGGCTTGGTGCTCACCGTTGGTCAGGGCTCCTCTCCACATGTCTGTTCCCGGTGACGAACGGTCGCACCGGCGCGATTCCGAGCCTACCCCCGCAACGGCGTGGGGCTATTCGAGTGCCCACGGTCCGTCACCACGCCGGCAGCCCGTGTTCACCTGCCCGCCCCGTCCGATCGGCCCAACACGAAGCGACCCCGGCGCGGGGCGACCGAAGCGCAACGTCTAGAGTGGCGTGGTACGCGCAAGCCTCCACCGGCCCTTCATTTACTGAACGGTGCGAGCCGGGGCTTGCTGGATTCTCTCTCAGGGGTGCGTGTGACGGCCGTCGAATCCCGTCCAGCGGGGGTGCTCGGGACGAGCCCCGTCCACCGGCCGTTCGGGGCCCGGGTCATGGCTTTCGTGGCTTTGACCAAGCCGCGGATCATCGAACTTCTGCTGATCACCACAGTGCCGGTGATGTTCCTCGCCGAGCAGGGTGTGCCGTCGCTGTGGCTGGTCCTCGCGACCTGCTTCGGCGGCTACCTGTCCGCGGGCGGCGCCAACGCGCTGAACATGTACATCGACCGCGACATCGACGCCCTGATGGACCGGACCTCGCAGCGCCCGTTGGTGACCGGCATGGTCAGCCCACGGGAGTGCCTGGCCTTCGGCATCACCCTCGGTGTGGTCTCCACGCTCTTCTTCGGCCTGCTGATCAACTGGCTCTCGGCCGCCCTCGCGCTCGGCGCGCTCCTCTTCTACGTCGTGGTCTACACGATGCTGCTGAAGCGGCGCACCGCCCAGAACATCGTCTGGGGCGGCATCGCGGGCTGCATGCCGGTGCTCATCGGCTGGTCCGCGGTCAAGGACGAGGTCTCCTGGGCCGCGGTCATCCTCTTCCTCGTCATCTTCTTCTGGACGCCGCCGCACTACTGGCCGCTGTCCATGAAGGTGAAGGACGACTACGCGCGTGTCGGCGTGCCGATGCTCCCGGTCGTGGCGGGCAACAAGGTCGTGGCCCGGCAGATCGTCCTCTACAGCTGGGTGATGGTGGCGGTCTCGCTGCTGCTGACCCCGCTGGGCTACACCGGATGGTTCTACACGGCGGTCGCGCTGGTCGCGGGCGGCTGGTGGCTGTGGGAGGCGCACGCGCTGCACGCTCGCGCCAAGGCCGGCGTGACAGGGGCGAAGCTCAAGGAGATGCGCCTGTTCCACTGGTCCATCACCTATGTGTCGCTGCTGTTCGTGGCGGTGGCCGTGGATCCCTTCCTCCGCTGATTACTCACCGGTAGCATGCCTTTCATGGCAGACACCACCGCAGACAAGAAGCAGGACCGCACGGCGGCGAAGCTGGCCAGGCAGATCGGTGCCTTCGCCGGCCTGCACGGCGGCGCCGAGGGCCACCTCGCCCACATCGGCCAGGCCGGCACCCGGATCGTGCTCGTGGGCACGGACGGCGAATGGGGCGACCTGGTCGCCCCGACCTTCGCAGTGGCCCGGCTGGCCGCCGAGAAGGCCGGGCTGACCCTCCACGAGGAGTTCGACGGGGAGTTCGCCGCGCGCGTGCGCACCGGCCCGTACGAGTGGACGCGGATGGCCGGCATCCAGCTCGGCGGGCAGCAGAACCCGGCGGCCTAGCCCTCCCGGAGGCCGCCGGGGGCGCGGAGTGGCCGCTCGGTCAACAGCACGAGCAACACCTCGCACCCCGCTCACCCGTTAGGACGTGTGGAAGCTCCTTCCCCACGTCCGCAACGGGATGCCCGGATGATCGAAACGCCGCCCCTGGTGGACCAGTACTGCCACGGATTCCTCCGTACGGAGCTGGGCCTGGCCACCTTCGAGGCCCAGCTGATCCGCTCGGTCGGCCCGCCCGCCGCGGGCACCACCTTCTTCGACACGCAGGCCGGTTTCGCGGTGCGCCGCTGGTGCCCGCCGCTGCTCGGGCTGGAGCCGCACTGTGCGCCCGCCCGGTACCTGGCCCGGCGGCGCGAGCTGGGCGCGGCCGAGTCCGCGCGGCTGCTGCTGCGGGGCTCGGGGGTCGGCGCCCACCTGGTCGACACCGGCGCGGCGGGTGACGTCACCGGCCCCAAGGAGCTGGCCCTCGCCGGGGACGCCGAGAGCTTCGAGGTGGTCCGGCCCGAACTGCTGGCCGAGCAGGTCGCCGACACCTCCGGGACGGTGGCCGCCTTCCTCGCCAATCTCGCCGAGGCCATGCACCACACCGCCGCCGGGGCAGTGGCCTTCAGCTGCGGCGCTGCCGCCGACTACCCGGTCGTCCTGGACCGGGCGCCCGAGCCGCCCGATCCGGGCGAGGTGCGCGGGGCGGCCGGCCGGTGGCTGGCCCGCCGGGTCAAGGGCGAGCCCGTACGCGACCCCGTACTCCTGCGGCACCTGCTGTGGAGCGCGGTGGCGTCCGGGCTGCCGCTCCAGCTGCACACGGGCGCGGGGGACCCGGTGCGCCTCACGCGGTTCGTGCAGGCCACCGCCGGTCAGGGGACGCGGCTGGTGCTGCTCGGCGGATACCCCTACCACCGGCACACGGCGCAGCTGGCCGCGTCCTTCCCGCACGTCCACGCCGACGCCGGCGCGGCCCTCGGGCGGACCGGGGCGCGGGCCGCGGCGGTCCTGGCCGAGCTGCTGGAGATCGTCCCGTTCGGGAAGCTGCTGTTCTCCAGTGGCGGGCGGCAGCTGCCCGAGCTGCACGCGGTGGGTGCCCTGGTGTTCCGGGAGGCGCTGGGCCGGGTGCTGGGCGGCTGGGTCGGCGAGGGGTCCTGGTCCTGGCGGGACGCGGGCCGGGTGGCCTCCATGGTCGCGGCGGGCAACGCCCGCCGCGTCTACCGGCTGGACGGGCGGGGTTGAACCCCGCGGTTCAGACGGTGGAGAGCTGGGGGTCGCCCTGAGCGGGGATCTCCGCCTGCCCGGCCGGCCGCTCGCGCAGGCTCAGCGCGAGCCGGAGCACCGAGATCCACACCAGGCAGGAGCCCAGCATGTGGGCGGCGACGAGGAGCTCGGGCAGCTCGGTGAAGAACTGCACGTAGCCGATGGCGCCCTGCGCGAGCAGCACGATCAGCAGGTCACGGGCGCGGGCCCGGGTGTCCGCGGGGGCGTCGACCACGCGCAGCACCAGCCACATCGCCACAGCCAGCGCGCACACCACCCAGGCGGCGACGGCGTGCACATGGGCGGTGGCCGACCAGTCGAACGGCATCCGCTCGATCTCGCTGCGGTCACCGGCGTGCGGTCCGGAACCGGTGACCACCGTGCCCGCCGCGATCAGTACGAAGGTCACCGCGAGCAGCGCCCACGCCAGCTTGCGCACCGGGCCGGGCACACGCGGCCGGGGGGCGCGGTCGCCCTCCCGGGTGCGCTGCCAGGTCACCGTCGTCACGGTGATCAGCGAGGTGGCGAGCAGGAAGTGCCCGGCCACGCTGTAGGGGTTGAGACCCGTCATGACGGTGATGCCGCCGAGCACGGCGTTGGCCACCACGATGGCGAACTGGACCCACCCGAGCTTCGTCAGCGCGGCGCGCCAGGGCTTGGCCGAGCGGGCCGCGAGGATGACCCAGCCGACGGCCGCGCTGAGCACGTACGTCAGCATCCGGTTGCCGAACTCGATGGCGCCGTGGAAGCCCTGGGCCGGAGTCGCGACGAGGCTGTCGTCGGTGCACTTGGGCCAGGTGTCGCAGCCGAGTCCGGATCCGGTCAGCCGCACCGCGCCGCCGGTGACGACGATGACCACGCTCATGAGGAGCGCGGCGGCCGCGGCCCGCCGGACGATCCGGGGTGACGGAGTCCAGCGACTGGCGATGTATGCGAATGGGTTCAACACGGCACCTATCGTAGGCCGAGCCTTGTGCAAAGTTTCACGAGGGGGTGTCCGTGGGGGCGTCGGGGCCGGAGGCCAGCCGGAAGAGCGCTCCGGCCGGGTCGCCCTCCGCGTGCCACCACAGGAGGACGCGCCAGTGGCCGCCGTCGCCGGGGTGGTCCGCCGAGCCCAGGAACTCTCTTACTAATTCAGTTCCTATGTCCTGGGCCGTCCTGTTCCTCACCTCTGTGGCGCTGTGCCATGGATGCTCCAGTACGTTCCACATGCCGTCAGGGCCGCGCACCTCGACGCGCCACACCGCGAGCCAGGGCGTGACCTCCAGCATCGTGCGCACCTGCCCGGCGCCGAGGCGCAGCCGGGCCGCGATCTCGGACTCCTCGAACCCCTGGGCGCGGGCGGCCACCACGGCCTGGGGCAGCAGCCGTTCCGGCAGCAGCCGCTCGGCGCGCAGGCTCACCAGGGAGCCGAAGGCCAGGAAGCGCAGGCGCAGTTCCAGCTGCCTGCCGATGTGGTCGAGCGCCTCCTCGGCCTCCTCGGACGCCTCCGGGCCGTGGCCCGCGAGCAGCAGCTCGCGGAAGTCCGACTCGGCGTCCACCGCCCAGGCCACCGCGTCCTCGGTGGAACCCAGCTCCGCGAGACGGTCCCCGAGGAACACCTTGGCCTGGGCGAGGCCCCGGCGGTTGACCGGGTCGTTCTGGTCCAGGCCCGCCCACACCCCCACCGCCGTGCGGGTCAGATCGCGGGCCCGCTCACCGGCCGCCCGCTCCATGGCGCTCGGCCCCTCCGTGGCGGTCCGGCCCAGCGGGTGCTTGGGCAGCCGGTCCCCGTCGCTCAGCGGCCAGGCCAGCCACACCCCGTGGTTGATCAGCCCGCGGGCGTACCAGCGGGTGAAGTCGGGGGAGTACGCGGCCGCCCGCTGGGAGCTGCGCAGCCCCTCCTCGATCGTGGCGAGGGCGGTCGCGCGGTCCCCCTCGGCGAACCGCAGGGCGGCCCGGTCGGCGAGGCGCAGTCCCAGCAGCGCGATGCAGTCGGGGTCGTCGGGTCGGGTGCGCAGGGCCGCGACCAGCTCGTCGAGCAGCCGCTCGCGCTCCGCCGGCTCCGCGTGCGCCGCCCCCGACCGCACGTGTGCCCATTGCTCGTCCAGCCGTAGAACGGCCTCCCGCTGCACCATGTCCGCCCCCCCGGCTTCATGTGTGGAGGCGCCCATCCTCGCGGCTGCGCCGCCGCGAGGGGAAGGGTTTCATTCCCAGCGGAAGAAGCGCGCCGCGGCGCCCAGGCCGAGTGCGGCCCAGGCCGCCAGCACGGCCGCGTCGCCCCAGGGCAGGGCGGCCCCGTGCTGGAGCACCTCGCGCAGCCCGTCGGACAGGGCCGAGATGGGCAGCAGCTCCAGTACGGACCGCAGGGCGCCCGGGAACTTCTCCATCGGCACGATCACCCCGCCGCCGACCAGCAGCAGGAGGAACACCAGATTGGCGGCGGCCAGGGTCATCTCGGCCTTGAGGGTGCCCGCCATCAGCAGGCCCAGCCCGGAGAACGCGGCGGTGCCGAGCAGGATCAGCGCGGCCGCCGACAGCGGGTTCCCGTGCGGGGACCAGCCGAGCGCGAAGGCGATCGCGGTGAGCAGGGCGATCTGGAGCACCTCGGTGACCAGGACGGACAGGGTCTTGGCGGCCATCAGAGCCCAGCGCGGCAGCGGGGAGGCCCCGAGGCGCTTGAGGACCCCGTAGCGGCGGTCGAACCCGGTGGCGATGGCCTGGCCGGTGAAGGCCGTGGACATCACGGCGAGGGCCAGGACGCCCGGGGCGAGGAAGTCCACGGACTTCTCGGCACCGCCCTCTTGAATGGGCACGGTCACGATGTCCACGGCGGAGAAGAGGGTCAGCAGCAGCGCCGGGATGATCACGGTCAGCAGCAGCTGCTCCCCGTTGCGCAGCAGCATCCGGGTCTCCAGTGCCGTCTGCGCGAGGATCATGCGGGAGACGGGGGCCGCCCCCGGGGCGGGGGTGAACGTGCCGGCGCTCATCGGCGCAGCTCCTTGCGGGTCGGTTCCGGGCTCATGAACGCAACTCCTTGCCGGTCAGCTCCAGGCTGTGTCTTCCCGGGGGGGCGACCCCCGGACCCCCGGCGGGTGCCGGGCCCGTGCGCGGTCATGAACGCAACTCCTTGCCGGTCAGCTCCAGGCTGTGTCTTCCCGGGGGGCGACCCCCGGACCCCCGGCGGGTGCCGGGCCCGTGCGCGGTCATGAACGCAACTCCTTGCCGGTCAGCTCCAGGAACACGTCCTCCAGGGTGTGCCGCTCCACCGAGAGGCTGTCCGGCATGACGCCGTGCTGCGCGCACCAGGAGGCGACGGTGGCGAGCAGCTGGGGGTGGACGTCGCCGGTGACCCGGTAGACGCCCGGGGTGAGCTCGGCGGCCTGGGTGCCGTCGGGCAGCGCCTTCAGCAGCGAGGCGAGGTCCAGGGAGGGCCGGCCGGTGAAGCGCAGCGTGTTCTCGGCGCCGCCCCGGCACAGCTGCTCGGGGCTGCCGTGGGTGATGACCTTGCCCGCGTCCACGATGGCGACCTCGTCGGCGAGCTGCTCGGCCTCGTCCATGTGGTGGGTGGTGAGCACGACGGTGACCCCGTCCGCGCGCAGCTCCCGTACGAGGTCCCACGTCGCCCGGCGGGCCTGCGGGTCCAGTCCGGCGGTGGGCTCGTCCAGGAAGACCAGCTCGGGACGGCCGACGACGGCCATGGCGAGGGCCAGACGCTGCTGCTGGCCGCCGGAGAGCCTGCGGTAGGGGGTGCGGCCGCAGCTGCCGAGGCCGAGGCGTTCCGCCAGCGTGCCGACGTCGAGCGGGTCGGCGTACAGCCCGGCCATGTGGCGCAGCATCTCGACGGCGCGGGCCCCGGAGTAGACGCCCCCGGACTGGAGCATCACGCCGATCCGCGGGCGCAGGGCCCCGGCCTGGGCGACCGGGTCGAGGCCGAGGACGCGGACGGTGCCGGCGTCGGGGCGGAGGTAGCCCTCGCAGGTCTCCACCGTGGTCGTCTTGCCCGCGCCGTTGGGGCCGAGGACCGCGGTGACGGAGGCCCTGCGGACGGTGAGGTCCAGGCCGTCCACCGCTGTTTTGGGGCCGTACCGCTTCACCAGTCCGCGGATCTCCACGGCGGGGTCGTTGCTCATGGGGGATGAGTCTACGGAGCCGGGCGGGCGCCGTTTTCGTCGCCTTCGGGTTCGCACATCGTGCTGTGATCGCGACTGTTTCCGGGGTGTCGCTCCCGGACGGCCCAGCGTCGTTCAGTGAGCTTTTCCTGAATCCGGTGTTGCGGTGCCGGGAATCGCCATGGGTGGAGGATTGCTGGTGGGAGCCCTGCAACGGCTCGTCGGCGGCTCCTGGCGAGAGTGCGGAGCACTTCCTTCCGAATAACTCTGCGTCGACAAATTAGGTAACCCTTAGTGATGGAGGCCACCAGGGGTGGCGTCCGTCACGGCTTGTCGCCGCTCGACTAATTACGCAACAATGGCGTTGTGAAATACGGCGAACGGCAGATCGAGGCCCCCCAGGGGGAGCTCGCGACCGGGGAGCGGTCCACCCGCAACCGGGTCGCGCGGTCCATCCTGGACCACGGCCCGTCCACCGTCGCCGACCTCGCCCAGCGCCTCGGCCTCACCCAGGCCGCCGTCCGCCGCCACCTCGACACGCTCGTCACCGACGACGTCGTCGCATCCCGTGAGCAGCGCGTGTACGGCGCGCGCACCCGCGGCCGGCCCGCCAAGGTCTTCGCGCTCACCGACTGCGGCCGCGATGCCTTCGACCAGTCCTACGACACGCTCGCCGCGGACGCCCTGCGCTGGATCGCGCAGTCCGTCGGCGGCGGAGAGCGGGGAGAGGCGGCCGTCGCCGCCTTCGCCCGGTCGCGGATGGAAGAGCAGGCGAAGACCTACCGGGAAGCCGTCGACGCGGCCACCCCGCAGGAGCGCGCGGAGGCCCTTGCCAGGGCGTTGACCGCCGACGGGTACGCTGCTACGGCGAAGAGCGCTCCCGGTCCGCACAGCGGTGAACAGCTCTGCCAGCACCATTGCCCGGTCGCACACGTCGCCGAGCAGTTCCCGCAGCTCTGCGAGGCGGAGACCGAGGTCTTCTCCCGCCTGCTCGGGACCCATGTGCAGCGTCTCGCCACGATCGCCCACGGCGACGGGGTGTGCACGACGTTCATTCCGCGTAGCGCGGGCACCACACAGACCGACACATCAGTATCTGCAAGTACGGCCGGGAGGAACCCCGCATGACCACGGAGACTGCTCACCCTGAGCTCGATGGCCTGGGCACCTACGAATACGGCTGGGCCGACTCCGACGCGGCTGGCGCCGCTGCCAAGCGGGGTCTGTCCGAGGATGTCGTGCGCGACATCTCGGCGAAGAAGTCCGAGCCGGAGTGGATGCTGAAGCTCCGCCTCAAGGGTCTCAAGCTGTTCGACAAGAAGCCCATGCCGAACTGGGGCTCCGACCTCTCGGGCATCGACTTCGACAACATCAAGTACTTCGTGCGCTCCACCGAGAAGCAGGCCGCTTCCTGGGAAGAGCTGCCGGAGGACATCAAGAACACGTACGACAAGCTCGGCATCCCGGAGGCGGAGAAGCAGCGCCTCGTCGCCGGCGTCGCGGCCCAGTACGAGTCCGAGGTCGTCTACCACCAGATCCGCGAGGACCTGGAGGAGCAGGGCGTCATCTTCCTGGACACCGACACGGCGCTCAAGGAGCACCCGGAGCTCTTCCAGGAGTACTTCGGCACGGTCATCCCGGTCGGCGACAACAAGTTCGCCTCGCTGAACACCGCGGTGTGGTCGGGCGGCTCGTTCATCTACGTCCCCAAGGGCGTCAAGGTCGACATCCCGCTCCAGGCCTACTTCCGCATCAACACGGAGAACATGGGCCAGTTCGAGCGGACGCTGATCATCGTCGACGAGGACGCCTACGTCCACTACGTCGAGGGCTGCACCGCCCCGATCTACTCCTCGGACTCGCTGCACAGCGCCGTGGTCGAGATCATCGTGAAGAAGGGCGGCCGCTGCCGCTACACGACGATCCAGAACTGGTCGAACAACGTCTACAACCTGGTCACCAAGCGCGCCGTGGCCTACGAGGGCGCGACCATGGAGTGGATCGACGGCAACATCGGTTCCAAGGTCACCATGAAGTACCCGGCCGTCTACCTGATGGGCGAGCACGCCAAGGGCGAGACCCTGTCCATCGCCTTCGCGGGCGAGGGCCAGCACCAGGACGCCGGCTCCAAGATGGTCCACATGGCGCCGAACACCTCCTCGAACATCGTCTCGAAGTCGGTGGCGCGGGGCGGCGGCCGCACCTCCTACCGGGGTCTGGTCGAGATCGGCGAGGGCGCGCACGGCTCGAAGTCCAACGTGCTGTGCGACGCGCTCCTGGTCGACACGATCTCCCGCTCGGACACGTACCCCTACGTGGACGTGCGCGAGGACGACGTCTCCATGGGCCACGAGGCCACCGTTTCCAAGGTCTCCGACGACCAGCTCTTCTACCTGATGAGCCGCGGTCTGACGGAGTTCGAGGCGATGGCCATGATCGTGCGCGGCTTCGTCGAGCCCATCGCGCGCGAGTTGCCCATGGAGTACGCCCTGGAGCTGAACCGGCTGATCGAGCTGCAGATGGAGGGCTCGGTCGGTTAGTCCCGGCCGCCCCACCACCAGCTCCGCGGTCCGCGCCCCTGCGGGCCGAGGATCGCAACGACGTAGACCGTGTTCTTTTAAGAGAGTGAGCAAGACGACAGCCATGGCTGAGGCTCAGAACATTCCGGCGGGGTCGACCACCGCCGGCGCGATCGCGGTGGCCGCCGAGTCCACCGTCGCCACCCGGATGAGTGCGCCCCCGTCCTTCGACGTGGCGGACTTCCCCGTGCCCCACGGCCGCGAGGAGGAGTGGCGGTTCACCCCGCTCGCCCGCCTGCGCGGTCTCCACGACGGCACCGCGGTCGCCAACGGCACCATGAAGGCCCAGATCGACGCGCCCGAGGGCGTCACCGTCGAGTCGGTGGAGCGCGGCGACGCGCGCATCGGCAAGGCCGGCACCCCGGTGGACCGGATCGCCGCCCAGGCGTTCTCGTCCTTCGCCAAGGCCACGGTCGTCACCGTGCCCAAGGAGGCCGTCCTGACCGAGCCGGTGCGCGTCACGCTGCACGGCGAGGGCGGCACGACCTTCGGCCACACCGTCTTCGACGTGCAGGCCTTCGCCGAGGCCGTCATCGTCATCGACCACACCGGTGACGGCGTGCGCGCCGCCAACGTCGACTTCCTGGTCGGCGACGGCGCCAAGCTCACCGTCGTGTCCGTGCAGGACTGGGACGACACCGCCGTCCACGTCTCCCAGCACAACGCGCTGGTCGGCCGTGACGCGACCTTCAAGTCGATCGTGATCACCTTCGGCGGCGACGTCGTGCGCCTGCACCCGCGCGTCAGCTACGCCGGTCCCGGCGGCGAGGCCGAGCTCTTCGGCCTGTACTTCACGGACGCCGGCCAGCACCAGGAGCACCGCCTCCTGGTCACGCACGACGCCCCGCACTGCAAGTCGAACGTGGTCTACAAGGGCGCGCTCCAGGGCCAGGACGCCCACGCCGTCTGGATCGGTGACGTGCTCATCGAGAAGACCGCCGAGGGCACCGACACCTACGAGATGAACCGCAACCTCGTCCTCACGGACGGCGCGCGGGTCGACTCGGTGCCGAACCTGGAGATCGAGACCGGCGAGATCGTCGGCGCCGGCCACGCCTCCGCGACCGGCCGTTTCGACGACGAGCAGCTCTTCTACCTGCAGTCCCGCGGCATCCCGGCCGACGACGCCCGCCGCCTGGTCGTGCGCGGCTTCTTCGCCGAGCTCGTCCAGCAGATCGGTGTCGACGACATCGAGGAGCGCCTGCTCGCCAAGATCGAGACCGAGCTCCAGGGCTCCGTCTGATGAACTACGTCAAGGCCTGTGCGCTGAGCGAGCTGGAGGAGAACTCCCCCAAGCGGGTGGAGCTCGACGGCACGCCGGTGTCCATCGTCCGCGCCGAGGGCGAGGTGTTCGCGATCAACGACATCTGCTCGCACGCGAACGTCTCGCTCTCGGAGGGCGAGGTCGAGGACTGCATGATCGAGTGCTGGCTGCACGGGTCTGCCTTCGACCTGCGCACCGGTAAGCCCTCGGGCCTGCCCGCGACGCGCCCCGTACCCGTATACCCCGTAAAGATCGAAGGGGACGACGTGCTCGTCTCCCTCACCCAGGAGTCCTGAGGTATCCATGGCAACGCTTGAAATCCACGACCTGCACGTCTCCGTCGAGGCCGAGAACGGCGCCCGCGAGATCCTCAAGGGCGTCGACCTCACCGTCAGGCAGGGTGAGACGCACGCCATCATGGGTCCGAACGGCTCCGGCAAGTCCACCCTGGCGTACTCGCTCGCCGGTCACCCGAAGTACACCATCACCGGTGGCACCGTGACCCTCGACGGCGAAGACGTCCTGGAGATGACCGTCGACGAGCGCGCCCGCGCCGGCGTCTTCCTCGCCATGCAGTACCCGGTCGAGGTCCCCGGCGTCTCGGTCTCCAACTTCCTGCGCACCTCCGCCACCGCCATCCGCGGCGAGGCCCCGAAGCTGCGTACCTGGGTGAAGGAGGTCAAGTCCGCGATGGAGCAGCTCCAGATGGACCCGGCCTTCGCCGAGCGCAACGTGAACGAGGGCTTCTCCGGCGGTGAGAAGAAGCGCCACGAGATCCTGCAGCTGGAGCTCCTGAAGCCGAAGATCGCGATCCTCGACGAGACCGACTCCGGCCTCGACGTCGACGCGCTGCGCCAGGTCTCCGAGGGCGTCAACCGCGTCCGCGCGACCGGCGAGGTCGGCACCCTGCTGATCACGCACTACACGCGGATCCTCCGCTACATCAAGCCCGACTTCGTCCACGTCTTCTCGGAAGGCCGCATCGTCGAGTCCGGTGGCGCCGAACTCGCCGACAAGCTGGAGGCGGAAGGCTACGAGGCGTACAGCACGAAGGGTGGCGCGACCGCGTGACACAGCTGCCTGGCCTCCTCGACATCGAGGCGATCCGCAAGGACTTCCCCCTGCTGGATCGTGTGGTCCACGACGGGAAGAAGATCGTTTACCTGGACAACGCGGCGACCTCGCAGAAGCCGCGCCAGGTACTCGACGCGCTGAACGAGTACTACGAGCAGCACAACGCCAACGTCCACCGCGGCGTGCACGTGCTCGCCGAGGAGGCCACGGCGCTGTACGAGGGCGCCCGCGACAAGGTCGCCGCCTTCATCAACGCACCGAGCCGCGACGAGGTGATCTTCACCAAGAACGCCTCGGAGTCGCTCAACCTGGTCGCGAACATGCTCGGCTGGGCGGACGAGCCCTACCGGGTCGACCGCGAGACCGAGATCGCCATCACGGAGATGGAGCACCACTCCAACATCGTGCCGTGGCAGCTGCTCTCGCAGCGCACCGGCGCGAAGCTGAAGTGGTTCGGCCTCACCGACGACGGCCGGCTCGACCTGTCCAACATCGAAGAGGTCATCACGGAGAAGACGAAGATCGTCTCCTTCACGCTGGTCTCCAACATCATGGGCACGGTCAACCCGGTCGAGGCGATCGTCCGGCGCGCCCAGGACGTCGGCGCCCTCGTGCTGATCGACGCCTCCCAGGCCGCGCCGCACATGCCGCTGGACGTGCAGGCGCTCGGCGCCGACTTCGTGGCCTTCACCGGCCACAAGATGTGCGGCCCGACCGGCATCGGTGTCCTGTGGGGCCGCCAGGAGCTGCTGGAGGACCTGCCCCCGTTCCTCGGCGGCGGCGAGATGATCGAGACCGTGTCGATGCACGCCTCGACGTACGCTCCGGCACCCCACAAGTTCGAGGCGGGTACGCCCCCGATCGCCCAGGCCGTCGGCCTCGGCGCGGCCGTGGACTACCTGTCGGCGATCGGCATGGACAAGATCGCCGCGCATGAGCACGCGATCACCGAGTACGCGATCAAGCGCCTCGCCGAGGTGCCCGATCTGCGGATCATCGGCCCCACCACGGCCGAGGACCGCGGCGCGGCGATCTCCTTCGTGCTCGGCGACATCCACCCGCACGACGTCGGCCAGGTGCTGGACGAGCAGGGCATCGCGGTCCGCGTGGGCCACCACTGCGCCCGCCCGGTCTGCCTGCGCTACGGAATTCCCGCGACGACGCGAGCGTCTTTCTACCTGTACTCCTCTCCCGCCGACGTCGACGCGCTGATCGACGGGCTGGAGCACGTACGGAACTTCTTCGGCTGACCGAGGGCGACGAGGACGAGGACGCTGTGAAGCTGGATTCGATGTACCAGGAACTGATCCTGGACCACTACAAGCACCCGCACGGGCGTGGCCTGCGCGACGGCGATGCCGAGGTGCACCACGTCAACCCGACGTGCGGCGACGAGATCACGCTCCGTGTGAAGTACGACGGCGAGACGCTGACCGACGTCTCGTACGAGGGCCAGGGCTGCTCCATCAGCCAGGCCAGCGCGTCCGTGCTGAACGAGCTGCTCGTCGGCAAGGAGCTGGCCGAGGCGCAGAAGATCCAGGGCGTGTTCCTGGAGATGATGCAGTCGAAGGGCAAGATCGAGCCCGACGAGGCCATGGAGGAGGTGCTGGAGGACGCGGTCGCGTTCGTCGGCGTCTCCAAGTACCCGGCTCGCGTGAAGTGTGCTCTGCTGAGTTGGATGGCCTGGAAGGACGCGACCGCCCAGGCACTGGGCGACGCGGAGAGGAAGACGGCATGACCGAGAACGCGACGCCCGAGGCGTCGATCAAGCCGGCCACCGAGGAGGAGGTCCGCGAGGCCCTCTACGACGTGGTCGACCCCGAGCTGGGGATCGACGTGGTCAACCTGGGCCTGATCTACGGCATCCACATCGACGACGCGAACATCGCCACCCTCGACATGACGCTGACCTCCGCGGCCTGCCCGCTGACGGACGTCATCGAGGACCAGGCGAAGTCGGCGACGGACGGCATCGTCAACGAACTTCGCATCAACTGGGTCTGGATGCCCCCGTGGGGCCCGGACAAGATCACGGACGACGGTCGCGAGCAGCTCCGCGCGCTCGGCTTCAACGTCTGATCACTCGCAGGTGAGGGGCCCCGGCACGGTCGTGCCGGGGGCCCTCGTCGTTTTGCGCAGGAGTCCCGGGTGCTGCTCGTGTTCCTGCCGAGTGGCGCATGTGTACGGTCGTACACATCGTTGTGTACTCTTGTACACATGCCTTACGCACTGCTTGCCGCGGCCATCGCCGCCGAGGTCGCCGGGACCACCGCCATGAAGTACAGCGACGGCTTCACGAAGCTGTGGCCCTCGCTGGGCACGCTGCTGGGCTACGTCATCGCCTTCACCCTGCTCGCACAGACGCTGAAGACGATGTCGGTGGGCACGGCGTACGCGATATGGGCCGGGGTCGGGACCGCCGCGATCGCCGCCATAGGCATGGTGTTCATGGGCGAGGCGGCCACCGCCGCGAAGATCGCCGGGATCGCCCTGGTGATCGGTGGCGTGGTGCTGCTGAATCTGGGAGGCGCGCACTGATGGCCCCCGGCGCGCGCAGGTACGACCCCGAGCGGCGGCAGCGGATCATCGACGCGGCGATCCGGGTGGTGGCCGCCAAGGGCATCGCGGGGCTGAGCCACCGCAGCGCGGCCGCGGAGGCCGACGTACCGCTCGGGTCGACCACCTACCACTTCAAGACCCTGGACGACCTGCTGGTAGCGGCCCTGCGGCAGGCCTGCGAGGCCTTCGCCCCGGCCCTGGCCGTACGGGACGGCGAGGACCTCGCGGGCGCGCTGGCACGGCTGCTGGGCGAGCTCCTGTCGGCCGACCGGGGCCGGGCGGAGCTGGAGTACGAGCTCTACCTGGCGGCCTTGCGGCGGCCCGCGCTGCGGCCGGTGGCGGCGGAGTGGTGCGAGGCCGTCGCGGCGGCCCTGGCCCCGTGGACCGACCCGGTGACGGCGCGCGCCCTGGTCGCCGTCATGGACGGCATCAGCCTGCAGGTCCTCCTGACGAACGCCGAGTACGACGAGTCGGGCGCCCGCGAGATCCTGAGCCGGGTGCTGCGTCCCGCGCGGCGCGGCGCTTGAAGCGCGGGGCCGACTGCGGGTCCGGTCACGGGTCCGGCTGCGGCTCCGGTTACGGCTCCGGCTACGGCCGGCCCGAGCGGACCGCCGTCAGGGCCGCCTGGACGCTCGCTTCGATGTCCTGGATCGGGTAGAACACCTCGCGCACGGTGCGGTCGCGGTCGAGGACCAGGGTCAGCCGCTTCATCCGGGTCACGCCCCCCGCGCGGAAGGTCGGCAGCCGCAGCGCCGCCGTCAGGGCCAGCTCCGCGTCCGAGAGGAGCGGGAAGCGCAGCCGCTCCCGCTCCGCGAACTCCCGCTGCTCGTCCGGCCGCTGGGTCGACACCCCGTGCACGGTGGCGCCGGCCGCGGTGAACTCGGCGAGCTGGTCGCGGTAGGTGCACGACTCGAACGTGCAGCCCTTGGCGCCCGGTATCCCGGCCCAGCCGGGCGGATAGGACTCGGCGCGCGCGTACGCGCCCGGGAAGCAGTACAGGACCGTGAACGCGCTGTCCGCCACCGGATCGCGCAGCTCGCCGAAACGGTCCGGCAGGACCAGCTCGGGCAGCCGGGTTCCGCGCAGCGCGTGCACCCGTTCCGCCTCCCGCGAGGCCTCTACGGTCGTCGCCGTCATCTCTCCCTCTCCCAGGATCCAGGTGTCCCCCCAGTCCTGGAGGGCCACCAGCACCGGCAGCAGCCCCCGCCCGCGCGGGGTCAGCCGGTACTCGTGCCGCACCGGACGTTCCCGGTACGGCTCGCGCGCCAGCACCCCGGCCTCGACCAGCAGCTTCAGCCGCTCGGCCAGGACCTTCCGGGACATCCCCAGCTCGCGCTGGAGCTCCTCGAAGCGGTGCAGACCGCGCGCGGTGTCGCGCACGATCAGCAGCGTCCACCAGTCGCCCACCACGTCGAGGGCCTGGGCGATGGAGCAGTCCGCGTCGCCGAGGTGCGTGCGCTGGGCCATGGGAACTCCTTTGTCCGTTGACCCAAGGCTGTCATGCTGACATAGTCCGTTCCCAAAAGGAACTGACTCACTGGATCCGGGGGACACGGGTGTGCTGCAGGGGTTCAAAGACGTACCGAGGACTGTGTGGCTGCTGGCTGCGGGGGTGTTCGTCAACGCCGTCGTCAGCTGCACGTTCGTCTTCGTCTTCGTCTACCTGACCGGGCCGCGCGGCCTCGGGGCCGCCCAGGCGGGCCTGATCGTGGGCATCGGCGGTGTCGGGCTGGTCGCCGGGAACTTCACCGGCGGCTGGTACGGGGACCGCTTCGGCCACCGCGGCGTGCTGCTCACCGCCTCCGCGCTCGGCGGAGCCGTCCTCGTCGTCCTGCCGCTGCTCCCCACCGCACTGCTCGCCCTCGCCCTGCCGCTCGCCCAGTACGCCTCGGGGGTGGTGCGCGCCGCCAACTCCGCGCTGGTCGCCGTCACCGTGCCGGAGGGATCCCGGCGCCAGGCCTTCGCCGTCACCCGCTGCCTGTCCAACGGCGGCTTCACCCTGGGCGCACCGCTCGGTGCGCTGATCGCGACCGGGCTCTCGTACGACTGGCTCTTCGTCGCGGACGGCCTCGGCACCCTCTTCTTCGCCCTCTGGACGGCCTGGGTCGTCCCGGCCGGGGGCGCCGCCCGCCCCGGCGAGACCGCGCACGGGAGCCCGCCGGGCCGCGGAGGCCTGTGGCGGGAGCTCCGGACCCGGCCCGCCCTGCTCGTCCTGCTCGGCGCGATCGTCGTCATCGACCTCGTCTACCGGCAGCACTACACGACCTTCCCCGTCTTCCTCGCCGACCACGGCCTGGACACCCGCGCCTACGGACTCCTCATCGCGATCAACGGCGGCGTCATCCTGCTCCTGGAGATCCCCGCCGCCCTCGCCCTGCGCCGGTGCTCCCCGCTGCACCTCATCGGCACCGGGCTGGTGCTGGTGGGCGCCGGCTACGCGATGCTGATGCTCGGCGTCGGCATGCCCGCCGCCGTGGCGATGATGGTCCTCCTCACGCTCGGCGAGATCCTCTACAAGACCACGGCCACCGCGTACGTGGCGGACGAGTCGCCCGAGCACGCCGTGGGCCGGTTCCAGAGCCTGTACGCGGGCGTCTCCGTCAGCGGCGTCGTGCTCGCCGCACCGCTCGGCGGAGCCCTCTACGACACCGCACCGGACCTGCTGTGGCCCCTGTGCGCGGTACTCGGCGCGGCCGCCGGGGCGACCGTGCTGGTCATGGGTGCGCCGGGGGCGCGGCGACGCGCGCGACCGGCACATGAGACCGGTTCGCGACCGCGGGCCGTCGCCGGTTAGGTTTCTGGCATGACTGCTACGCGTACCACCGGCGCCGTCGCCGCCGGACTTGCCACCATCACCGCCGACGGCACCGTCCTCGACACCTGGTTCCCCGCCCCCGAGCTCGTCGCCGAGCCCGGCCCGGCCGGCACCGAGCGCCTCACGGCCGAGCAGGCCGTGGAGCAGCTGGGCGCCGCCGCGTCGAGGGCGATCCGCCAGGACGCGGTCCGCGGCGTCGAGGTCGTGGCCGTCCGTACGGTGATCTCCTCCCTGGAGGACAAGCCGCTGGACGCGCACGACGCGTACCTGCGCCTGCACCTGCTCAGCCACCGCCTGGTCAAGCCCCACGGCCAGAACCTCGACGGCGTCTTCGGCCTGCTGGCCAACGTCGCCTGGACCTCGCTGGGCCCGGTGGCGGTCGACCAGGTCGAGACCGTCCGCCTCAACGCGCGCGCCGAGGGCCTGCACCTCCAGGTCACCTCGATCGACAAGTTCCCCCGGATGACGGACTACGTCGCCCCCAAGGGCGTGCGCATCGCCGACGCGGACCGCGTCCGCCTCGGCGCGCACCTCGCCGAGGGCACCACCGTCATGCACGAGGGCTTCGTCAACTTCAACGCCGGCACGCTCGGCACCTCCATGGTCGAGGGCCGCATCTCCGCGGGTGTCGTGGTCGGCGACGGCTCCGACATCGGCGGCGGCGCCTCCACCATGGGCACCCTCTCGGGCGGCGGCAAGCAGATCATCTCGATCGGCCGGCGCACCCTGATCGGCGCCGAGGCGGGCGTCGGCATCGCGCTGGGCGACGAGTGCGTCGTCGAGGCCGGCCTCTACGTGACCGCGGGCACCCGCGTGACCCTGCCGGACGGCCAGATCGTCAAGGCCCTGGAGCTCTCGGGCGCCAACAACATCCTCTTCCGCCGCAACTCGGTCACCGGCGCCGTCGAGGCCCGCCCGTACAAGGCGGCCTGGGGCGGCCTGAACGAGGTCCTGCACAGCCACAACTGACGCCCCGGGCATCGGCGAGCGCCCTCCCACGGCCCTCACGGGTCGCGGGAGGGCGCTCTTCCATGTCAGGAGGAGCGCGAAGCCGGTGGGTCCGCCCTCGGCGCCGGGGCCGGGCCAGGCGCCGGGTCCGGAGTCACCGAGGAAGCCGTCGCCGCCGCGGGCCGGCTCGTGCCGGTCGCGGTGGACGCGGTGGACGCAGTGGACGCGGTGGACACCGGAGGGATCGCAGCCCCCGACAGCACGGCGGTGGACGCGATGATCATCGCGAGGAGGAAGCGCCGCTCGGGCCGGCCCTCGTGGTGAGCGTGAACGTTTCGTGTCATGGCGGTACTCCTCCTGCAAGGGCTGCCGGCATTCCGCGGCGAGGAGTCGTCCGCCCGTGCCGTGCCGCCCCGTTCCGTTTCCGGTGGGGCCGGCCCTACAAGTAGCCCCCACGGGCCGGAGGCGGTCATGTCCCGGGAACCCGTGACTTGACCGGTTCCACGGAGCCCCTTGTCGGCCGGGCCGTCTCTTTCGGATCCGGCCTAGTCGGCGGCGTCCCACTGTGCCTGCACCCAGGTCAGCTGCACGTCGCTCAGCGGGGGGTCGAACCCTGCCGGGAACATCAGCATCTTCGGCTGCGGCCACATGTTCTCCGGCCCGTGCCCGTCGCAGTGCAGGGCGATGAGATGCGGCCCTTCCCCGCAGCCCTCGTGCCAGTAGGGGCGGTCATGCGCCTGGCAGAAGTACCCGAACCGCCAGCAGTCGTCTTCTTCGCTCGGCTCGTAGAAGCCGGGATCGCGAATGATCGTGGTCACCGGCTCCTGCCGGTTGAACCGGGGGATGGGCCGGGGGTCACACCACAGCAGTCGGGGCGGTATCACGCTCCCATCCTGGCCCGAGGCCGACCTGTTCGGATCACTGGGCCGTTGGTCCGGTCATGTCGTTGACCGAAGTGCAGTGGTCGCGGACTGAGCCGCTGCCTCGGGACCGGACCGCGCGACGTGGTGGGCGGCGGAAGGCGCGCAGGGGAGGCGCCGGGGGCGCTGCGTGGGGGTCAGCGGAGCGGGATCGTGCGGATCAGGCCCGCGAAGGCCTGCTGCTCCGCCTCGGTCAGCTCCACCGACTCCATCGGGTGGGCGGCGGAGGTGCGCTGGGCGGGGATCACCGGCAGGCCCTCGTACGCGGCCGGCTCCGGGAGGTCGGAGCGGCTGCCCCGCAGCATGTGGCCGAGGCCGACGACCCAGGCGAGAGCGGCCACGATAAGGAGGGCGAGGCCGATTTCCTGGGCGAGGGACATGGAGGGGAACACGTGGGCCTCCGGCGAGTGCGGGGTACGAGGCGGCACAAGATCGGGCGTGCAGACACTCAACACCACACGAGGTCGATTCGGTAGGGATGTGTCGAGCGTCACGTCAGGGCCGAAAGTCCCCGTCTTGTCCCGGAACGGCCCCGCCCGGAGCCACTTCGACGACAGGACCCGGCTAGGACTCCAGGCGCAGCTTGAAGCCCTCGTGGCTGCGCGTGAAGCCCAGCCGTTCGTAGAAGCGGTGGGCGGCCGTGCGCCGCTTGTCGCTGGTCAGCTGGACCAGGCCGCAGCCGCGCTCGCGGGCCCGGTCGGCGGCCAGTTCCATCAGCTCCGCACCCAGCCCCTCGCCCCGCCGGTCCGGGCGGATCCGTACCGCCTCCACCAGTGCCCGGTCCCGGCCCCCTTGGCCCAGGCCGGGGATGTACGTGAGCTGGAGGCATCCCAGTACCGCGGCGCCGTCGTCGTCCGTCAGGACCAGCACCTCGTTGCGCGCGTCCGCCGCGATGGCGGCGAAGGCCCGCTCCCGCGCCTCGTCGACGACGACCGCAGCCGGGTCCACGACCCGCTCCTCGTCGGCCAGCAGGGCGAGTACGGCGGGCAGGTCCGCGCGCGTGGCTGTACGGAAGATCATGGCCAGGAGTGTGGCAGAGGGCCCGGACGGGACGGCGTCCGGGCCCTCTGCGGTCTCAGGGGTCAGGCGGCCGCGACTACGGCTTGAAGCGCAGCACCTGCGGGTCGTGGTCGCTGTTCTGGGCGGCGAACTCCGCGTTGATGTGGACGCTGTCGTACGTGAACTTCTTGATCGCCGGGCTGGTCAGGATCTGGTCCAGCACCTGGGCGTTGCCCTGGTAGACGTACGAGTACCGCTCCGCCTTCGGCAGCGACTTGATCGCCGAGTAGAGCGCCCCGCCGTCCTCGAGCGCCTTCGTGGTCCCGGAGAACTCGAAGTCGTTGATGTCGCCGAGGGCGAGGACGTTGGCGTTCTTGTCCGCCGCCAGGATCTCCTTGACGAAGCCGTTCACGGCCTGCGCCTGGAGCAGCCGCTTGGCCTCCGAGGAGCGCACCGGCGGCTGGTGGTGCGAGGTCAGGCCCTCGTCGCCGCCCTTGGAGCCGAAGTGGTTGGCGATCACGAAGACCGTCTTGCCGCGGAAGACGAACTCGCCCGCCAGCGGCTTGCGGCTGTCCGCCCACGCCGGGTTCGCGGGGTCGACACGGCCGGGGGAGTGGGTCAGGGCGGCCTTGTCGTTCTCCTTGACCACGCCGGTCGCCGTCACCGCGTCACCCGGGGCGCGCTCGGTGAAGGAGACCCGCTCCGGGTTGAAGAGGAACACCTGGCGGATGTTGCCGCCGGGCTCGCCGCCGTCCTTCTTGTCCTCCGGGTTGACGGTCCGCCACTGGTAGGCCGGGCCGCCCGCCGCGGCGATCGCCGCGGTGAACTTCGTCAGCGTCTGCTCGGCCGAGACCGTGCCGTCGTTCTTGGCGCCGTTGTCGTCCTGGATCTCCTCCAGGGCGAGGATGTCGGGGGAGGCCAGGTTCTCGACGACCGCCTTCGCCAGCGCGTCGAACTTCGCCTGCGGGTCGGTCGGGTCGAGGTTCTCGACGTTGTACGTGGCCACCGCGAGCTCGTGCGCGTCCTGCGCCTTGGTCTTCTCGGGGGCGAGGGTGCCGGCCTGGACCGTGCCGAGAGTGCGGGCCACGAGCGTGTAGCCGCCGAACTGGTTGAAGTCCAGCGGGCCTTCGGTGACGCCGGTCAGCTTGTCGCCGACGTTGGCCACCGGGAAGGGCTGCTGCGCGAGCGGCGCGAGCTGCTGGATCTGGAGGCGGCCCGTGTTCTGGGACCCGTAGGAGCCGTAGATCGTCCCGCCGCGCTTGGCGGCGTTCTCCCAGCCCTTCACGGTGACCCACAGCTCCGAGTACGGGTCGGTGGCGCCGACCACGCGCGAGGTGCCGATCTTGACGTTCATGCCCTCGAGGGACTCGTAGAAGTCCAGGGCGTAGCGCGAGGGGTCCAGGGCCAGCCCGTTGATGCTGCCGCCGGCGGCCGGGTCGCCTTCCGGGGCGTACTCGGCGGGCACCGTGTACTCGTTGACCGCGGTGGCCTCGGGCAGCGCGTTGCCCGAGGAGACCACCGTGACGGCTGGCTTGGATATCTGGGTCACCGACTGGTTGCCCGAGTTGACGCCGCCCGGGATGTACTCGCCGACCGTGCCGGAGACCTTGACCGCGTCGCCCACGGCGACGGTCGGGACCGAGCTGGTGAAGACGAACACGCCCTCGCTGGTGGCGGCGTCGTCGTCGGCGTCGGGGTCCTGGATCCAGAAGCCGCGCGAGCCGTACGTCCGCACCCCCGTCACGATGCCCTCGACATCGGCGACCTGCTTGCCGGCGAGCGGGGATGTCCGGGTGGTGCCCTGGATGTCGTGGATGCGTACCTGGCCGGCGGCGGAGCCTTCGGCCGCGTCGGCGGAGCCCGCCAGCAGGCCGGTGGCCAGCGCGGTGGCGACGAGGGCCGAGACGGCGGCGGAACGGGGATGCGAGGAGCGCATGAGCGGGAACTCCGGTGTGGGATGAGGGAGACGGCGTTGAAGCGGCAGGAGATCTGCGGGAGACTTGCGGCTCCCGAAACATCTACGCGCGTCAATTTCCTGTGTGGCCGCCAAAGTTGTCAAGGCCTCCAGGAAATACGACAGCTGACTGTGGGATGAACCAAAGGGGATGACCCGCCGGAGCCGCCCGAAATGCGTCTACGCTGGGTCGCCTGACAAGGTTGCGCCGGGCGTCCGTCGATCCGTCCGCATGCCCGTCCCGTCCGCATGCCCGTCCCGTCCGGCTGACCGGCCGAACGCCGGCAGGCCGAACGCCGGCAGGCCGACTGACCGGCCGACTGATGTCACGGCCCGTGTCACCCCGCCCCACCGCGTCCGCGAGGAGAACCGCTTCATGTCCGCAGAGCCGCACCCCACGTTGCCGCCGGTACGGCTGCACTCCGATGCGGAGCTGGCCCGCGACGCCCTCGTCGCCCCCCTGTTCGCCCGCGCCGTGCGGCTGGCCCGCTGGGCCGGAGACGACACCCGGGTCGACATCGGCGGCGAACTCGTCGCCGCCCAACTCCCCGAGGCCGCCGCGGTGCTCGGCCTCGACGTCGCCGACGCGGACTCCGCGGTGCACGCGAGCCGGGCCTGGCGCGTGGCCGTGGACACCGGGCTGGTGGACGTCACCGAGCCGGAGGAGGACGCGGGTGAGGGCGCCGAAGGGGCCGACGGCGGCGGGGAGGAGTCCGGCACCGCCCTGCCCGGTGAGGACCTGGCACTGGTGACGAGCGGCGCGCCCGGCGACGTACTCGACCTGTGGCTGGCCGCGCTGGACTCCGTACTGGCCGACGCGGCCGTGCCCGACCTGGACGACCTGGTCGACGCGCTGGACGCGGGCGGCGAGATCGACTTCGACCAGCTGGACTGGAACCCGCGGCGCGAGGAGGACTTCCTCGACGGGGTCCTCGCCAATCTGTACCTGCTCACCGTGTCAGCGGGCGGGGCGGCGGACCGGCCGGTTCCGCTGCCCGTGCTCGCCGCGTCCATGGTGGTGCCCGACGACATGGGCGAGCCGACCGACGCCGTGCTGCAGCAGGTCTCCGACGCGATGATGCGCCTCGACGACCAGTTCCGGCAGCTGGAGCCCATCGGGCTGGTCGAGTTCCGGCCCGTCGACGAGGAGCTGATGGCCGACGCGGACGACGAGCCGGCCGCCTCCGGCGCGGCCGCCGGCCGGGACGATGCCGACGAGGACGTCTCCCGCTACGGGATGGTCCGCCTGACCCCGCTCGGGCTGTACGGGGTCCGCGCCCGGATGCTGGAGGCCGGGGTCGAGGCACCCGCCGTCGGTGAACTGGCCGACAAGGGGGCGGACGTGCTGCTCGACGCCGTCTGCGCCTACCCGGAGAGCGCCGCCGAGGCCGAGATCGAGGCGTGGCTGGCCGGACGCGAAGTCCCCGCGGCCGTGGCCGAGCTGCTGGACGCCGCGCGCGGTGACGACGAGGGCGCCCCGCTGCGCCGGCTGCGATGCCAGCAGGCCCTCGCCCCCGCCGGTCCCGAGGCCGAGCCCGCGGTCCGCGCGGTGCTGGACGACCCGGAGCTGGGCGGCCTCGCCCGGGTCTGGCTGGCCGAGCGCGGGGCGGCCGACGTACCGGCACCGGACGGGGCGATGGTGTTCTGGCTGACGGTCGACACGATCGCCGCGCAACTGGCCGCCGACGGGGAGACCGAGGAGCTCCCGCTGCTGATGGAGACCCTGACCGCCCATCACACCGGGTTCTTCGAGCAGGTGTGGCGGGTGGAGCACCCGGCGACGGCGTACGTCCTGGAGGCGATGGGCCGGCTGCACCCGGACAAGAAGACGGCGAAAGAGGCCCGCAAGGCCGCGTTCAAGGCGCGTTCCCGGCGGCCGTGACGGGACGGACGTGACGGGGCGTGACGGGGCGGCCGTGACGGGGCGTGACGGGGCGGCCGTGACGGGGCGGGCGGTGCGCTCGGGGAGGGCGGGACGGGCGGGGTGGGCGGGACGGGCGGGGTGGGCGGGACCCTGAAGGGCGCCGGACGCTGACGCCTGTGCCGGGGCATCGACAATGAGCCGATCCTGGGCAGGAGCTGGCCATTCCGCCCGCAGGCACGGAGTCGGCTCCTCGTGCCGGGTAGTTCAGCCGCCGTTCACGTGCGGGCGGGAGCGTGTGCGCCGACGACCGCACGACAGGCGCACCACCTCCCCACCCCTGGAGACCCGATGCCGCTCAGCCGCAGAGACTTCACCGCCCGCACCGTCCTCGCCGGCGCGGGAGTCGCGCTCACCGGGACGGTCGGCGCCCTGGCCACCGCCCCGGGCGCGCTGGCGGCCGAGGACGACACCCGCCGCGACGAGCACGGACGGCCCTGCGAGCCCGGCTACGGCCCCCTCGTCGCCGACCCGGCCGGCCTCCTCGCCCTTCCCGCCGGATTCTCGTACCGGGTGATCACGCACAGCGGGGTCACCAAGCTGGACTCCGGCGAGATCACCCCGTCCAACCACGACGGGACCGCCGCCTTCGAGGGCCACCGCGGGGTCACCCTCCTCGTCAACAACCACGAACTCAAGGGCAAGCGGGAGAACTGGGCCCACCCCGTCCCGCTCACCGAGGGCCTGGTCTACGACCCGGCCGCGGCCGGCGGCTGCACGGTCGTCGAGGTCCGGCGCGGCGGCGAGGTCGCCGAGTGGGTGGGCGTCGCCGGTACGTCCACCAACTGCGCCGGCGGCTCCACCCCTTGGGACACCTGGCTCACCTGCGAGGAGACCGAGGACCTGGCCGGCAAGAACGGCATGACCAAGGACCACGGCTACGTCTTCGAGGTCGACCCGCACGACCGCCGCGCCAACCGCGACCCGCGGCCGATCAAGGCTTTCGGACGGTACGCGCACGAGGCCGTGGTCATCGATCCGCGCCAGGGCCACGCCTACCTGACCGAGGACGCCTCCGGCCCCAGCGGGCTGTTCTACCGCTGGAGCCCGCCGGCCGGTTTCCGCCACGGGCGCGGCAGACTCCGTACGCTCTCCGCCGACGCCGGCCTGCTGCAGGCCGCCAAGTGCATCGACAGCTCGGGCCGGTTCGTCGACGACCTCTCGCGCGCGACGAAGACCGGCACCGTGTACGGGGTCGACTGGGTCGACGTGGCGGACCGCGACGCGCGGACGGTGCCGGTGCGCAAGCAGTTCGCGGAGGGCGCCGTGACGCGGGCGCGCAAGCTGGAGGGCATGTGGTGGGCCGACGGCGGCGCGTACTTCGTCTCCTCCTACGCCCGTGAGGAGAGCCCGGGCGCGGCGCACGACGGCCAGGTGTGGTTCTACGACCCCAAGCGGCGGACGGTCCGGCTGACCGTCCTGATCGGCGTCAACGCGGACCCGGCGGCGGACGGCGGCTACGACGGCCCCGACAACATCACCGTGTCGCCGTACGGAGGGCTCGTCATCGCGGAGGACGGCTCGGGGCTGCAGCACCTGTTCGGCGCGACCGGATCGGGCCGCACCTACCCGCTGGCGCGCAACGAGCTGAACATCGGGACCGCCGAGGAGCCGGAGTACTCGGAGTTCACCGGTGTCTGCTTCTCCCCGGACGGGCGCACGCTGTACGCCAACATCCAGGACCCGGGCATCATGCTGGCGATCACCGGCCCGTGGCGGCGCGCACACTGACGCCTGCGCAGGCGAGACCGGGCGGGTCCGGGGCCACGGGGCTCCGGACCGGCGGGTCCGGGGCCGACGAGGTCCGGGGCTGACGAGGTCCGGGGCTGACGGGGCTCCGGACCGACAGGGTTCCGGATCGGCGGTGCTCCGGACCGGCGGGTCCGGGGCCGGTGGGCTGCTGGTCCCGGTGGCCGCCGGCGGTGCCGAAGGCGGTCCCCGGGCCGCGGGCCGCGCCTACCGGGCTGCGGAAACCTCCGCGCGGGACGCCTCGGCCCACTCGGCGAGAAGGAACTCATACGCCTCCGAGGGCCACTCGCCGTCCACCCGGGTCTCGACAAGGTGCCGTATCGCCTCGTTCGCCTCGGCGGCGGACGGGCGGGCGGGCCCCGCGGGGGTGAGTGACTCGTGCATGAGTTCAAGGCTACGGGCGGGCACTGACAGCCACCCCCGGATTACGCGTGGCATCCATCACCCGCGACCGGGCCCCATGGCGCCATGTGCCCGCCCACCTGCTCAGAGCGCCTGCGAGGCGGGCTTGACCATGCCGCGCACTGTGCGGGACTTCACAAAGTCACCCAGGGCCGTCATCTCCCACTCGCCGGTGAACTGCTTGATCAGCTTGGCCATCATCACCCCGGTCTGCGGCTCGGCGCCGGTGAGGTCGAAGCGCACCAGCTCCTCGCCGCTCGCCGCGTCGATCAGACGGCAGTAGGCCTTGGCCACCTCGGTGAACTTCTGGCCGGAGAAGGAATTGACCGTGAAGACCAGCCCCGTCGCGTCCGCGGGGAGCCGGCCCAGGTCCACGACGATGACCTCGTCGTCGCCCGCGCCCTCGCCCGTCAGGTTGTCGCCCGAGTGCTTGATCGCGCCGCCGAGGATGGACAGCTTGCCGAAGTAGCAGCTGTCGATGTGGTTGCGCTGGGGGCCGTACGCGATGACGGAGGCGTCGAGGTCGATGTCGCGGCCGCCGAAGGCGGGCTCCCAGCCGAGGCCCATCTTGACCTGGGAGAGCAGCGGGCGGCCGCCCTTGACCAGGGAGACGGTCTGGTTCTTCTGGAGGTTCACCCGGCCCTTGTCGAGGTTGATCTTCCCCCCGGCGGGCGGGGCGGCGGCCGCGACCGGGGCGGGGGCGGGTGCGGGTGCGGGGGCGGCGTGGACCGGCGGGGCGGCGGGCGTGGTGGCACCGCCGAGCCAGGGGGAGGCCGGGTAGGCGACCGGCGGGGCGGGCGGCGCCGGAGGCGCCGGCGGGGCGACGGGTGCGGGTGCGGCGGCCGGTTCTTCGTCCACGGAGACCCCGAAGTCGGTGGCGATGCCGGCGAGACCGTTCGCGTACCCCTGGCCGACCGCGCGCACCTTCCACACGCCGCCGCGCTGGTAGACCTCGACGACGACGAGCGCGGTCTCGGCTCCCAGCTGCGGCGGGGTGAAGGTGGCGATCACCGCGCCGCCGTCCGCGTTGCGCACGGTGGCGGTGGGCTCGACGCCCTGGAAGGTCTGCCCGGCCGCGTCGGGGCTGGCCGTGACCACGATCCGCTCGATGCCCGGGGGCAGCGCGCCGGTGTCCACGGTGATCGAGTCCGGTGCCGCGCCGCCGCCGGACCGGTACGTCACACCGGGCCCGGAGGGCTGGTTGTAGAAGATGAAGTCGGCGTCGGAGCGCACCTTGCCGTCCGCCGTGAGGAGGAGTCCCGACACGTCGAGCCGCACCGGGGCAGCCACGTCCACCGTCACACGGACGGCATTGAGCGGCAGGTTGGATCCAGGGGTCATAGCGGTCATGCCCTGGAGAACGACCGGAGGCCCTTTGCCGTTCCCTTACTCTCGCGTGAGATTTCGACCGGGATTTCGACCGGGATTCGACCGGGATGCCGATCGGATTCCGGCCGCGACTCCGGCCGAGCCCTCGACCGGGGCCCCGCCGGTGCCCAGCCCGCGCCCGACGGGGGTCAGCGCCGGTTGCGGGGGTGGTTCCTCGCCGTGCGCTCGTTGCCGAACTTGTAGGCGCCGGTCCAGCGGGCCATCACCAGCTGCGCGTCGCCGGACCCCACCTCGGCCAGGAACTTGTCCGCCCGGCCCCCGCGCAGGGTCGCTGCGGTGCGGCCCTGGTGGGTGATGACGACGGAGTCGTCCTGGTGCTGTCGGTACGAGAATCCGTGCGGCTTCGGCATGAGCCGCAGCCTGCCCCGCACCCGGCGGGGCGGGCAACGGATTTACCGGCGGGTCTGCCGGGGGCCCGGGCCGTCCGCCCTGCCGCCCGCCCCGCGGCCACGCGGCTGCCTCAGGCCCCCGTCACGCGGCGCGGGAGCCCCAGCGGATTGGCCTCGCGCAGCTCGGGCGGCAGGAGCGGGTCCGGCACCGACTGGTACGCCACCGGCCGCAGCCAGCGCTCGATCGCCGTCCCGCCGACGGAGGTGGAGTGCGAGGTGGCCGCCGGGTACGGGCCGCCGTGGTGCTGGGCCGGGGCCACCGCGACCCCGGTCGGCCAGCCGTTCACCACGATCCGGCCCGCCAGCCCCGTGACCTGCGCGATCAGCTCTGAGGCGGGGCCCGGCTCGCCCTCGGTCTCGGCCTGCGACAGCTGGAGCGTGGCGCTCAGGTTCCCGGCGAGCCGCCCGAGCACCGCGCCGGCCTCGCGCTGGTCGGCGTACCGCACGACGACGGTCACGGGACCGAAGCACTCCTCCAGCAGTACCTCGTACTCCGCGTCCGGGGCGCCGTCCAGGAGGCGGGCGGCCGGCACGGTCAGGTAGCCCGCGCCGACCGTGTGCTCACCGCCGGAGCCCGGGGTTACGGGTGCGTCGACGCCGGGCAGCGCGGCCCTCTCACGGACCCCCGAGACGAAGTTGTCCCGCATCCGGTGGTCGAGCAGCACCCCCGGCTCGGTCTCCCCGAGTGCCTTGGTGAGCGCGCCGGTCAGGCGGTCGCCCGCCGCGCCCTCGGGGACCAGGACCAGGCCGGGCTTCACGCAGAACTGGCCGACGCCCAGGGTGACCGAGCCCGCGAGTCCGCTGCCGATCTCCTCGGCGCGTTCGGCGGCCGCGGCCGGGGTGACCACGACGGGGTTGAGGGAGCCGAGTTCACCGTGGAAGGGGATGGGCACGGGCCGGGCGGCGGCCGCGTCGAACAGGGCCCGCCCGCCGCGGATGGAGCCGGTGAACCCGGCTGCGGACACCAGCGGGTGGCGGATCAGCTCCAGCCCGGCGTCGAACCCGTGGACCAGGCCGACCACGTCCGCCGGGAGCCCGGTGGCGACGGCCGCCCGGCGCAGCAGCGAGGCGCACAGCTCGGACGTGGCCGGGTGGTCGGGATGCGCCTTGACGATCACCGGGCAGCCGGCGGCCAGCGCGCTCGCGGTGTCCCCGCCGGGGACGGAGAAGGCGAGCGGGAAGTTGGAGGCGGCGTAGACCGCGACCACGCCCAGTGGCACCTTGTAGCGGCGCAGTTCGGGGCGCGGGGGGCTGAGGGAGGGGTCGGCGCGGTCGATCCGGATGTCGAGGTAGGCCCCTTCGTCCACGGCGTCGGCGAAGGCGCGCAGCTGGCCGGTGGTGCGGGCCAGTTCGCCGGTGAGCCGGCCCGGGCCGAGCGCGGTCTCGGCGTCCGCGGCCTCGATGACGTGTGCGGCGGCCTCGTCGAGCAGCGTGGCGGCGGCGCGCAGGAAGGCGGCGCGGGCAGTGGCGTCGGCCAGCGCGTGACGGGCCGCGTGGGCGGCCCGTACGGCTTCGTCCACCTCGCGGGAAGTGGCCTCCACCGCAACCTGCTCGCGCTGCTTCCCGGTGCGGGGGTCCACACTCCAGACTGGTGTCGTTGTCATGGCCCACTGCCTCCTGGATCGTTCAGTATTCTGAACGCCGTTCCGGTGGATGAATGATCACATCTGCTGCGGACTCTATTTCCGCGTCCTCCGCGTGACAAGAGGCGACCAGAGGGGAAGCAGGCGTATGACGACGACCGAGTCGGGTGGTGCCGCCCCGGCACCGCCGGTCAAATCGGCGGTGCGTACGGTCCTGTTGCTGGAGCACTTCGCGGCGCGGCCGGGCCTGCACAGCCTCGCCGACATCCAGAACGACCTCTCCCTGCCCAAGTCCAGCCTGTACATGCTGCTGCGCACCCTGGTGAACCTGGGGTGGGTGGAGACGGACGCGACGGGCACGCGGTACGGCATCGGCGTCCGGGCCCTGCTGGTCGGCAGCTCGTACATCGACGGCGACGAGGTGGTCGCGGCCGCCCGGCCCACGCTGGACCGGCTGTCCGACGACACGACGGAGACCATCCACCTGGCCCGGATGGACGGGACGAGCGTGGTGTACCTCGCGACCCGCCAGTCCCAGCACTACTTGCGGCCCTTCACCCGGGTCGGGCGGCGGCTGCCCGTCCACTCGACCGCGCTCGGCAAGGCGCTGCTGGCCACCCACACCGACGAAGAGGTGCGGACCCTGCTGCCGCGCCGTCTGGAGGCGGTCACCGAGCACACCGTCACCGACCGCGAGCGGCTCATCGAGGAGCTGGCGCTGGTACGGGAGCAGGGGTACGCGGTGGACCGGGAGGAGAACACGCTCGGGCTGCGCTGCTTCGGGGTGGCCGTGCCGTACCGGACTCCGGCCCGGGACGCGGTGAGCTGCTCGGTGCCGGTGGCCCGGCTGACGGACGGGCACGAGCAGGCCATCAAGGCGGCGCTGTTCGAGGCGCGGGACCGGCTGTCGGTGGTGACGCGGCGCATGTGAGGCGGTGCAAGTGGGGCGGTGGAAACGGTGGTTCCTCCCCCGAGCGGGGGAGGCGGTTCCCCTTCGAGGGGGAGGCGGCGGGGCCGCGCGCGCGGGACCGTTGAGCCATGACCACACGAGCCGTTCCCACGACGTACGCGAATCAGCCGTCGGCCCCCGCCCCGGGGACCGGGCGGCGCGTCCTGCGGGCGGTGGCCCTGGCCGCCACCGCGCCGTATCTGACGCTCAAGAGCGCCTGGCTGGCCGGGAGCCACGTCGGGATACCGGACGGCAGCGTGCTCAGGGAGCCCGGGCTGTACTTCACGGTGGCCAACTCCGTGACGCTGGCCATGGACGCCTGTGTGATCCTGCTCGTGCTGGTGCTCACCCGGCCCTCGGGCATACGGTTCCCGGCCTGGCTGCTGACCGTCCCGGTCTTCGTCGCCACCGGGCTGCTGACCCCGATCCTGCTCGGGTTCCCGGGCCAACTGCTGGTGCGGGCGCTGGGCTTCGGGCTGGAAGAGGCGACGAAGGCGGCCCGGGCGCCGTTCCTGGACCCGTGGGTGTTCAACGTCGTCTACACGGGCTTCACTATTCAAGGACTCGCCCTGGCCGGGCTGTTCGTGCCCTATGCGCGGGAGCGCTGGGGCCGGCGGTGGCAGGGCGTGCTGGGGCCGCAGGTGATCCCGGACGGAGTCCGGGGGAGGTTCCCGTCATCCACGGGGGTGGTGGCGGGAGCCGCTGCGGCGGCCGGCCTGGCGGTCGCGGCCGTGCATGCCTACTGGGCCTTCGGCGGTACGGCCTGGCTGGGCGCCGAGCGGGCGGCCGCGTACTCCGCGGAGACAGCCGTGGTGTCCGCGGCCCACGGGTTGTGCGCGCTCGCCGCCGGAGCCGGAGCACTGCTCCTGGCCCGGGGCGGGAAGTCGCGGGCGTGGTGGCCGCTCGGCCTCGCCTGGATCGGCGCGGGGGCGACGCTGACCTGGGGGACGTGGATGTTGATCACCTCGCTGGGACCGCAGGTGGACGGCGGCGAAGGGCCTGCCACCGCGACCCTGTTGACCTACGCTGGCCAGATGATCACCGGAGCGCTCGCCGCCGCCGTCCTCACCCGATTCCTCATATCCCGCCGCGAGGTGTGATGCGCGGCGGTCTGAGCCGGCTGCTGGGGGCGCGGGCGCGGCTGCGCTGGGTCCACCTGATACTCGGCGGGGCACTGCTGATGCCTTACTTCCTCCTCGCCCAGGTGGGGGCCGGTCTGGCGACCGGCGGGCAGAACGCCTTCAGCTCGTTCCCGCTGACCCTCGCCACCTACGCGGCCGCCCTGCCACTGGCCTCGGCCACCTCCGTGTTCGGGCTGGTCCGGCCGCTGTCGGTGACCGCCGTCCGGGCCATGTGCGGGGTTCCGGGGGAGCAGCTCGCCGAGGGGCCCGCGCGGTCCTGGGCCGCCCGGGGGCGGACCTCCGCCTGGTGGACCCTCCACCTGGGGGTCGGCGCGGTGATCAGCGGAATGAGTCTCGCCGTCCCGCCCATGGCGGTGGTGCTGATCACGCTGCCGTTCGTGAGCGGACTGCGGGACGCCATGCTCGGACTGGGCTGGTTCTCCACCGCCGCCAGTCCGTACGCGGCCCCTCTGCTCGGGACGGGCCTGCTGGCCGGGCTCGTCCTGTGCGCCGCCGGGGCCGGGGCGCTGCTGGCCCGGCTGGCGCCCGTACTGCTCGGGCCGACCGCGGCGGACCGGCTGGCCGCGGCCGAGGAGCGGGCCGCCGACCTGGCCGTGCGCAACCGGCTTGCCCGGGAGCTGCACGACGCGGTCGGGCACGCGCTGAGCGCCGTCACCCTCCAGGCGAGTGCCGCCCGGCGGGTGCTGGAGCGCGACCCCGACTTCGTGAGGGAGGCGCTGGCCGCGATCGAGGACACGACTCGGCGGACGGTCGGCGAGCTGGACGCGGTACTGGGCCTGCTGCGTGACGGGGACGCGAGCCGGCCGGACGCCGCGCCCGCGCCGACGCTGGCCGCCGATCTCGACGGGCTGCTGGCCCGGACCCGGGCCGCGGGCGCCTCCGTCACCGCCCACCAGGACCCCGGCCCCGTCGGGGACTGGGCGAGGCTTCCGGCGATCGCCTCCCGAGAGGCCTACCGGATCGTGCAGGAGGGCCTCAGCAACGCGCTGCGCCACGGCGCGGGCCCCGTGGAACTGCGGATACGCGTACACGGCGGGGCAGAGACCGGACACCGTGAACTGGAGATCACCATGACCAATCCGCCCGCCCCACCGGAGGGCCGGGAGCCCCGCACCACCGGAGGCCGCGGCCTGCGGGGAGCCGCCGAGCGGGCCGCGCTGCTCGGCGGCCGGGTCGAGGCCGGCCCGCACGAGGACCGGTGGCGGCTGCGGGCCGTCCTCCCGCTCGCCGGAGGCAACCGATGACCCATCCGACCCCGACTCCCGCCCCGACCCCGGCCCTGGCCCCGACTCCACCCCCGGCCCCGTTGGCGACCCCGGCCCCGGTTCCGGCTCCGGCCCCGACTCCGCCCCCGGGCCCGGGCCCGTTGGCGACCTCGGCCCCGGGCCCGGCGCCCACCGCGGCCCCGTTGGCGAAGCCGGCTGCGGCCTTGTCGCCGACGGGCCGACCGTCGCTGCGCATCGTGCTCTGCGACGACGAGCGGATGGTCCGCACCGCGCTGCGGGTCATCCTCGAAGCCGAAGCCGACCTGGAGGTCGTCGGCGAGGCGGCCACCGGGGCGGAGGCCGTCCCGCTGGTCCGCTCCCTCGCCCCCGACGTCGTGCTGATGGACGTGCGGATGCCCGAGATCGACGGGATCCGGGCCACCGAGCAGATCCTCGCGACCATGGCCGAGCCGCCCCGCATCGTGGTGGTTACCACCTTCGAGAACGACTCGTACGTGTACGGGGCGCTGCGGGCGGGTGCCGCCGGGTTCCTCCTCAAGCGGGCCGATCCCGACGAGCTGATCGGCGCCGTCCGGCTCGTCGCCCGCGGAGACTCGCTGCTCTTCCCGGCAGCCGTCCGCTCCCTCGCCGCGGCGTACACGGCCGACTCCCGGCCCGCCGCGTCCTGGGTGGCCCGGCTCACCGACCGTGAGGCCGACGTACTGCGGCTGATGGCCACCGGCCTGTCCAACCACGAGATGAGCGAGCGCCTCGGGGTCGGCCCGCAGACGGTCAAGACCCACGTCGCGTCCGTTCTGGCCAAGACCGGTGCCCGCGACCGCACCCAGGCGGTCATCGCGGCCTACGAGGGAGGCTTCATGAGGAAAAGCTGAGAACCCCGCCACAATCGGGGCAGAGCGGAACGCGCGGGACCACTGGTGCGTCCTTCTGGGGGATGAACAAGACGATCAGGCGCGCGTCGGTCTTCTGTCTGCTTCTGGTGCTGGCCCTGCTGGTCCGCGTCACCTGGGTGCAGGCATACCAAGGCCAGGCCCTCGCAGACGACCAGCACAACCGACGGAACCTCATCGGGCAGTACGAGAACCCGCTGGGCAACATCATCGTGGGCGGGGAGGCGATCACCGGTTCGACGAAGACGGGCGGCAAGGACTTCGGCTACAAGCGGACGTACACCGACGGTCCGCTCTACGCGCCGATCACCGGCTACAGCTCCCAGGCCTACGGCACGAGCATGCTGGAGGGCATCTACAAGAACGTCCTCAACGGCTCCGACAGCCGGCTGAAGACCGTGATGGACACGCTCACCAACAAGCGTGCCGCCCCGGGCAACGTCCTGACCACCATCGACAAGGACGTGCAGAAGGCCGCCTACGACGCGCTCCAGGGCAAGCAGGGCGCCGCCGTGGCCCTCGACCCCGCGACCGGCCAGATCCTCGGCGTGGTGAACAACCCCTCCTTCGACCCGGGCCGCATCACCGGCGCCAACGACGCCGAGGCTTGGGCGGAGCTCTCCGCCGACAAGGGCAAGGCCATGGAGAACGTGGCCCTGCGCAAGCCGCAGGCACCCGGTTCCACCTTCAAGCTCGTCACCCTCGCCGCGGCGATCGAGAACGGCCTCGTCACCAGCATCGACCAGCAGACCGGCATTCCCGACCCGTACACCATCCCCGGCACCCGCACCCTGCTGCCGAGCGAGGCGGGCTCCGCGGCCTGCAACAACGTTTCGGTGCGCACCGCCCTGCGGCTGTCCTGCAACAACGTCTTCGCCGAGCTCGCCTCCAAGCTCGGTCAGGACAAGATGCGCGCGACGGCCGAGAAGCTCGGCTTCAACATGCAGATCGACACCCCGGTCCGCACCAACCCGCCGAGCAAGTACCCGGCGAAGAAGATGTCGGTCGACCAGGTCGCGCAGACCGGTATCGGCCAGTTCGACGTCCAGGCCACCCCGCTCCAGATGGCGATGGTCACGGCCGCGATCGAGAACGGCGGCAAGCTCGTCGCCCCGCACATGGTCTCCGAGGTCACCGACGCCAACGGCAACGTGCTGGAGAGCTTCAAGGATCCCGAGTCCCGGCAGGTCATGAGCGAGAAGACGGCCTCGATGATCCGGGACGCGATGCGGACGGTCGCCACCGAGGGCGGCGGCAAGCCGGCCCAGGTGTCGGGCGCCGAGGTGGGCGGCAAGACGGGCACCGCCCAGCGCGGCGTCAACAACAGCCTCGCGCCGCTGGCCTGGTTCACCTCGTACGGCACGATGAACGGCAAGCAGATCGCCGTGGCCGTGGTGATCGAGAACTCGGACACCGACCGCTCCGAGATCGGCGGCGGGAGGCTGGCCGCGCCCATCGCCCAGAAGATGATGGAGGCGTGGCTGAAGAAGTAGCCACGACGCCCGCGCACGCGGCGCGCCGGGAACCGCCACGGTTCCCGGCGCGTTCCCCTTTTCATGATCAGAGCCGCGCGTCCCGCCGACCTCGACGCCATCGCCGCCCTCCACACCCGGGCCCGCGCCACCTACTACCGGGGGCGGATTCCCGAAGAGGCGTACGGCGGCGCGGCCGAACTCGCCCGCACCCGCGAGGGCTGGTCCCGGGCCATCGCACGGGCCGCCGCCGACGGCGGGGTCCTGTGCGCCGAACAGGACGGCGAGCTCACCGGGGTCGCGGCCTTCCGCACCGCGGACGGCGAGACGACCCTCACCCAGCTCCACGTCGACCCGGTGCACTGGCGCCGCGGCACCGGGGCCGCCCTCCACGCGGCCTGCCTCGACGTCTGGCGGCGCGCCGGCGTCCGCCGGGTCCGCCTGGAGGTGTACGAGCACAACCTCCGCGCCCAGGCCTTCTACGCCACCCACGGCTGGCTGCCGGAGCCGGAGCCCGCCGGCTCCGGCTCCCACCTCGTCCTCTGGCTCACGGTGGCCCCGCAGTCCGGGGAATGAGACCCGACCCCGGTTCGTTGAAGCGAGAACTGTTCCATTTCGAACAGCGAACCCATGTTCGGTCACCCACGGACCCGGAGAGAAGAAGGATCATGCGCGTCGAGATCTGGAGCGACATCGCCTGCCCCTGGTGCTACATCGGCAAGGCCCGCTTCACCAAGGGGCTGGCCGAGTTCGCGCACCGTGACGAGGTGGAGGTCGTCTTCCGGTCCTTCGAGCTCGACCCGGGCGGCGCCAAGGGCGTCACCGCGCCCGTCGTCGAGATGCTCGCCAAGAAGTACGGCCGCACCCTCGACGAGGCGCGCGCCATGGAGGAGCACGTCGCGGCCAGCGCCCGCGCCGAGGGGCTGACGTACCGCACCGACGGGCGCGACCACGGCAACACCTTCGACATCCACCGCCTGCTGCACCTGGCCGCCGCCCGAGGCCGCCAGGAGGAGCTGCTCGACCTCGCCTACCGGGCCAACTTCGGCGAGGAGCGGTCCGTCTTCGACCCCGAGGTGCTGGTCACGCTCGCCGTCGAGGCCGGGCTGGACGAGGCCGAGGCCCGTGCCGTCATCGCCGACGGCGACGCCTACGCCGAGCAGGTGCGCGCCGACGAGCGCGAGGCCGCCGAACTGGGGGCGAACGCGGTGCCGTTCTTCGTCCTCGACCGCCGTTACGGGATCTCCGGCGGACAGCCGGCCGAGGTGTTCACCCGGGCCCTGGAGCAGGCCTGGGCCGGGCGCGAGGTCGAGGAGCCGGCCGCCGGGGCCGAGGCGTGCGAGCCCGACGGTGCGTGCGCCGTCCCGCAGGTATAAGGATTCCTTGAGGTTGAAACACATAAATCGGTAATGGACTTTGGGTCGGACTCGGCGCAGAGTGGACGCATGGATCTTCTCGTCGAAGCTGCCCGTGCCGAGTTCGCCCATTCCACGACCTACCTCAACACCGCCAACTGCGGGGTGCTGCCGCGTTCCGCCGTCGCCGCCGTGCGGGAACTCGCCGAGGCGGCGGGGGCCGGAGTCCCCGCCGGATTCGGCGACTTCGACCGGGTGAACCGGGTCCGGGCCGCCTTCGCCCGGCTGGTCGGAGTCGGCGCCGACCGGGTCGCCATCGGCTCGGGGGTGGCCACCCACGTCGGCCTGGTCTCGGCCTCGCTCCCGTCCGGGGCCGAAGTCCTCTGCCCGGAGGGCGACTTCGCCTCCGTGATCAACCCCTTCGTGGTGCGCGGCGACCTCAAGGTCCGCTTCGCGCCACTGGAATCCCTCGCCGAGGCCGTCGGTCCGGACACCGCGCTCGTCTCGCTGAGCGCCGTACAGTCCGCGGACGGGCGGATGGCCGACCTGGCCGCGGTCCGCGCGGCGACGACCGCGCACGGGGCCCGCATGCTGGTGGACGCGACCCAGGCGGCGGGCTGGCTGCCCTTCGACGCGTCACCGTACGACTACACGGTCACCGCCGGCTACAAGTGGCTGCTCGGCAGCCGCGGAGCCTCGTACCTGACCGTGTCGGAGGAGGCCCAGCACACCCTGACCCCGCTGCACGCCGGCTGGGTGGCGGCCGAATCCATGTGGGACGCCACCTACGGGCCCATGCCGCAACTGGCCCACGGAGCCCGCCGGTTCGACGAGTCCCCCACGTTCCTCGCCTACCACGCGGCCGAGGCCTCGCTGGCCCTGCTGGAGCGGATCGGCATCGGGGCCGTCCACGCCCACGACACCGCCCTCGCCGCCCGCTACCGGGCCGGTCTCGCCCGCCTCGGCCACGAGCCGGTCCCCGGCGGGTCGGCCATCGTCTCGGTCCCGGGCCTCGCCGACCGGCAGCCGGCGCTCCTGGCCGCCGGCATCGCCACCTCCGCCCGCGCGGGCGCCCTGCGCGCCTCGTTCCACCTCTACGCCACCGAGGCGGACGTGGACCGGCTGCTGGACGCCCTCGCCTGACGCCGGTGCGGCCCTGCCGACGCCGGTGCGGTCCGCCCGACCCCGGCGTGGGTCTGCCTGCGGTCGGTGCGGTCCGCCTGACGCCGGTGCGGCCCCGCCGACGTCCGTGCGGTCCGCCTGACGCCGGTGCGGCCCTGCCGACGCCGGTGCGGTCCGCCCGCCCCCGGCGTGGTCCGCCTGAGGCCGGTGCCGTGCCGCCCGACCCCGGCGCGTCAGCGCAGGGCCGCGGCCCAGGCCGATTCCGCGGCGGCGAGGGCCGCGGCGGAATCGGTCCCCAGGGCGGTCGCGAGCGCCGCCAGGGCGCCCCGGACCACGGGCAGCGAGGCCGCGGGACCGTAGTGGTTGACCCGGAGCATCTCCCGCGCCAGCGCACCGCCGCCCGCGCACAGCGGCGCCGCCGGATCCGCGGCCACGGCCTTGGCCGCCACCAGCGAGGCGTCCGCCACCCGGAGGGTGGTGGCCACCGGCGCGGCCTCCGCCGCCCGGCCCACGTACGGGGCCACCCCGAGCTCCGCGGCGCCGGCGCGGGTCGCCGCCGCGGCGGCCGCGTGCCGGGCCGTCACCGAGGCCAGCCCCTCGCCCGCGATCCGGTCGAGGCAGGCCTCCAGCGCCAGCATCTCCAGCTGCGCCGGGGCGTGCGGCAGCGTCTTGCGCCCGCCGTCGATCCAGCGCTCCTTCCAGTCCAGGAGCGACAGGTACGAGCGGCGCGGCGCAGCCGGGTTCAGCGCGAACCGGTTCCACGCGCGGTCCGAGACCGACACCGCGGACACGCCCGCCGGGCCGCCCATCGCCTTCTGCGCGCCGATCACGCACAGGTCCACGCCCCAGGCGTCCGGCAGCAGCGGCTCCGCGCCCACCGACGCCACCGCGTCCAGCATGAACAGTGCCCCGTGGGCCCGTACGGCCTCGCCGATCTCCGCGACCGGGTTCGTGTTGCCGGTCGCCGCCTCCGCGTGGACCAGCGAGACGAAGTCGGTCCGCGGGTGCTCGGCCAGCGCCCGGGCCACCTGGCCGGCCGTCACCGCCGTGTCGAAGGGCACCTCCAGGTCCACCACGCTCGCCCCGCAGTCGCGCAGCCAGTTGCCGAAGGTGGTCCCGTACGGGCCGGTGACGATGTTCAGCGCGGTCGATCCGGGCCGCGCGCCCGACCGGATGCACCCCTCCAGCGGCAGCAGCGCCTCGCCCTGCGTGATCACCACGTCGTGCCGGGTGCCGAGCAGGTCCGCGACCCCCTGCTCGATCGACGCGAAGCGCTCCGCGGTGAGCGGCGGGAGGTCCAGGAAGGGGTGGGTCACGGTGGTGCTCTCTTCGTCCGGGGCTACCGCATGAGCCTACCGAGCGCGCCGTTACAGTCTCGGCATGAGCGATGTGCTGCACGTGAAGGGGCGGGTGCTGGTCGGGCCCCACGAGGTCCGCGACGAGCTCTGGGTGGTCGGGGGCCGGATCTCCTACGACCGCCCCGCCACGGCCGGGGAGGTCACGACGGTGACCGGCTGGGCCCTGCCGGGGCTGGTCGACGCGCACTGCCACGTGGGACTGGACTCCCACGGTCCGGTCGACGCCGCGACCGCCGAGCGGCAGGCGCTGACCGACCGCGACGCCGGAACCCTCCTGATCCGCGACGCCGGGTCGCCCTCCGACACCCGCTGGATCGACGACCGCGAGGACCTGCCGAAGATCATTCGGGCGGGCCGGCACATCGCGCGCACCCGCCGCTACATCCGCAACTACGCCCACGAGATCGAGCCGGCCGACCTGGTCGCGTACGTGGCCCGCGAGGCGGTGCGCGGCGACGGCTGGGTGAAGCTGGTCGGCGACTGGATCGACCGCGAGGCCGGGGACCTGACGGCCTGCTGGCCGCGCGCCGAGGTCGAGGCGGCCATCGCCGAGGCGCACCGGCTGGGCGCCCGGGTCACGGCGCACTGCTTCGCCGAGGACTCGCTGCGCGACCTGGTCGAGGCGGGCATCGACTGCGTCGAACACGCCACCGGCCTGACCGAGGACACCATCCCGCTGTTCGCGGAGCGGGGGGTCGCGATCGTCCCGACCCTCGTGAACATCGCGACGTTCCCGAAGATGGCGGCGGGCGGCGAGGCGAAGTTCCCGCGGTGGTCGGCGCACATGCGGCGGCTCCACGAACGGCGCTACGACACCGTGCGCGCCGCCTATGACGCGGGCATCGCGGTGTACGTCGGCACCGACGCGGGGGGTTCCCTGCCGCACGGCCTGGTCGCGGCGGAGGTCGAGGAACTGGTGAAGGCGGGGATCCCGCCGCTGGACGCGCTGTCCGCGACGGCCTGGGCGGCCCGTGAGTGGCTCGGCAGGCCGGGTCTGACCGAGGGGGCGCCGGCGGACCTCGTGGTCTACGACGCCGATCCACGGGCCGACGTACGCGCCCTCGCCAGGCCGTTGCGGGTCGTCGTGGACGGCAAGGTCCGGGCCTGAGCGACGGGTTGACACCGCGTGACATCGCGGGCCCGGCCGTCGTTAGGAAGGGCCGTGCTCGCCGGATGTCCGCGAAAGGAGAGAACTCGCGTTCTTCCCGAAGCGCAGTTAATCGAATGTGTGCATGGAAACCACCCCTTGGGGTGAACTCACGCCAGGTGCCTGACCGTTCACCCACAGTGCGTAAAGATTCCGGGGTCGAGGCCGTCGGCGCGCGCGATGTCCCCCATTGGCCGCGCGGCGGCACCCATCTCCCCGGGGGTTCCACCACCTTGAACAGCAACACCTTCCGCGTGCCCGCGGCCGTCCTGCTCGCCACGGGAGCGGTGGCCCTGCTCGCCGCCCCGCCCGCCTTCGCCACGGGAGGCGGCGGCGCCGGGGGCGAGGGCAAGGCAGGCGCCGTCGTCCTGCGCACCACCTTGGACGTGGGCCTGCTCAACAAGACCGCGCACCTTCCGCTGAAGACCTCCCTCAACGAGGTCAGCGCCCCGGCGACGGCCGAGAAGACGGCGCTGACGGTCACCCTGGACGGCGTCGAGGGCGGTGCGCCGGTCAGCGTGCTCCAGGCCGAGGTGGCCACCTCCAAGGCGACCGCGGACAGGAACCGGGCCGAGGCGCAGGCCAATCTCGCCAAGGCCCGCGTGCACGTCCCCGGGCTGCCGGCGCTCTCGCTCATCGAGGTGGAGAAGGTCACCTCCAAGGCCGTCTGCGAGGCCGGCAAGAAGCCGACGGCCAGCGCGAACGTGCTCGGGACGGTGACCGCCCTCGGCAAGCGGATCACCCTGTCGGCAGGCGGCCCCAGCAAGGTGGAGGTGCCGGGCGTGGGCCTGGTCAGCCTGGAGCTGTCCGGTACCCAGACCACCTCGACCACGGCGGCCGCGGTGGCGCTCCGCCTGAAGGTGTCGGTCAACCCGCTGGACCTGAACGTCGCGCAGGTCGAGGGCGAGGTCGTGCTCGCCGAGGCGCACTGTGAGACCCCGGCGGTTCCCGCGCCCTCCCCGTCCGCGCAACCGGACGTCAAGCCCCAGACCGCCACCGTCACCGGATCCGCCGTCACCAAGGAGGTCAACCTGGCCGAGACCGGCGGTGGTTCGCTGACGCCCTACGTCGCGGGCGGCGCGCTGTTCCTGCTCGGGATCGGCGGGGTCGCGCTCCTGCTGACCCGGCGGGGCCGGGCCTCGTAACGCGGTGGGGGCCGCGGGAGCCGCGCCGCCCGGGGGAGCACACGGAGGGGAGTGCTCAGCGGGTGGCGTGCTCCAGGCCCTGTGCGCCCGCACCGCGCGACAGCACGGCCTCGGTGACCTGCTGGTCGATCCGGGCGTACTCGCTCCGCTTGGCGGACGGGAGCGTGCCGTCCAAAGCCGCGCACGAGGCGCAGACGACGCGGAACGGCGGCCCCATGTCCGAGTACTGCGTGAGGAACTCGGCCTTCACCACTTCCCAGCGGCCCGTGTGGGCCGCCGCCGGGGCGAAGGTGAACCGGGGCACCGACGACTGGTTCCCGCGCAGCTTGTCGGCCGGTACGAAGCTGGCGACCTGGTCGCCCATGCCGAAGACCACCCAGGTGCCGTTGATCTTCTCGTAGGGCTGCGGTACGTGGTTGTGCGTGCCGATGATCAGATCGATGTCGGCGAGGCCGTCCGCCGCGCGGGAGGCGGTCAGGGCCTGCGCCAGCTCGCGCTGCTGCTCGTCGGGCGCCGTCTGCCACTCGGTGCCCCAGTGGACGCTGAGCACCACCACGTTCGCGCCGCCGGCCCGGGCCGCGCGGGCGTCGGCGATCATCCGGTCCCTGTCGATCAGGTTGACGGCCCACGGCTTGCCTTCGGGGAGCGGGATGCCGTTCGTGCCGTAGGTGTAGTCCAGCTGGGCGACCTTCGCGCCGCCGGCCGAGAGCAGGGCCGGGGCCTTGGCCTCCTGCGCGCTGCGGGCCGAGCCGACGTGCGGGATGCCGACCCGGTCGAGGTGTTCGAGGGTGCGGGCGAGGCCCTCGTACCCGTCGTCCAGGGTGTGGTTCGAGGCCGTGGAACAGCTGTCGTACCCGGCGTCCTTGAGCGCGTCGGCCAGCTGGTGCGGCGCCTTGAAGACCGGGTAGCCGGTGTAGGGGCCGCCGGGCCGTCCGTACGGTATCTCGTGATGGCATATCGCCAGGTCGGCCGCGGATATGAGGGGTTTGACCCCGGCGAGTATCTTCCGGAAGTCGTGCTCACCGGCCTCGTCGGCGTCGTCCGCGGACCGCTGGATGATCGACGGGTACGGGATGATGTCGCCCGTCGCCACCAGAGTGAACGGCCGCCCGGCCGGGGCCGTGCCGCCCGGCTCCACGCGGCCGCCCGGCTCCACGGGCGCGGGGTCGGGCTCGCCCTGCAGCCGCTGCTGCACGGCGGGCGCGCGGCCGGCGCCGCCGCCGTCGAGCAGCCGGGGCACGCCGTAGATCCCGCCGCCCACGACCGCCAGCCCGGCAAGGGCCGCGCCCGTCCTGACCGATGTCCTCATGTCCCGACCCCCGGTGTCGCAGCCACTGCGGGGATCCTGTCCCGGCCCCGCCCCCGCGGCCATCGTAGGCGGGCCATCCGGGTGACGGCGCCGGCGGCTCGCCCGGCAGACGCACAGGTCAGGTGGCCGCGGCCAGGGTCAGGGCGTGGTCCAGGGCCTGGAGGAGCCTGCCCGTCGTCGCCCGGTCGCGGACCGCCAGCCGGAGCCAGGACCGGTCCAGCCCCGGGAAGGTGTCCCCGCGGCGGACGGCGAAGCCGAGGGCGCGCAGCCTGGTGCGCACCGCCGCCCCGTCCGCCACCTGGATCAGGACGAACGGCCCCTGCGCCACTCCCACGACCGTGACCTCGTCGAACTCCGCGAGCCCGGCCAGCAGATGGGCCCGGTCCACCGCGATCCGCCGCGCCGCCTCCTCCGCCTCGGCCAGCGCCGCCGGCGTCACGCAAGCCTCGGCCGCCACCAGCGCCGGGGTGGACACCGGCCACAGCGGCTGGGCGGCCGCCAGCTTCGCGATCACCTGCGGCTCGGCCAGTACGTAGCCGATCCGCAGCCCCGCCAGCCCCCACGTCTTCGTCAGGCTCCGCAGCACCACCAGCCCGGGGACGTCCATCCGCCCGGCCAGGGCCTCCCGTTCGCCCGGGACGGCGTCCATGAACGCCTCGTCCACCACCAGGATCCGGCCAGGCCGGGCCAGCGCGGCCAGCGTCGCCGCCGGGTGCAGGACCGACGTCGGGTTGGTCGGGTTGCCGACCACCACCAGGTCCGCGTCCTCGGGCACCGCCGCCGGGTCCAGCCGGAACCCGTCCGCCGCCCGCAGCACCACCCGCTCCACCCGGTGCCCCGCGTCCCGCAGCGCCGCCTCCGGCTCGGTGAACTGCGGATGCACCACGACCGGCCGTTCGGCGCCCAGGGCCCGGGCGATCAGCACGAAGGCCTCCGCCGCCCCGGCCGTCAGCAGCACCCGCTCGAGCGGCAGCCCGTGCCGGGCAGCCACCGCCGCCCGGGCGGCCCGGCCGTCGGGATAGGCGGCCAGGTCCCCGAGGGAGGCGGCGATCCGCTGCTTGAGCCACTCCGGAGGCGTGTCCGCCCTGACGTTGACCGCGAGGTCCACCAGGGCGGAGCCCGCGTCCATCACCTCGGCGTCGCCGTGGTGGCGCAGGTCATGCGCCTGCGCCGTGGCCACCGCGCAGGTCGCGGCCACCGACCGCCGCTTGGGCACGAGGAGTTCGCCGCCGCTCGCGAGCGCCGCGGCCTCCGCCACCGAGGGGGTCCCCGCGGCGGTGCGCGCCGCGTCCGAGGGATGCGGCACGGGGATCTCGGCCAGCCGTTCGGCGGAGTAGACGACGAGGGGTACGCCGAAACGTTCCGCCGCGCCCGTTATCCCGGCCTCTCCCGCCTTCGAGTCCACCGTGGCCAGCGCCGTCACCGCCGCCGAGGCCAGTCCGGCCCCCCGGAGCGTCTCCTCGACCAGGGCACAGACCTCCGCCACGGAAACGCCCGCGCGTCCCCCGACCCCGACCACCAGCTGTGTCGCGTACTCGCCCACCGGATGTACTCCCTCCGTAGTCACCGTCACCGTTACCGTCACCGTCACCGGCACCTCACCGCCACCGGTCCGTCGTCAACAGTCCGCCACCCGCAGCCCGCGGGCGAGAGTGCGCGCGGGGCGGGGAATCGGTATGCAGGGGCACATGGCCGTGATCGTGGCACTGGGCGCGTTCCTGATGACCCTGGCGGGCGGATGGACGGCGCAGCGCGTCACCGACCGCCGCCACCTCGTACTGGGCCTGGCGGGCGGCCTGATGCTCGGCGTCGTCGGCCTCGACCTGCTCCCCGAAGCCCTGCACGCGGCGGGCACGGAGGTGTTCGGCGTCCCGCTCGCCCTGCTGCTCTTCGTGGGCGGATTCCTGGTCGCGCACGTCGTGGAACGGCTCCTCGCCGTACGCCAGGCAGCGCACGGCGCGGACGACGGCGCCCGCGCCCCGAGGGTCGGGCTCACCGCGGCCGCCGCGATGGTCGGCCACAGCCTCGCCGACGGCGTGGCCCTGGGTGCGGCCTTCCAGGTCGGCGGGGGGATGGGGGTGGCCGTGGCGCTGGCCGTCATCACCCACGACTTCGCCGACGGGTTCAACACGTACACGCTCACCAGCCTCTACGGCAACGACCGCCGCAAGGCCCTGATGATGCTCTTCGCGGACGCCGCCGCCCCCGTCGTCGGCGCGGCGTCCACTCTGCTGTTCACCCTTCCGGAGGAACCGCTCGGCGCCTACCTCGGCTTCTTCGGCGGCGTCCTGCTGTACCTGGCGGCCGCCGAGATCCTGCCCGAGGCGCACCACGAACACCCCGCCCTGTCCACGCTGATGTGCACGCTGGGCGGGGTGGCCGGGATCTGGCTCGTGGTGGGGATCGCGGACTGAGTTCACCCCCGGGCTGCCGCGGCTCGCGCGAACCGGCGGGCCACGGAGGGCTCCGCCGCCCAGTGCGTGTGCAGGTAGCTGGCGTGCACGCCCTGCCGTACGAAGCCCTCGACGCGCCGTTCCGGGTGCGTGAACCCCCACGCCGGTGCGGCTCCGGCGCCCGGTTCGATCACCGTGCGGTGGAACTCGTGGCCCCGCAGCCGGGTCCCGGCGGGCGCGAGCGCACTGTCGGACACCGCCACCGCCTCGCGGTAGCCCAGGGTGAGGCGCTCCGACATCCGGGCGTCGGCGTCGAGCACCCCGCACATGGGCGCCCCGTCCAGGGACCGCGCGAGGTACAGCAGCCCGGCGCACTCGGCGGCCACCGGGCCGCCCTGCGCGGCGAAGTGGGCCACGGCCTTGCGGAGCGGCTCGTTGGCCGACAGCTCGGGCGCGTACACCTCCGGGAAGCCGCCGCCGATCACCAGCCCGGTGGTTCCCTCGGGCAGCGCCTCGTCCCGCAGCGGATCGAAGGTGACGACATCCGCTCCCGCGGCGGTGAGCAGCTCCGCGTGCTCGGCGTACGAGAACGTGAAGGCGGCCCCGCCCGCGACGGCGACGACCGGCCGCCTGCCGGCGGCTACTCCGGGGCCTGCCGGTGCGGCGCCGTCGCCGGACTGCCCGTGGGGCGGTTCCAGCCCCGTCGGCGTGTGAGGCGCGGGGTTCGGTGCGGAGCCCCGAGTGCCCGTCAGGGCACCCTCCGGCGACCACGGTTCGCAGGCCAGTGCCGGGGCCGTGCGGGCCAGGGCCAGAAGGGCATCCAGGTCGCAGCCGGCCCGGACCTGATCGGCGAGGGCCGCCACCGCGGCCAGCGCATCCGCGCGCCGCTCCGCGACCGGGACCAGCCCCAGGTGCCGCGACGGCGCGGCCACCTGCGGAGCCCGGCGCAGGACGCCGAGCACCGGCATCCCCGCCTCCTCCAGCGCCTCCCGCAGCATCACCTCGTGCCGGTCGGAGCCGACCTTGTTCAGGATCACGCCACCCAGCCGCACCTGCGGGTCGAAGGAGGCGAATCCGTGCACCAGCGCCGCCACCGACCGCGACTGCGACGAGGCGTCGACGACCAGGACCACCGGCGACCGCAGCAGCTTCGCGACCTGCGCCGTCGACGCCAGCTCACCCCGTCCCGCGGCCCCGTCGTACAGGCCCATCACGCCCTCGACCACGGCCAGGTCGCACCCGGCCGCCCCGTGCGCGAACAGCGGAGCGACCAGCTCCGGCCCGCACATGAAGGCATCGAGGTTGCGCCCCGGGCGGCCGGTGGCCAGCGCGTGGTAGCCCGGGTCGATGTAGTCCGGCCCGGCCTTGTGCGGGGACACGGCGAGGCCGCGCTCCGAGAAGGCCGCCATCAGGCCCGTGGCGACGGTGGTCTTGCCGCTGCCGGACGACGGCGCGGCGACGACCAGCCGGGGAACGTTGGACGACATCACCACTCGATGCCCTTCTGGCCCTTCTGGCCGGCGTCCATCGGGTGCTTGACCTTGGTCATCTCGGTGACGAGATCCGCGAACTCCAGCAGCTTCTGCGGTGCGTTGCGCCCCGTGATCACCACGTGCTGGGTGCCGGGACGGTCGCGCAGCACCTCGATGACCTCGTCGACGTCGATCCAGCCCCAGTGCATCGGGTACGCGAACTCGTCGAGAACGTACAGCTTGTGCGTCTCGGCGGCCAGATCGCGCTTGACCTGCTCCCAGCCCTCCTTGGCCGCCTGCTCGTTGTCGAGCTGTGCGTCCCGCTGCACCCAGGACCAGCCCTCGCCCATCTTGTGCCAGACGACGGATCCGCCCTCGCCGGAGGCACCGAGCACCTTGAGCGCGTTCTCCTCGCCGACCTTCCACTTCGCCGACTTGACGAACTGGAACACCCCGATCGGCCAGCCCTGGTTCCAGGCGCGCAGCGCCAGCCCGAAGGCCGCCGTCGACTTGCCCTTGCCGGGGCCGGTGTGGACGAAGACGAGCGGACGGTTGCGGCGCTGGCGCGTCGTGAGCCCGTCGTCCGGAACGACGGTCGGCTGTCCTTGCGGCATTACGCGGCCCTCCTGTGGGTGTGCGGTGCGGGAGATGCGTGAGAGGCGGGAGATGACACTGCGGTACGTACGTTCTTCACGAGCCCGGCCAGCGAGTCGGCCCGCAGCCCGTCGAGCGTGACGGAGGGACCGCCGAGGTCGGTGGCCAGTACCCCGGCCAGCCCCAGCCGGACCGGCCCCGACTCGCAGTCCACGACCACGGACGCGACGCCCCCGGCCTGCAGCAGCCGGGCGCTGCGCCCGGCCAGCTCCCGCGGGTCGCCGGCCACGCCGCCGGCCGAGGTGGCCCGCCCGTCGGTGACGACCACCAGCAGCGGGCGCCTGCTCGGATCCCGCAGCCGTTCGATCCGCAGCACCTCGTGGGCCTTCAGCAGCCCGGCGGCGAGCGGCGTGCGGCCACCGGTCGGCAGCTGTTCCAGCCGGGCCGCGGCCGCGTCCACCGACGACGTGGGCGGCAGTGCCAGTTCGGCGCTCGCCCCCCGGAAGGTGATCAGACCGACCTTGTCCCGGCGCTGGTAGGCGTCCAGGAGCAGCGACAGCACCGCGCCCTTGACCGCGCTCATGCGCTGCCGGGCCGCCATCGAGCCGGAGGCGTCGACGACGAAGAGGACGAGGTTGCCCTCGCGGCCCTCCCGCGTGGCCTGGCGCAGGTCGTCCTTGCGGATCACCAGGCCGGGCCCGCTGCGCCCGCGCGCCTTCTGGTGCGGGGCGGCCGCGTGCACGGTGGCCGCCAGGTGCAGTTTGGTCAGCTGCCCCCGCGGGCGCTGGGCCCCGGTGGTCCGGCCGTGGGCGGTGCGGGCGCGCGAACGCCGTCCGGCAGCGCCCTCGCCGAGCCCCGGCACGCTCAGCACCTTGGCCCGGAACGGCTCGGCGGCCCGCACGGCGGCCTGCTCGGGCCCGCCGGCTTCCCGGGCGGAGGGCTGCGGGGCCTCGGGGGCGTCCGAGGGCGCGCTCTGCGCGGACTCCGGTGCGGACTCCGGCTCCGGACCCGGCTCCGGCGGGGCGTCGGACGCCTGGGGGCCGCTGCCCTGCGGGGGCACGGGCGCTCCGCCGCCCCCCTCGGGGCCGCCGTCGTCGTCCGGGCCCTCGGGCTCGGGGTCCGGCTCCGGGCCGGGCTCCTCGTCCTCGAACCGGTCCAGGATCTCGTCCAGCTTGTCCTCGTCCAGGCCCGGCGCGTCGAACGGGTTGCGCCGCCTGCGGTGGGGGAGGGCCAGCAGCGCGGCCTGGCGTACGTCCTCCTTCAGCACGGTGGTCCGGCCCGCCCAGGCGGCCAGGGCCGTCGCGGTCCGGGCCATCACGATGTCGGCCCGCATGCCGTCGACCTCGAACGCGGCGCAGGTCGCGGCGATCTGGAGCAGCGCACCGTCGCCGAGCACCACCTGCGGGAGCAGCGCCCGGGCCGCCACCACCCGGGCGCGGACCTCGTGCTCGTCACCGGACCAGCGGGTCGCGAAGCCCGCCGGGTCGTCCTCGTAGGCGAGCCGGCGGCGAACCACCTCCACCCGCTGGGCGGGCTCGCGGGAGGCGGCGACCTCGACGGTCAGCCCGAACCGGTCGAGGAGCTGCGGGCGCAGCTCGCCCTCCTCGGGGTTCATCGTGCCCACGAGCAGAAAGCGTGCGGCGTGGCGGACGGACACGCCCTCGCGCTCGACGTACGAGGCGCCCATCGCGGCGGCGTCCAGCAGCAGGTCGATCAGGTGGTCGTGGAGGAGGTTGACCTCGTCGACGTACAGGATCCCGCGGTGTGCGTCGGCGAGCAGGCCGGGTTCGAAGGCCTTCACGCCTTCCGCCAGGGCCCGTTCGATGTCGAGCGCGCCGACGAGGCGGTCCTCGGAGGCGCCGACGGGCAGCTCCACCATGCGGGCGGGCCGGGCACCGCCCGGGCCGGGTCCGTGCGGGCCGTCCGGGCAGGCCGGGTCCGGCGCGGCCGGAGCGCACGAGAACCGGCAGCCGGGGACCACGTCCACCTGCGGCAGCAGCGCGGACAGCGCGCGCACGGCGGTGGACTTGGCGGTGCCCTTCTCGCCGCGCACCAGCACACCACCGACCGCCGGGCTCACGGCGTTGAGCAGGAGCGCCAGCCGCAGGTCGGTCTGGCCGACCACTGCGGTGAACGGATAGGGCGTGCTCATGCGTTGCTCACTCCTTCGAGGGTGGTGCGGACCGTTGCCGTGTACGGCGCCGTCGCCGGGGCTCTGCCCCGGACCCCGCGCTTCAATCGCCGGCGAGGCTGGATCCGGAGGCTCTGTTCAGGGAACTGACGGGCAGGGGAGCAGCCCCGCCGGGCCGCGCCCGTCACGGCGCGCCCGGGGGGAGGAAGGGCAGGCCCGCCGGGGCGCCGGCCTCGATCAGCCGCAGCAGGGCGTCCGTGTCGGCGTGCTCCGCGATCAAGTCGCCCAGCAGGTCCAGCTGCTCCTCGCGCAGGGCGGAGAACGAGGTGTCGGCGGCCGGCACGAACCGGCGCCCGGCGGCCGAGGCCACCTCGCGCAGGAACGCCCTGCGGAAGCCGTCGGACTCCAGCGAACCGTGCCAGTGCGTGCCCCAGACGGCCCCGACCCGGCAGCCGTCCAGGAACGGCTCCCCGCCCAGGACCTCCGCCACCCCGTGGTGGATCTCGTACCCCTCGACCGGCTCGCCGAGCGCCGAACCCACGGGCCGCGCCAGGGTCTTCTCCCGCTCGAAGCGGACGCGCACGGGCAGCAGCCCGAGGCCGTCCACCGCTCCCGCCCGTGATTCGACCTCGTCCTCGATGCGCTCGCTGAGCACCTGGAAACCGCCGCAGATGCCGAGCACCGGGCGGCCCTCGGCGGCCCGCCGGACCAGGGCGTCGGCCAGCCCGCGCTCGCGCAGCCAGGCGAGGGCCTTCACCGTCCCGCGCGTCCCGGGTACGACGACCAGGTCCGCGTCGGCCAGCTCCTCGGCCCGGTCCACGAACCGGACCACGACCCCCGGCTCCGCCGCGAGCGCGTCGACGTCCGTGAAGTTCGACATCAGCGGCACCGCGCACACGGCGACCCGCAGCACGTCCTCGCCGACCGGCGGGGCCACCACGGACTCCCGTACCGCGCCGCGCAGCGAGACGCGCAGGCCGTCCTCCTCGTCGATGCCGAGCCCGTGCTGGAAGGGCAGCACCCCGTACGTGGCGCGGCCGGTCAGACCGCGCAGCATCTCCATGCCGGGCTCCAGCAGTGAGACGTCCCCGCGGAACTTGTTGACCAGGTACCCCGCGATCAGCGACTGGTCCCCGGGCGACAGCAGCGCCGTCGTGCCGAAGAAGGACGCGAAGACCCCGCCCCGGTCGATGTCCCCGACCACGACCACCGGGAACCGCGCGGCCCGCGCGATGCCCATGTTCACGATGTCCGTCCGGCGCAGGTTGATCTCGGCCGGACTGCCCGCCCCCTCGCAGATCACGGCGTCATACGTGCCCCGCAGCTGCTCCAGGCAGTCCGTGACGATGCCGAGGAGCTGCTCCTGCCGCCCGCCGTGGTAGCCGCGTGCGCTCATCTCGCCCACCGGCTTGCCCAGCAGTACGACCTGGCTGCTGCGGTCGCCGCCCGGCTTGAGGAGCACCGGGTTCATCAGCGCGGTCGGCTCCACCCGGGCCGCCTGGGCCTGCATGGCCTGGGCGCGCCCGATCTCGGCGCCCTCCCGCGTGACGAAGGAGTTCAGCGACATGTTCTGCGCCTTGAAGGGCGCCACCTTCACGCCCTGGCGGGCCAGCCACCGGCAGATGCCCGCCGTGACCACGCTCTTGCCCGCGTCCGACGTGGTGCCCGCGACGAGCAGTCCGCCGCCGCGCTTCGCGCCGCTCATGCGCGCCCCCTCCGTGATGTACGGGAGACCAGCAGCCGGGCCGCGACGCACGCGCCCAGCGCCAGCCAGGTCACCTGCCGCGACAGCCGGACCGCCCGCTCGATGTCCGCGACCTCCACCGGCTGCCCCGCCCCGCCGTTCAGTACCGCCCGGTGCTCGACCCGCCCGCCGTACGCGAGGGTCCCGCCCAGCCGTACCCCGAGCGCCCCCGCGAAGGAGGCCTCCACGGGACCGGCGTTCGGGCTCGGGTGCCCGGCGGCGTCCGCGCGCCAGGCCCGGGCCGCCCCCCGGCGGTCCGGGCCCGCGAGGACGGCCGCCAGCGCGGTCAGCCGGGCCCCCGGCCAGCCCGCCACGTCGTCGAGCCGGGCGGAGGCCCAGCCGTAGCGGAGGTGGCGGGGCGACTTGTGGCCGACCATCGCGTCCAGGGTGTTCACGGCGCGGAAGGCCAGCAGCCCGGGGACGCCGGCGACCGCGCCCCAGACCAGGGCCCCGACCACCGCGTCGGAGGTGTTCTCCGCGACCGACTCCACGACGGCGCGCGCCATCTGCTGCTCGTCCAGGGAGTGCGGGTCGCGCCCGCACAGGTGGGGCAGCCGCTCGCGTGCCACCTCGGCGTCCCCGGCGGCGAGGGCGCCGCCGATGGCACGGGCCTCCCGGCCGAGCGAGGTGCCCCCGACGACGGCCCAGGTGGCGGCGGCGGTCAGGGCGATACGGGCGGCCGCGGGCCGGGAGCGCACGGCGCGGGCGCCGAGCGCGCCGACGGCGGCCGCGCCCCCGGCGCAGACCAGGGTGTGCAGGACGCCCCGGGCGCGGTCGTCGCGCCACAGGGCGCGCTCGACAGCGGCGGCGGCTCGTCCGAAGGCGGCCACGGGGTGCCCTCGGCGCGGATCCCCGAGGATCCGGTCGCCGATCAGGCCCGCCGTGGCGCCGTACGCGAAGACGCGATCGGCACGCATGGTGGCAGGTATGTCCTCACTCAGGGTCCGCGCCCTGGTTCGACGTGTCCGGCGGCGAGAGTTCCTGGCTCCCGGGTCGCACTCGGTCGAGTGCCCCGGTGACAGTGGCGGGACCGCGCCGGATTCGCACCGGACTTCCTCTCCATGCCGCCGTATTGGCCCGGGCAGTCCACCACGCGCCGAGAACGCCCGTCAACTCGCCGTTGACCTGCGCCGGGGCATACGAAAGCTCCCCCCGGGAGAATCCCGGGGGGAGCCTTCACACGTGGTGATCCGCGCCTCAGGCGACGATCAGGTAGATCCCGTACCCCACGGCCGCCGTGACGAGCGCGAAGCAGGCGTACGCACCGCTGCGGGCCAGGGTGGCGGTGCCGCCCTGCTCGGTGGCGGCCTCGTGCTTGGACAGGCCCACCAGGCCCAGGGTGAACAGGGCCACGAGGGCGACGGTGGCGGAGAGGCTGACCCCGAAAACGGAGCCGAGTGCTTCCCAGTCGATCTTCATACTGCCGTTCCTCTGTGTGTCTCGGTCAGACCGCGGCGGCCGGAGCTGCCGGGGTGGTCGTCGCGGCCGGGATGGTGGCCTTGAGGTCCTCGTTCGTCACGGCGGCGGTCGTACCGGCCGCGGCCGAGGCGGTCGGCGGGACGGTGACGGCGGCCATGGCCGTGGTGACGACGCCCGGCTCCTCGGCGTCGGCCGGCTGCACGTCGTTGACGTTGTGGTGGTCGACGACCTGGCGGCGGGAGATGAACCAGATGGCGGCGCAGGAGGCGACCAGGAAGACCGCGACGGCGGCGACGCCGACGTCACCGGAGCGCATGACCAGCTCGGCACCCGCGGAGACCAGGGCGGCGGCCGGCAGGGTCAGGCCCCAGGCGATGAACATGCGGGTGGCGGTGGACCAGCGGACCACGCCGCCCTTGCGTCCCAGACCCGCACCCATGACGGCGCCGGAGCACGCGTGGGTGGTGGAGAGGGAGAAGCCGAGGGAGGAGGAGGCCAGGATGACGCTGGCGGCCGAGGTCTGGGCGGCGAAGCCCTGCTGCGGGTGCAGGTCGGTCAGGCCCTTGCCCATGGTGCGGATGATGCGCCAGCCGCCCAGGTAGGTGCCCATCGCGATGGCCATGCCGGCGGAGACGATGACCCAGACCGGCGGGTTCGCGCCGGACTCCAGGGCGCCGCCCGCGATGAGCGCCAGGGTGATGATGCCCATCGTCTTCTGCGCGTCGTTGGTGCCGTGCGCGAGGGAGACGAGGCTCGCCGAGGCGATCTGCCCGGCGCGGTAGCCCTTGGAGGAGGTCTTCTCGCCGACCTTGCCGCCGAGCTTGTACGTGACCTTGGCGGCCAGCATCGCGGCCACACCGGCCACGATCGGAGCGGCGACTGCGGGGATCAGCACCTTGGTGACGACCACGCTGCCGTTGACCGCGCCGATGCCGGCGGAGGCGACCGCGGCACCGATCAGGCCGCCCATCAGGGCGTGCGAGGAGCTGGAGGGGAGCCCGACCAGCCAGGTGACGAGGTTCCAGAGGATCGCGCCGACGAGGGCGGCGAAGATCACTTCTGGCTGGATGCCCTCCTCGTTGATCAGGCCCTTGGAGATCGTCTTGGCGACCTCCACGGACATGAACGCGCCGACGAGGTTGAGCACGGCGGACATGGCCACCGCCGTCTTGGGCTTGAGGGCGCCGGTCGAGATGGTGGTGGCCATCGCGTTGGCCGTGTCGTGAAAACCGTTCGTGAAGTCGAACACGAGAGCGGTGATGATCACGATCCCGAGGAGAAGCGTTATGTGCTCCATTTACCCAGGCTTCTGTTTGGCGTCAGTGGCTCGGCGACCGTAGGCAACCTGGATGAACGGAAGGTGAACTGACTCGGGCGAAGCGGTGTCCTGGCGCGGCATGTGATCCTGTCATTCGTCCCGATTCTGTCGTAGATATATCGATTAATGCACGTCAAAGCCGGGTGAACGACCACTCCGCCCGGGGCTTCCGGCGCCGCGGCCCGCCCTTGCGGGTCCCGGAAAGAGACCTAGATCACCCCGGCGGGCGGCGGCCGGAACGATCCGCTCCGGTGGCCCGCCGGAGCCCGCGCCTCGACACTGGAGCGGTGCGTACCGCGACAGCGACGGCAGTGGCCGTCACCACGACCCTCCTGGGAGCCGGCGCGGCCGCTGTGGCGGCCGGCCGGTATGCCGCCGACGCGGCCCTGCGGCCCGAGCCCGGGCGTCCCCTGCCCGGTGGGCGGCGCCTGAGCGTCCACTCCGCCGCCGACGGCCGGGTCACGCTGACCCGCTCGCTCGGTTCCCTGCGCCCCGGTACGTACGGACTCGACGCCCCGGGGGTGCACGCCGTCGTCGGACCCGTCCTCCCCGACGCCGTACACGATCCGGACACGGTCGTCCGCCGGCTGCTCGCCGTCACCCACGGCAGCCTCCGGCCCGGCACCCGGGTCACCCTCACCCCCCAGGTCCACCTCGGGAACCCGCGCACGGCCCTCGGGCTCGACCACGCCGACGTGGACGTCCCCGGCGAGCTCGGCCCCCTGCCGGCCTGGTTCCTGCCCGGCGTCCGCGACACCTGGGTCATCACCGTGCACGGGCTCGGCAGCAGCCGGGAGCACCCGATGGCCCTCATGCCGTTCCTGCACCGGCACCGGCTGCCCGTCCTGGACCTCGCCTACCGCGGCGACCTCGGCGCCCCCGCCCCCCCGGACGGCCTCGGCCACCTCGGCGAATCGGAATGGCGCGACCTGGACGCCGCCATCCGCTACGCCCTGCGCTACGGCGCCCGGCGCGTGGTGCTGCACGGCTGGTCCACCGGCGCCACGATGGCCCTGCGCGCCGCCGAGCGCTCGGCGCTCGCCGACCGGATCTCGGGGCTGGTGCTGGATTCGCCCGTACTCGACTGGCACACCACCCTCCGGGCGCTCGTCGCCGCGCGCCGCACCCCGGCCGCGGTGCTGCCGCTCGCGGTCCGGGCCGCCGAGGGCCGCGCGGGGCTGCGCGCCGACCACCGGGCACCGGGTTCGGACCCCGGCGCCCTGCGCGTTCCCGTACTGGTCTTCCACGGCCCGGACGACACGCTCGCCCCCTGGGCGCCCTCCCTCCGGCTCGCCGCCGCCCGCCCCGACCTCGTCACCCTGCACACCGTGCGCCAGGCCGGCCACGGGGCGATGTGGAACGCCGACCCGGCCGGATATGAGGAGGCCCTGCGCCGCTTCCTCACCCCGCTCATGTGAACGGAGACGACCCGGGACGGCCCGAGGTGAGGCCGTGTCACGTGAAGGGGACGTGACGGCGCGAGCCCTCCGGGTGACTTGCCCTGGTCTGCACCCCGGCGTGCCGTGGTAACGGAGGGTTCCGTTTGGGCTTTCGGCCAGTGACGGGCGAGACTGCTTCCGTGACGTCCCGAAAGCCTGATGAGCAGTTGGCTCGCGACTCCAGACTCCGACTCGTCTCCCAGCGTTCCGTGGCCACGGCCCGCAAAGCGGTGACGGACCGGCGCACCCGGCCCTCCACGAGGCCTCCGGCGGGTACGCCCGCCACGGCCGACCTCGCGAACCGGGCCCGGGCCTCGCTCGCCGACGCCGTACGCCTGACCCGCTGGGCCGAACTCCACCTCGGCGCCGGGGACGGGGGCCGGCCCGCCCCCGCGGGCGCCCTGCCCGCCGCCGATGTCGAACGCGCCGCCGCGGAGCTGAACCTGACGCACGGCCAGATCAGGGTCGGCTGGGACCGCGCCCGGCTCGCCGGCCTCGTCGAGGTCCACGGCGGCCACGCCCGGCCCGGCTGGCGGCTGCGCGCCTGGGACCGCGACGACACCGCCGTACTGCGCGGCTGGGTCGCCCTCTTCGACGCCTGGTCCCTCGTCCACCCCGCCCCCGCCGACATCGCCCCCGCGGCCGTCGCCGAGGTCGTCGAGGCGATGCCCCAGCTCCTCTCCCTCCTCCAGCTGTCCGCCGGCCCGGTGACCGTCCCCGACCTCCTCGACCTGCTCGGGCAGCGCGTCACCGAACTGCGCGACGAGCGGTGCGAGGTCCCCTACGACGCCCCGCAGGACACGGCGGACGCGCAGGCCGCCGGCGCCCGGACCGCCGGCGCGCAGACCGCGGTCCCCGCGCCGCCCGTCCCGCTCGCCCGGCTGCTGCGCTGGGCGCTCGGCGGACTCGCCGCCGTGGACGCCGTCACCCTCGGCCCCGCGCAGGCCGCGCTCACCCCGCTCGGCAGCTGGGCGGTCTGGGTCAAGCTGGAGCAGATCTGCGTCGCCGCGCAGAGCCCCGCCGGGAACATCGAGCAGTCCGCCGCCGCCATGCTGCACGGCTGCGCCCGGCTCACCCCCGGCCCGGCCCGCGCCGAGTACCGGGCCTGGCTCGCCGCCCGGCCCGTCCGCCACGCCGTGGCCGAGCTCCTGCACGCCGCCCGCGGCGAGGACGCCCTGCTGCGCGGCCTCGCCTTCGAGGCGCTGCGCGTGGTCGGCGCCCCCGCCGAACCCGAGGTCCGCGCCGCCGTGCGCGAGCCCGCCCTGCGCCCCTACGCCCTGCTCTGGCTCGCCGAGCACGACGGGGTCGATCCCGACGAGGCGCAGGACGTGCTCACCGCCGAGGAATCGACCTGGCTCTGGGTGGACACCGCGGCGGCCATCGCCGACCACGGCGAGGCGGACCTGCTCGCCCGCCACCTCGACTCCGCCGTCCGCACCACCGTCCCGCGGCTGCTGGACGAGGTCCGCGCGGTCGGCCACCCGCGCACCGTGCAGGTGCTCGTCGCGCTGGCGGCGGCCCACCCCGACCCGGCCCTGGCCAAGGCGGTCCGCCGGGCCGCCTTCCAGGTCCACACCGGCGGCGCGTAGCCGCCCGAGGGCGAGGACGTACCCGCCGCGGGTCTCAGACCTGCGGCGCGTACGTCCCGAAGCTCCAGATGTTGCCCTCGCCGTCCCGGGCCATGTAGTCGCGGGAGCCGTAGTCCTGGTCGGTGGGCTCCATGAGGATCTCCGCGCCGTGCTCGGCGGCCCGCCGGTGGTGGGCGTCCACATCCTCGACCACGACGTAGACCCCCGCCGGTCCCGCGTCGCCCATGGCCTTGTCGAAGACCCCGCCGGTCCCCTTGCTGCCGAGCATCACCAGGCCGTTGCCGTAGGCCAGCTCCGCGTGTATCACCGAGCCGTTCTCACCCTCGTACACCGCGACCTGGCTGAAGCCGAAGGCCTCGGTCAGCAGCTTGATGGCCGCCATCGCGTCGCGGTAGACCAGCGTGGGACAGATGGACGGAACGCCTGCCATGACGATCACTCCCTCTCTTGACGGTGACCCGCGTCACAGCATGGCAGGCGCCGCCGACAGTCAGCGGAAGGTGTTGCACCGGGCCATGTCACCGGTCCGGTAGCCCTGGTAGAACCACTGCCGGCGCTGCTCGGCCGACCCGTGGGTCCAGGACTCCGGGGTGACCCGGCCCTGGAACTTCTCCTGGATCCGGTCGTCGCCGACGGCCGCCGCGGCGTCCAGCCCGTCCCTGATGTCCTGCTCGGTGAGGCTTAGAAGGGACCCACCGCGGCGGTGGCCGCCCCGCAGGCGGTGTTCACGCGGCCCTCGAAGAAGACCGTCCGCGCCGGGCCGTACTGCCCCGCACGCCGGGTGAACTCCTGCCTCCAGAAGCCCTGGGTGCTGTTGACCACCGCGACCAGCCGGCAGTCCTCCCGGGCGTTCGCGGACCGCCCCTTCGCGCAGACCCGCTTCACCTCGTCGACGGAGGACGAGACCGGCGCCGGCTCCTGGTCCCCGGAGGACAGCCCCAGCTGCTCCGGCCCCACGCCGAACAGCAGGCCCAGGACCAGCGCGATCAGTCCGACGACGCCTCCGCCAACGGTGGCCCGTCCGCCGGGGATGCGGCTGCCGCGCCGGTCCTCGACCTCGGACGTGTCCAGATCGGCGTCGTCGTCGAACTGCATCCCGCACCGCCCTTGACTCCACGTGCCGCCCCTGCGGCGCGTACCGATGCGTTCATCCTGGTGCGCGCCCCGGCCGGCCAGTGCGCTCCATGAGCCGAACGGGGGACGGGGCCGGGGAGGGCCCGGCCCGGCGGCGGCCCGCCAGGTAGTTGCGCACCCCCGGTAGAATGAGTCCCATGGCAAATCTCCTCGCGGATTAGCGGCGTCGAAGCATCGCGTCCTGCCCCCCTTCCGCCGTCCCCACCGCCCTGGAGTATTTCCGTGATCACCGCCACCGGCGTAGAGCTGCGCGCCGGCGCCCGCGTCCTCATCGAGTCCGCCTCCTTCCGCATCGCCAAGGGCGACCGCATCGGCCTGGTCGGCCGCAACGGAGCAGGCAAGACCACCCTCACCAAGTGCCTCGCGGGCGAGGGCCAGCCGGCCGCCGGCTCCATCACCCGCTCGGGTGAGGTCGGCTACCTCCCGCAGGACCCCCGCACCGGTGACCTCGAGGTCCTGGCCCGCGACCGGATCCTGTCCGCCCGCGGTCTCGACGTCCTGATCAAGAAGATGCGGATGAACGAGGAGCGCATCGCCACCGGCGCCGGCGCCACCCGCGAGAAGGCGCTCAGGCAGTACGAGCGCCAGGAGACCGAGTTCCTCACCAAGGGCGGGTACGCCGCCGAGTCGGAGGCCGCGACGATCTCGGCCGCGCTCAGCCTGCCCGACCGGGTGCTCGGCCAGCCGCTGCACACCCTGTCCGGCGGTCAGCGCCGCCGCGTCGAGCTCGCCCGGATCCTGTTCTCGGACGCGGACACCCTGCTCCTCGACGAGCCGACGAACCACCTCGACGCCGACTCGATCGTCTGGCTGCGGGACTACCTGAAGAACTACCGCGGCGGCTTCGTCGTGATCTCCCACGATGTCGACCTCGTCGAGACCGTCGTCAACAAGGTCTTCTACCTGGACGCCAACCGCGCCCAGATCGACGTCTACAACATGGGCTGGAAGCTCTACCAGCAGCAGCGCGAGGCCGACGAGAAGCGCCGCAAGCGCGAGCGCCAGAACGCGGAGAAGAAGGCCGCGGCCCTGAACTCGCAGGCCGACAAGATGCGGGCCAAGGCCACCAAGACCGTCGCCGCGCAGAACATGGCCAAGCGCGCCGAGCGGCTGCTGTCCGGCCTGGAGGCCGTCCGCGTCTCCGACAAGGTCGCCAAGCTGCGCTTCCCGGACCCGGCGCCCTGCGGCAAGACCCCGCTGACCGCCGAGGGCCTCTCGAAGTCCTACGGGTCGCTGGAGATCTTCACCGACGTCGACCTGGCCATCGACAAGGGCTCCCGCGTGGTCATCCTCGGCCTCAACGGCGCCGGCAAGACCACCCTGCTGCGCCTGCTGTCGGGCACGGAGAAGCCGGACACCGGCACGGTCGTCCCCGGTCACGGCCTCAAGCTCGGCTACTACGCCCAGGAGCACGAGACCCTGGACCCCGACCGCACGGTCCTGGAGAACATGCGGTCCTCCGCGCCCGACCTGGACCTCGTCGCCGTACGCAAGACGCTGGGCTCCTTCCTCTTCTCCGGGGACGACGTCGACAAGCCCGCCGGGGTGCTGTCCGGCGGCGAGAAGACCCGCCTGGCCCTGGCCACGCTCGTCGTCTCCTCGGCGAACGTGCTGCTGCTCGACGAGCCCACGAACAACCTCGACCCGGCCAGCCGCGAGGAGATCCTGGGCGCCCTGCGCACGTACAAGGGCGCGGTCATCCTCGTCACGCACGACGAGGGCGCCGTCGAGGCGCTGGAGCCGGAGCGGATCATCCTGCTCCCGGACGGCGTCGAGGACCTGTGGGGCCCGGACTACCGGGACCTGGTCGCCCTCGCCTGATCCAATTCCTTATGGATCATTCGGCTCAGAGGTGATCCATCATCTGAGTGAGACGGTCTCGTACCGCTCGGCGTCGTACGACGGCCCCGGCCGCGCCCGCGAGGGTGCGCGACCGGGGCCGTCCGTCGTCCGCCGTCCCGCCCCTGACCTGGCGATTCCCCGCGAGGGTGGCGAAGTGTGACGGAGGTCATGTGGCGGAAGGCGAGATTCCGTTCCGCGCGCGTGTCCACCCCTCGGGAAATGCGGCCGTACCGACCTTGCTGAATGGGTGGCCAGGAAGCGTGGGAGGGGTGATCATGAGAAGTCCAGAGCGCACTTCCCATGAGGAGGCACGGGTGGCCGAGACTCTGAAGAAGGGCAGCCGGGTAACCGGCGCCGCGCGCGACAAGCTCGCGGCAGACCTGAAGAAGAAGTACGACTCCGGTGCGAGTATCCGGGCGCTGGCCGAAGAGACCGGCCGGTCCTACGGATTCGTCCACCGGATGCTCAGTGAGTCCGGGGTCTCGCTGCGCGGTCGCGGTGGCGCGACGCGCGGTAAGAAGGCGGCTACGGCCTGACCCCGGTCCCATCGGTTCCGACGTTTGAATGCTTCAAGGCTTCAAAGGTTTCAACATGGTCAAACGGCACCTTCGGTGACCCCCGGTCGGCCTTCCGGTCGGCTGGGTGGTTACTGTGCAGTCACTTAGGCCGGATCGCGGCCGACTGCACACCGGAGGCATACAGATGACTCTGCTCGACAAGGACGGCGTACGACTCACCGTCGACGACTCGGTCGCCACGGTGACACTGACCAATCCGGCCAAGCGAAACGCTCAATCCCCCGCGCTCTGGCGGGCTTTGGCGGAGGCCGGAAGGTCGTTGCCGGGCACCGTCCGGGTCGTCGTGCTGCGCGGTGAGGGCAAGTCCTTCTCCGCCGGACTCGACCGGCAGGCGTTCACCCCCGAGGGTTTCGAGGGCGAGCCGTCCTTCCTCGATCTGGCACGCGGTTCGGACGAACTGCTCGATTCCACCATCGCCGAATACCAGGAGGCATTCACCTGGTGGCGGCGTAACGACATCATCTCCGTCGCCGCCGTGCAGGGGCACGCGATCGGCGCCGGCTTCCAGCTCGCGCTCGCGTGCGACCTGCGCGTGGTCGCGGACGACGTGCAGTTCGCCATGCGCGAGACCAGCCTGGGCATGGTCCCGGACCTGGCGGGCACCCAGCCCCTCACCTCGCTGGTCGGCTACGCCCGCGCGCTGGAGATCTGCGCCACGGGCCGCTTCGTGCACGCCGAGGAGGCGGAGCGGGTCGGCCTCGCCAACCTCGTGGTGCCGGCGGACGAGCTCGACGCCGCCGTGCAGGACCTCACCAGCGCGCTGCTGGCCCCGCCGCGGGACGCCGTCGTCGAGACCAAGGCACTGCTGCGCAGTGCACAGTCGCGCCCGTACGACGACCAGCGTGCCGCCGAGCGCGCAGCCCAGTCCCGTCGCCTGCGCGACCTGGCGGGCCTGTCCGACTGACCCGATGTCCGCTGCCGGGGGCGCTGCCCCCGGCCCCGCGGGTCCGGGCGAGCCCCGAAACGTTCCGGCCGACCGGCGTAGTCCCGGGGCGGTGGCCGCGTCGCGCGCTTACCGTGGTGCGCAGTGGAGTCCGCACGCGCGAAGGGACATGCGATGACCGAATCCGCATCGGGCAGCCCCGGCAAGGCGCCCGCAGACCGGGGCCGCACGAGCATCGCCGACGGTGTGGTCGAGAAGATCGCCGGGCTGGCCGCCCGCGAGGTGGTCGGCGTACACGCCATGGGCAGCGGCAGCGGCCTCTCCCGTACCTTCGGCGCCGTCCGCGAACGGGTCCCCGGCGGCGCGAAGGCCTCCGTCAGCCGTGGCGTGAAGGCGGAGGTCGGCGAGGTCCAGACCGCCCTCGACCTGGAGATCGTCGTCGACTACGGCGTGTCGATCCGGGACGTGGCACGGGCGGTCCGTGAGAACGTCATCTCGGCGGTCGAGCGAATGACCAGCCTGGAGGTCGTCGAGGTCAACATCGCGGTTAGCGACGTGAAGCTGCCCGACGAGCCCGACGAGGAGCCGGAGCCGCGGCTCCAGTAGCCGAGAGGAGCCACGCAATGAGCATGGCGGTCGCCGGCCTGTTCGCCGGCATGGCCCTGGCGTTCGCCGGGTATTTCGGCGGCTTCGGAGCCTTCCTGCTGGTGGCGGCGCTCGGCGCCATCGGCTTCGTCGCCGGCCGGTTCCTCGACGGGGACCTGGAGCCCGGGGACCTGTTCCGTCGCCGCGACGACCGGCGCGGGTGAGGCGCCGATGAGCACCCCGCCCCGGGCCACCCCGCCCCGGGTGGCGCCCGCCGACCGGGGTGCGACCCGTATCGCCGACCGGGTCGTCGCGAAGATCGCCGCCCAGGCGGCCCGGGAGGCGCTCGTCGCACGGCCCGAAAGGGCGCCGGCCCCGCACGCCATCGTCACCGTGCACCACGACATCGCCCGGGTACGGGTGAGCCTGGAGCTCGGCTACCCCTCCGACCTGGCCGCCCAGTGCGCGGCCGTACGCCGCCAAGTCGCCCTGCGGGTGGAGGAGTACGCGGCGATGTCCGTACCCGAGGTGGACATCGACATCGAGCACCTGCACTCCGCGCACACCCGGCCCGCCGCCGGGCGGGACCGGCGGCTGCGGTGACGGAACCCGCCCGCGCGTCCGAGACCCGCCCCGCCCCGCGGGTGCACCGGTTCCGATCCGCCCGCCGCGTCCCGGCCGCGCTCACCGCCCTGGCCGTACTGGGGGTGGCGGGGCTGTTCCTGTACGACCTGGCCGCCGTGCGGGCCGGCCGGCCCGGGATGGAGTGGCGCCGCGAACTGGGCGACCAGCTGGCCCGGCACACCCCGGCCGACCCGGGTGTGCTGCTGGTCGCCGGAGCCCTCGCCGTCACCGGGGCGGTGCTCCTGCTGCTGGCGCTCGCCCCCGGGCGGCGCGGGATCCTCCCGATGCGCACCCCGGACCCGGCCGCCGGGGTACGCGCCGGGCTCGGCCGCAAGGACGCCGCGCAGGTGCTGCGGGACCGGGCCATGGAGGTGTCGGGGGTGCGGTCGGTCCGGGTCAAGGTGGGCCGGTCCCACATCGGGGTACGCGCGACCTCGCACTTCCGCGAGCTGGACGACGTACGGGCCGACCTGGACGCGGTGCTCGCCGTCGGCATCGAGGAACTGGGCCTCGCGCACCCGCCGCATCCCCGCGTACGGGTCAGGAGGTGAACGGGATGCTCGGGGTGGTGAACCGGATCCTGCTGGCGGTGACCGGCCTGGTCCTGCTGGCGGCCGGGGCGGCCGTGCTCACGGCGTCCCGGCCCCTGGCCGGCCGGCACGCCCCGCTGCTGACGGAGGCGGCCCGGCGCCGGTCCTGGCACGCCGAGGGCTGGGGGTGGTGGTCGGTGCTCGCCGGCCTCGTGGCGGGCGTGCTGCTGGCGCTGTGGTGGCTGCTGTCCCAGCTGAGGCGCTCACGGCTGCGGGCCGTGGTCGTCGACACCGGGGACGGGGCGTTCGCGATGCTGCGGGGGCCCGCCCTGGAAGAGGCGGTGACCGCGGAGGCCGGCGCCCTGGACGGGGTCGCCCGCTGCCGGGTCGCGCTGCGCGGCAGGCGGGGTTCGCCCTCGCTGCGGGTCGTACTGGAACTCGAACCCCACGCGGTCCCGGCCGACGTCCTGGCCGCCCTCGCGGGCCCGGTACTCGCCCACGCCCGCACCTCGACGGGCCTCGCCGGACTGCCGGCCGAGGCCCGCCTGAAGGTGACGTCGCACCGGGCCCAGCGGGTCGCATAGACCCTGCGGGAGACGGTGGCTCAGAAACCGTGCCGGGAGCCGCCGTCGACCGGCACCATGACGCCCGTCAGGTACGAGGCCGCGGGGGAGAGCAGGAACGCCGCCGTACGGCCGAACTCCTCCGGGGTGCCGTAGCGCCGCAGCGGGATCCGGGACTCGTTCCCGGCCCGCGCCGCCTGCGCGTCACCGGACAGCGCGTCGAGCTCCCGTACGCGGTCGGTGTCGATCCGCGCCGGGAGCAGGCCCACGACCCGGATCCCGCGCGGGCCGAGGTCCACCGAGAGGGACTTGGCGAAACCGGCCAGGCCCGGGCGCAGGCCGTTGGAGATGGTCAGGCCGGGGATCGGCTCATGGACCGAGCCCGACAGGACGAAGCCGATGACCCCGCCCTCGCCCAGCTCGGCGGCTGCCGCCCGCGCGAGGCGGACCGCGCCGAGGAAGACCGACTCGAAGGCGGCCGACCACTGCTCGTCGGTGTTGTCCGCCGCGAGGCCCGGGGCCGGGCCGCCGACGCTGATGAGGATGCCGTCGAGGCGTCCGAAGCGCTCGCGCGCGGTCTCGACGAGGCGGCCGGCCACCTCCGGGTCGGAGTTGTCGGCCGCCACCCCGACCGCGTTCGGGCCGAGCGAGGCCGCGGCGTCGGCCGCCCGCTTCTCGTCCCGGCCCGTCAGGACGACCTTCGCGCCCTCGGCGGTCAGTTCCCGGGCGGAGGCGAGGCCGAGGCCGCGCGTGGCCCCGGTGACGATGTAGGCACGGTCCTTCAGTCCAAGATCCATGCCGCCACGCTACGCCGTCACCGGCTCCCGCTGCCCGCCGGATCCGGGTTCGCCGGTCGCCGCCGCCTCCTCGCGCTCGCGCCTCTCACGTCGTACGAGGACCAGCCAGCCCACCGGCACCGCGGCGGCGAACAGCCACCACTGGACGGCGTACGCCATGTGGGGGCCGATCGAGTCGTGGTCGGGCTCGGGGATGGTCTCCGGGCCGCCGTCGGCGGAGGGGGCCGAGCCGTCGAGTTCCAGGTAGCCGCCGAGGACGGGCCTGCCCAGGTACTCCGCCTGCTGCGCGCTGTTGATCAGCATCACCTGGCGGTCCGGCAGGCCCTTGCGGTCCTTGATGCCGCTGCCGCCGCTGGTCTCGTCGGCCTTCAGCCGACCCGTGACGGTGACCTCGCCCGAGGGGGCGGCCGGCACCGGCGGGTACGCGCGGGGGTCGTCGCCGCCCGGCACCCAGCCGCGGTTCACCAGCACCACCCGGCCGTCGGCCAGGGTGAGCGGGGTCACGACGTGGAAGCCGACCTTGTCGTCGGCCGAGGTGCGCATCCGCACGACGACCTCGTGCGCGGTGTCGTACGCACCGGTCGCGGTGACCGTCCGCCAGAAGTCCGCGCGGGGCACCTGGTGGCCCGGGGAGGTGAGCTCGGTCACGGGCACCGGCTTCGCCGACAGGTTCGCCGCGATCAGCTCGTTCTGGGCGACCCGGTGCTCATGGCGGTGGTACTGCCAGAACCCCAGCTTGATCATCGCGGGAATGAGGGCGAGGGTGACGAGGGTGAGGCACACCCACTGCCGGGTCAGCACAAAGCGGTACACGCCCACGACGGTACCCCCAGCGGGGTCGGCCCCGGACGGCCGGGTGGCCGTCCGGGGTCACGGGGTACGGGACACGGTCCCGGGCGGGACGCCGGGCGTGACGTCGGACGTGGCGTCGGACGTGGTCGTCAGGCGTGGTCCTTGATGCCCACCTTCCCTTCCGCGCGGGCGCAGTGCGCCCCGCAGAACCACTGTCCCCCGACCTCGACGCCCTGCCCGATGATCTGGACCCGGCAGTGCTCGCAGATGGGCGCCATGCGGTGAATGGCGCAGGAGAAGCAGTCGAAGACGTGCACGGCGCCCTGCGCGTGCACCTCGAACGACATGCCGTAATCGTTTCCGCAGACCTCACAACGTGCCATGGGCCGCATGCTCCGCACGGCGGCGGACCGGAACAAGATCCACCGGGGTGAGTCGCCGCGCGGGCACCCGCCCGGCGCAACGTCCGGGCCGTCGGCTCAGTCCTCGGCCGCCGCCACGTCCCGCAGCAGCTGGGTGAAGGCCGCCTCGTCGACGACCGGAGTGCCGAACGACTTCGCCTTGACCGTCTTCGAGGTCGCCGAGTCGGGGTCGTTCGTCACCAGCAGGCTGGTGAGGCGCGACACGCTCGTCGCGACGTGCAGGCCCGCCTCCACCGCGCGGTCCTCCAACAGCTCCCGGTCCACCGAGGTGTCGCCGGAGAAGGCGATCCGCATCCCCTGCTTCAGCGGCTTGCCGTCCTCGAAGCGCCCCGGGTTCGGGTGCGGGCACGGCGGCCGCTTGCGCGAGGGCCGCCAGCTGCCGTTCCCGTACGAGGCCTGGTAGCCGACGCGCGGGGTGACGGGGGAGTCCGACCACTCCGTCAGCGGCCGGCACTCCAGCAGCGGCAGGCGCACGCCGCCCTGCGCGGCCGCGTGCAGGGACGGGCGGAACGCCTCCGCCAGCACCCGGGCGTCGTCGAGTGCGTGGTGCGCGCGCTGCTGGACCACGCCGAAGTGCGCGGCCAGCGACTCCAGCTTGTGGTTGGGCAGCGGGAGGTTCAGCTCCTTCGACAGGGCGATGGTGCACAGCCGCTGACGGACCGGCGCGGTCTCGGCGGCCCGCGCGTACTCGCGGGCGATCATCTGCCAGTCGAAGATGGCGTTGTGCGCGACCAGCACCCGGTCCGCGAGCCGGCCGGCGAACTCCTCGGCGATGTCCTTGAAGAGCGGCGCGCCGGAGAGCACCTCGGTCGTCAGGCCGTGGATCCACACCGGCCCCGGATCCCGCTGCGGGTTGACCAGGGTGTACCAGTGGTCCTCCACGTTGCCCTGCGCGTCGAGCCGGTAGACGGCGGCGGAGACTATCCGGTCGTCGCGAGCGAGCCCGGTGGTCTCCACGTCGACGACCGCGTACCCCTGTGGGTAAGCGGTCGGCCACGTCGTCTCTGCGGTCGTACGGTCGTCGAGCATGGTCACAGAGGATATCGGCCCCGACTGACAGCCGTGGCCGCGATGCCCGCTCAGCCCAACTCCGCCACAAGGCCCCCGGCCGTCACCGGGTCGAGGGAGGCGGGCACTTCGACGGATCCGGGGAAGAGCCGGTACACCGTCCCCGAAGCGCCCGCCGGCGCCACGCTCGCGTGCACCAGCGCCAGGAACACCCGCTTCCCCGCCGCCGCTTCGGCGGCGGCCGCGTCGGCGTCCGCCGCCTCGCGCCGCTCCTGCGGTGCCTCCAGGGCCGAGATCCGGGCGGCGAAGGCGGCCACCGGCTCGCCGTCCCCGGCCCGGTACAGCCACAGCTCGTCGGGCAGCGCCGGCTGCGCGGCCCGGCGCACGACGGCCACCTCGCGGGAGCGGGCCGCGGCCCGCCACACCGCCAGGTCCCACATGCTCGTACGGACGCCGGAGCCGAAGTGCTCCCACACATCGCGGGCCACGGCCGCCAGCCGCTCCCCGTGCGAGGCCACGCTCTGGAAGCCGCCCGACGGCGGCAGGTGGACGTCCGCCCACAGGGTCCGGCGGGCCGCCAGGTCCACGACCATCGGCATGCAGACCCGCGACGCGCCCGCCAGGTCGAAGCGCTGGCGGACGGTGCGCGGATCGTACGAGGAGTCGCGCGGGCCCCCGGCGGGCAGCGCCATGAAGCCCGCGAAGGCGTCCGGCAGCTCGTCGAAGGGCACGTTGTTGAAGCTGAAGACCAGCGGGACCGCGTACACGTCCCCGTTCCAGGCGAGAGCGGCCGGGTCCAGGTCCACGTACTCGGTGGCCCCGTCCGGCGCGGGCGCCGAGGTGAGGTCGCCCGAGTGGGTGGCGGCCCCGCGCGGCCCGTGCCGCAGGCTCGTGTAGTCGCACAGGCCGGTGAACTTCCAGTCGGCGTCGAAGAAGGCGACGGACAGGTCCAGGTCGGTCCGGTTGCCCGCAGGCTCCGTCCAGTGCAGGAACAGCCGCAGCACCTCACCCGCGGGCAGGTTCTGCGTACTGCCCCGGGGCACGGCCACCAGCGCCTTGGCGGCGGTGCGCTCGCCGAAGGGCACGGTCAGGTCCGCGAGCCCGGAGTCGAGGACGGACAGGTCGTACGGCTCTTCCCCGGCGGCGGCGAACCGCCGCAGCACCTCCTCCTCCAGCCGGGACACCACCGCCAGGGCGAGCGGCGCGGGCAGCGGCAGCCGCCGATCGGTCACGGACTGCGCGCGGGCCACCTGGCCGCGCGGGAAGAACACCCGCCGGCCGCCGGTGCGGTCCTCGGCGCGTACCCGCAGCGCTCCCAGCGCGGACAGCAGCGGGCCGGCGCCGACGGAGGGCAGCCCGCGCGCGAGTGCCTCCTCCAGCTCGGGGGCGAGTTCCCCGCCGGCATGCAGGCGCAGCAGGTGGTCGAGACGGCGGACGAGTTCTCCCGGCCGCTGCCCGGCCAGCGCGGCGGCCGTCCCCGCGTCACCCTGGGCGAGGGCCTCCTCGACCCGGCCGGCCCAGGTGGCGGGCCGGATCCGGTCCCCGTCGACGCGGACGGCGTGCGGGTGCGCGGCGGCGGTCTCCAGCAGCGCCGCGCCGAGCGGTGTGGCGGCGGACACGGTGGTGCCCCGCAGTACGGCGAAGGCCAGTGCCGCCCGCGGGTGCCGGGCGTGCTGCTCGAAGGGGTGCAGGCGCTCGGCGGCCCGCTTCCAGGCCGTGGGATGCCGCAGCAGGTCCTCGACCAGGTACTCCGGGTTCAACGCGTCGAGCACGGAGAGGAGTTCCCGGCGCAGCGGCCGGCCGGGGTTCGCGAACCGGGGCAGCGGCAGCAGGCCCGCTTCTCCGCCGGAGAGCACCGAGAGCAGCCGCAGCACGTCAGTGGCGGTGGTGAGCCGTTCGGCGAGCAGCGGACGCGCCGCGTCCCCGGTCCGCGGATCGCCCAGCAGCCGGCCGAGGACCAGTGCCTTGGTCTCCCGTACGGGGATCTCCCGGGGGAGCCAGCCGAGGTCCGCCGGGGCGGTGGGGAGCAGGCACGCCAGGTCGTCGCGGTCCTCGGGGGACAGCGGGGTCTGCCGGGCGAGCAGCGAGGCGACCACCCGGGCGCAGTCCTGCGGCAGACCGGTGCCGAGCCGGAGCAGCCGCAGCGGGCCCGACGGCAGCCCCTTGCCCTTGCGGGCCGCCCGGGTGGCCCGGACGGCCCGGCCCGTGCGGTCGGCCGGCTCGTCGCGGTCCGGGCGCAGGAAGGGGTCGGCGGGGTCGACGCGCCGGTGGCAGACCGGGCAGCCGGTGTAGTCGCCGCCGTCCCAGCAGGTGCGGCACACCAGGTGGGCGCAGGGGGCGACGGGATGGACCGCGCCGGCCTTGCCGCACAGCACGCACGGCTGCTCGGGTTCCTGGAGCAGCAGGGCGAAGACCCGGCCGACGTACCAGCGCTCGGTGTCGTGCGGGATGGAGAAGGGGAAGCGGCGGAAGAGCGGCTTGTGTACCCGGTCGGCGCCCATCAGCTCGTCCACCAGCGCGAGCAGCCGCAGCCGCTCCTCGGCGAGGTCGGTCGGCGCGAGCACCGACAGGGCCGCGTGCAGCTCCGCGCTCAGCGCGTGGCCGCGTTCGAGGAGCTCGCCCTCCAGGGGCCGCACCCCTTCGCTTCCGGGCGACGCGGCGGCCGGCGGCCGGTCGACGTAGACGCTCCCGAGCCGGCGCAGCAGGACGGACTCGATGACAGACACTGGTGAATTCCCCTCCGGACACGACGAAGCGGGGGCGGAGAGTGGGCGCGCGGTGTCTTTTCAGGAAGGTTGAGAAGGATGCACGCCGGGGAGCCGCCCCCGCACGGCCGATCCCATCACGGGCCCGCGCGCGGGGCAAACCGATTAGCTCCGCGGTTTCAGCAGTGCGGCCGTCAGGGCCCGCACGGACAGCAGGAACAGCCGCTCCGGATCCGCCGGCCGGCCCAGGCAGCGGGCGAGGGCCGGGTCGTTCGGGGCGGCGGCCGGGTCCCAGAGTTCGCTCTCGGCGGGGGACTGGGCGGGGGAGCGCTCGCGGTTGCGCTCGACGAGCAGGAAGCCGACGATCTGGAACTGGATCGCGCGCACCGCGTCGGCCGCCCGGGCGCCGCGCAGCCCCGCGGCGTGCACCTCGTGCACGAGGGCCTGCTGCGCGGGCAGGAACATCCGCTCGGTGAGCCCGCGTTCGTGGACCATCGCGATCAGGTGCGGGCGCTCGCGCAGCTCGCGGCGCAGGGTCCGCGCCACCGAGAGGATCCGGTCGCCGGGGGTGCGGCCGACGGGCCTGATCGCGCCCATCTCCTCCACGGTCCGCGCCACGAGGGCGTCGAGCAACTGCTCGCGGTTGCCGACGTGCCAGTAGATGGAGGTCACCGCGGTGCCCAGTTCGGCGGCGAGCTTGCGCATGGTCAGGGCGGCCGGACCGTGCTGCTTGACCAGGGCCGCGGCGGCGTCGAGGACCTCCGGGCGGGTCAGCGTGCTTCTGGCCATGGATCCGGCCACCAATCTGTCGGTGCGTCAGTTCTGTCCGCGCAGGGGTCTTTACCCTTCATCGGTGGCGGTGTAACTGTGTTACAGAACCGACTCCGCTCAAGACGAGGGATGGTGCGATACATGGCACGCGTACGGTACGGAGCGCGGACCCAGGCCGAGATCGCGGCGTCGCGCGAGAAGAGTTCCCGGCTCCCCGACATCTGGTCCACCGGTGTGGTGGCCGTCTGGGAGACCGATCCGGACGTGGTGGCGGCGGTCCTGCCGCCGCCGCTCAAGCCGGCCGAACAGCCCCTCGTCCGGGCCGGCATCAGCAGGGTCGACCTGCCCGGCTACCCGCTCGGGGCCGGCTCGGTGGCGGTCGCCGCGCGGCACGGCGGGGTCGACGGCTGGTACCCGCTGGTCATGCCGATGAGCCTCGAACGTGCCCTGACCGGCGGCCGCGAGGTGTTCGGCGAGCCGAAGAAGCTGGGCGAGATCACCGTCGAGCGCGAGGGCCTCGTCGTACGGGCCGCCCTCGCCCGGCACGGGATCGCCTTCGTGGAGGTGCGCGGGGCGGTGGACCGCGAACTCCCGCTGCCGCAGCCCACCCGGAAGACCGACTTCTACTTCAAGTTCCTGCCGGCGGTGGACGGGTCGGGCTTCGACGCCGACCCGGTCCTCGTCCACTGCACGCGCAACGAGAAGGTCCGCAAGCTGGAGCACATCACCGGCGACGTGGTGCTCCGCGAGTCGATGTTCGACCCGGTGGCCGACCTCCCCGTACGCCGGCTCGTGGAGATCACCATCGGCGAGAAGACCACCGACCAGACGGGCAGGGTCGTGGAGCGGGTCAGCGCCCAGGCCCTGCTCCCGTACATCCACCAGCGCTACGACGACCCGATGCAGATCCTGGACGGGCCGCCCGAGGGGAGCGTCTGAGATGCGGCTGGAACCGGGACAGGTGGCCGTCGTCACCGGCGCCGCCAGCGGCATCGGCCTCGCGATGGCCCGCCGCTTCGCCGCCGAGGGGCTGAAGGTCGTCCTCGCCGACGTGGAGGAGGGCGCCCTGCGCAAGGCCGCCGGGGAGCTCACCGGCGACGGCGCCGACGTCCTCGCCCGGACCGTGGACGTCGGCGACCGCGACTCGGTGCTCGCGCTGGCCGACGCCGCGTACGAGACCTTCGGCGCCGTGCACGTGCTGTGCAACAACGCGGGCGTGGGCTCCGGCGCCGAGGGCCGGATGTGGGAGCACGAGCCCAACGACTGGAAATGGGCGTTCTCCGTGAACGTGTGGGGCGTCTTCCACGGCATCCAGGCCTTCGTCCCCCGCATGATCGCGGGAGGCGCCCCGGGCCACGTCGTCAACACCTCCTCGGGCGACGGCGGCATCGCCCCGCTGCCCACCGCCTCCGTGTACGCCGTCACCAAAGCGGCCGTGGTGACGATGACCGAGTCCCTCTACGCCCACCTCAGGGCGGAGGGCGCCTCCGTCGGCGCCTCCGTCCTCTTCCCCGGTCCGCACATGCTGCGCACCGGGCTGTGGGAGTCGCACCGCAACCGGCCCGAGCGGTATGCGAAGGAGCGGCCGCGCACCTCCCCCTACCGCAGCCTCGAGCAGTACGAGGCGGCCATGAGGCAGGCCGGCCACGAGGTGGACTTCACCCCCGTCGAGGAGGTCGCCGAGCACGTCGTCGACGGCATCCGCGCCGACCGCTTCTGGATGCTTCCGGCCAGCGAGCACAGCGACCGGCAGATCCGCGCCCGGTCGCAGTCGATGCTCGACCGGGCCAACCCCGCCTACCTGGAAAGCTTCATCCTCGACTGAGGGGCGTCTGCAGTGAGCGACACGCACGAAGACCCGCACGAAGACCCGTACCTCATCATCTCCTCCGACTGCCACGCGGGCCTGCCGACCGAGCAGTACCGCCCCTACCTCGACAGCGCGTTCCACCGCCAGTTCGACGAGTTCCTCGGGGAGCGCGACGCCCGCCGCGCGGAGGCCACCCGACTGGGCGTCCGCAACGAGGCCTTCGCCCAGAAGTGGTTCCACGACCACGAGGAAGGCCTCAGGGGCGGCTGGGACACGGCGCAGCGGCTGAAGGAGCTCGACGGCGACGGAGTGGCCGCCGAGGTCGTCTTCCCCGACGCGGACGCCGTCGACAGCCAGACCGCGGCCCCCTTCGGAGTGGGCCTCGGCCTCTCCGGCGACCAGGACCCCGAACTCGGCATGGCGGGCGCGCAGGCGCACAACCGGTGGCTCGCGGAGTTCGTCTCCGAGAACCCCGAGCGCCACTGCGGGGTCGCCCTGCTCCCCATCACCGGTGAGCCGTCGAAGGTGGTCGCCGAGATCCACCGGGCCAAGGAGTCCGGGCTGGGCGCGCTGATGATCCCCGCGATGTGGGTGGACAAGGCGCCCTACCACGACCGCCGCTACGACCCCGTCTGGGCGGCGGCGGCCGAGACCGCGATGCCGATCGTCACCCACTCCGGCTCCTCGCCGCGCCACGAGTACGGCGACCACCTCGGCATCTTCGTCTCCGAGGTCACATGGTGGCCGGCCCGCCCGCTGTGGTTCCTGCTTTGGTCCGGGGTCTTCGAGCGGCACCCGGGCCTCAGGTTCGGCGTGGCCGAATCGGGCTGCTGGTGGCTCCCGAACCAGCTGTGGTTCATGGACCGGCTCTACCTCGGCGCGCACGGCGGCAAGAAGCTGTCCCCGTTCGAGGAGCTGAAGCGGCCGCCGAGCGAGTACCTCGACCGGCAGGTCTTCATCTGCGCGACGAACACCAAGCGCCGGGAACTGGCCCAGCGCTACGAGATCGGCGTCGACAACATCCTGTGGGGCTCGGACTTCCCGCACCCCGAGGGCACCTGGCCGGCCACCCGCACCTGGCTGAAGAAGACCTTCCATGACATTCCGGTCACCGAGACCCGCCGGATGCTGGGCCTGGCCGCGGCCGAGGTCTTCGGCTTCGACACCGGGAAGCTGGCCCCGATCGCCCGCCGGATCGGCCCCACCCCGGCCGAGCTGGGCCAGTCCCCGGACCAGGCGGCGGTCGAGGCCTCCTGGGCCCGGTCCCGCGAGGTGGGCCGGCACTGGCTGACGGACCACGACTTCCCGGTACTGGGGGCCTCGTCATGACGGATGCCCGGACGGATGCCCGGACTGAGGACGGGACGGATGCCCGGACCGAGGACCGGTACACGGTCATCTCGGCGGACTGCCACGCGGGCGCCGACCTGCTGGACTACAGGCCGTACCTGGAGAAGCGGTACCACGAGGAGTTCGACGCCTGGGCCGCCTCGTACGTGAACCCGTACGAGGACCTCCTCGCGGACACGGCGGACCGGAACTGGAACTCCCGGCGCCGGCTGTCCGAACTGGAGGCGGACGGCATCGTCGCGGAAGTCCTCTTCCCGAACACGATCCCGCCCTTCTTCCCGTCCGCCTCCCTGATGGCCCCGGCGCCGACGGCTGCGGAGTTCCAGCTCCGCTGGGCGGGGCTGCGGGCGCACAACCGCTGGCTGGCCGACTTCTGCGCGGACGCACCGGGCCGCCGGGCGGGCGTGGCCCAGATCCTCCTCAACGACGTCGACGAGGCGGTGCGGGAGATCCGCCGCACGAAGGAGGCGGGCCTCACCGGTGGCATCCTCCTGCCGGGCGCGCCGCCGGGCTCCGGGATCCCCGAGCTGTACTCCGCCGCCTACGACCCCATCTGGTCGGTGTGCGACGAGCTGGACGTCCCGGTCAACCACCACGGCGGCTCGGCGTCGCCGCCGCTCGGCGACGAACCGGCCGCCCGCGCGGTCTTCATGGTGGAGACGACCTGGTTCTCGCACCGCGCCCTGTGGCACCTCATCTTCGGCGGCGCCTTCCGCCGCCACCCGGGCCTCAGACTGGTCCTGACGGAGCAGGGCTCCGGCTGGATCCCGGGCGTGATGGAGATGCTGGACTACTACCACGGCCGCCTGGTCGCGGCCTCGGCCACGGCCGAGTCGAAGTTCGGGGCGGGCCTCGCGCAGTCCATGGGAAAGGGCCCGAGCGAGGTCTGGCGGGACAACTGCTTCGTGGGAGCGAGCTTCATGCGTCCCCACGAGGTCCCGCTGCGGGAGCGGATCGGCCTGGACAAGATCATGTGGGGCAGCGACTACCCCCACGACGAGGGCACGACCCCCTTCTCCCGCGAAGGCCTCCGCATCGCCTACGCGGGCCTCCCGAGGGACGAGGTCGCCGCGATGGCCGGCGGCAACGCGGCCCGCGTCTACGGCTTCGACCTCCCGCTCCTGGACGCGGTGGCCTCCAAGTACGGCCCCCTGGTCTCGGAGATCGCACAGCCCCTGACGTCGGTCCCGCCCGACGCCACGAGCCCGGCCTTCGCCCGCGGCGGTTCGGTCCGCGTCTGGTGACCCACGGAGGCCGCCCGCCGGAGCGGCCCCGGCTCAGCCGAACCTGAGCCGCCCCGGCGGGCACGCCTCTGTGCCCAGCGCCCGGGTGCCGCCCGAGAAGCCGAGCCGCAGCCGCTCCACGTCCGCCAGGGGGCTGATCCCGGCCTCGCCCGGCTCCGCCGGGGCCGCGCCGGGTCGCGCCGGGTCGGCCACCGGCCCCGCCCCCCGGGGGGCCGGGCCCGGGAGGGACGTGGCCGGCGCGCCCGCCGCCGTGCCCGCCACCCGTAGGACGACCGCCCCGAAACCCGTCGTCCCCCTGCCCTCCCCCTGCTGCGGGCTCGTCTCGCGAACTCGCGGTAACCCAGATGGATACCGATCGGTAACAACCTCTAGCGGCACCCCCGAAGCCGCCTCTATGGTGCGGACATGCCGAACCTGCCCGATGTCGTGCTGTGGTCCATACCGGCCTTCGTGCTGCTCACCGTCCTGGAGGTGGTGAGCTATCGGATCCATCCCGACGAGGACGCCGCCGGGTACGAGACCAAGGACGCCGTCACCAGCCTCGGCATGGGAATCGGCAGCCTCGCATTCGACTTCCTCTGGAAGATCCCCGTCGTCGCGATCTACACCGCCGTCTACGAGCTGACGCCCCTGCGCGTGCCCGTCCTGTGGTGGACCGTCCCGCTGATGCTGCTCGCGCAGGACTTCCTCTACTACTGGCAGCACCGCGGCCACCACGTCATCCGCATCCTGTGGGCCTGCCACGTCGTCCACCACAGCAGCCGCAAGTTCAACCTCACCACCGCCCTGCGCCAGCCGTGGACCAGCGCGACCTCCTGGCCGTTCTACCTGCCGATGATCGCCCTCGGCGTGCACCCCGCCGCGGTCGCCTTCTGCTACTCGGTCAACCTCGTCTACCAGTTCTGGATCCACACCGAGCGGATCGACAAGCTGCCGCGGCCCGTCGAGTACGTCTTCAACACCCCCTCCCACCACCGCGTCCACCACGCCTCCCAAGGCGGCTACCTGGACCGCAACTTCGCGGGGATCCTGATCATCTGGGACCGGATGTTCGGTTCCTGGGTGGGGGAGACCGACAAGCCCGTCTTCGGTCTGACGAAGAACATCAACACCTACAACCCGCTGCGCGTGGCCACCCACGAGTACGTCTCGATCGCCCGCGACGTCCGGGCCGCCACGAGCTGGCGCGAGCGCGCCGGACGGATCTTCGGCGGCCCCGGCTGGCAGCCCGCCCCGGTCCCGGCCCAGGCGTCCCGGCCGGCCGCCGCGCAGGAGCACGCCGCATGAGCGCCACCGAGTCCCGTACGCCGTCCTGGGCGGCCCGCACCGCACCCGCCGGCGGCGGCTTTGCCGGCCGGGTGCTGCTCGGCGCCTTCGCCGCGGCCACCGCCGCCGACCTCGGCTCGCTGCTCGCCGACTGGCACCTCGGGCACGTCCTCGCCAAGCCGCTGCTGATGCCGCTGCTGGTGGCGTACGTGATCACCCGCGGCGCCCCGCGCCTGCTGGTCGCCGCCCTGCTCTTCGGCTGGGGCGGGGACCTCGCCCTGCTCTTCGACGCCGAGCCGGCCTTCCTGATCGGCATGGGATCCTTCGCCGCCGGGCACGTCTGCTACCTCGTGCTCTTCGGCCGGCGGGGCACCAACGCCCTGCTCGGGGGCGCGTACGCGCTCGCGCTCCTCGGGACCGTCGCACTGCTCTGGGCCGACCTCCCGGCCGACCTGCGCATCCCCGTCGCCGGGTACAGCCTGCTCCTCACCGCCATGGCCTACCGCTCCAGCGCCCTCGGCCTGCGGGCCGGGGCGGGCGGGGCGCTGTTCCTGGTCTCGGACACGCTCATCGCCACCGGCGTCGCCGCATGGCCCCAGCTGCCCCGCCCGGACTTCTGGATCATGGCCACCTACGCGGCCGCCCAGTACCTGCTGGCCACGGGCAGCCCGGCCCGGGAACAGGCGTAGGGTAGGCCGGCCCCACAAGGGCAGCACAGTCAAGACCGACCGACCCGGCCGGCCGACCCGAGGGAAGCACCACCATGCGCGCCACCGTCATCCACGCCCCGCACGACATACGCGTGGAGGAGGTGAGCGACGCCGCGATACGGCGCCCCGAGGACGCCGTCGTCCGCGTCCTGCGTGCCTGCATCTGCGGCAGCGACCTGTGGGCCTACCGCGGCGAGGCCGAGCGCCAGCCCGGCCAGCGCATCGGCCACGAGTTCCTCGGCGTCGTCGAGGAGACCGGCTCCGCCGTCTCGGGCCTGCGCGCCGGGGACCTCGTCGTCGCCCCCTTCATGTGGTCCGACGGCACCTGCGACTACTGCTCCGAGGGCCTGTACACCTCCTGCGTGCACGGCGGCTTCTGGGGTTCGGTCGGCCACGACGGCGGCCAGGGCGAGGCCGTCCGCGTGCCGCACGCCGACGGCACCCTCGTGAAGCTGCCCGCCGCGGCGGTCTCCGACGACCACCTGCTGACCGGGCTGCTCGCGCTCTCCGACGTCATGGGCACCGGCCACCACGCGGCGCTGGGCGCGGGCGTGCGCAAGGGCTCGACCGTCGCCGTCGTCGGTGACGGCGCGGTCGGCCTGTGCGGCGTCCTCGCCGCCAAGCGCCTGGGCGCCGAGCGGATCATCGCACTGGGCCGCCACAGCGTCCGTACGGACATCGCCAGGCTCTTCGGGGCCACCGACGTCGTCGCCGAGCGCGGGGAGGCCGCCGAGGCCGCCGTCCGTGAGCTCACCGGCGGTCAGGGCGCCCACGCGGTCATCGAGGCGGTCGGCACCGAGCAGTCCATGCGCACGGCGGTGAACATCACCCGCGACGGCGGCGCCATAGGCTACGTCGGCGTCCCGCACGGCAGCGGCACCGGTCTCGACCTCGGTGTCATGTTCGACCGCAACATCACCCTGCGCGGCGGAGTGGCCCCGGTCCGCGCGTACATCCCGGAGCTGCTGGAGGACGTCCTCAGCGGCGCCATCGACCCGGCGCCCGTCTTCGACCGGGCCGTGTCCCTCGACGGGGTCCCGGACGGCTACCGCGCGATGGACGACCGCAGCGCGCTCAAGGTGCTGATCAAGCCCTGACGACGGGGCACCGGACAGCGGTGAGGGCCGGGCGGGGGACGACCCCCGCCCGGCCCACTCGCGTACTGCGTCTGCCAGATCCTGCCGGTGTTACTTCACGGCCTTCAGCGCGTCGACCACGCCGTAGCCGTAGTAGCCGGTCTGGCCCCACTTGCTCGCGCAAGTGGTGGCGTTTATCAGAACGCCGGTCGCGTCGTAGACCTGGGCCGGGCAGGCCGTCTTGGTGGCCTGGCCCTTGAGCATCGCCTGGAGCTGCGACGGCGTGGCCGACGGGTGCGCGCTCTTGAGCAGGGCCGCGACGCCCGCGACGTGCGGGGTGGCCATCGAGGTGCCCTGCTTGTAGCCGTAGCCGCCCGGGATGGTGGACAGCACGCGGCCGTTGGCGTCGGGGGTGGCCGGGACCTGCCACTTGTCGCCGCCGGGGGCCGCCACGTCCGCCACGCCCAGGCCGAAGCTGGAGTAGTACGACTTGAAGCCCTTGTCGCCGGTCGCGGTCACGGTGACCACACCCGGCAGCTGGGTCGGCACGTCCAGGCAGACGCGCGGGTCGATCGTGCGCGGCGTCGGGGTCGTGTCGTTCGGGCTGGTGTCGTCGACGATCGAGTCGGCCGCCAGGTCGAAGTTCTCGTTGCCGGCCGCGGCGACGTTCAGCACGCCCTTGCGCTGGGCGTAGTTGCTCGCCCGGGTGAGGGCCTCCACCAGCGCCTTCTGGTCGTCGTCCGTCTTGCAGTTGAAGTACCAGGGGTCGACGTAGTAGCTGTTGTTGGTCACCTCGATCCCCTTCTCGGCGGCGAACATGAAGCCGCAGACGACCGCCTCGGTGTAGAACAGGCTGGTCCCGGGCTCGCTCACCTTGATCGCGGCGAGCTTCACACCGGGCGCGACACCGCTGACGCCCACGCCGTTGCGCGGGGCCCCGATGGTGCCGGCCACGTGCGTGCCGTGGTCGCTGCCGTCCACGTACGGACGCCAGGCGCCCTCGGAGGTGTCCGGGACGCCGCCGACGCAGTTGGCCGACTGCTCCTTGGAGAAGTTCGCGGCGAGATCCGGGTGGGTGTCGTCGACACCCGTGTCGATGATGCCAACCGTGACGTCCGGGCTGCCATCGTTGATCTTGTGAGCCTGGTCGGCCTTGATCGCCCGCAGGTCCCACTGGTTGGACTCCAGCGGCTCCTGGCCCGGCGCCGTGTCCGCCGCCGCCTTGGCGGCGTCCGCCGCGCTGAGCTTCTGCGTGGTGCCCTCCTCGGTGGTCTGCACCGTCTGCAGGGGGGCCGTCCGGGTGGCGCCCACGGACACGAACAGTCCGCGCTGGGCCCGCAGCTGCTTGGCGAACTCCGGGTTCTGGGAGTGCGCGACGATGACGCCGATCTGCTCGTGCGCCGTCACCACCGTTCCACCGGCGCGCTCGATGGCCTTCTTCGCCGCCGTCACCGTGGCGTACGCGTTCAGATTCGCCACGTACGACAGCTTGGGGCCGGTGGTCTCGGCCTTGGAGGCCGTGGCCGCGTCCGCCGTGTTGCCCAGCGGAGCGGCGGAGGCCGCGACCGAGGGCAGGAAGGCGAGCGAGGCGGTGAGCGCCAGGCCGACCGGTACGGCGAGAGCGCGCCGGCGGCCGGATCCCAGATGAGCCATGGGTTCTCCACATCATCTTTGAAAAAACCGTCCGGGCGTGGTCACGGCGGACGGGTTCATGACATGTGGAACCTAGTGCCGGTGTTCCCTTCTCCGCCATCAGTTCGAGAAATCAGTCACTAAAGAAACAGCGGGTGTTGAACCGTCCCGACGCGCCGGCCGTGCCGTTGACAGGGGGGCTCGGCACCACCGTCCCCCACACGGAGGTTGTTTTGTCCGTCGTTCCCACCGTGCCCGCACCGCAAGGAGAGCCGCCCGTGACCACCGAAGCAGCGCCGCCGCCGGGCAGCGCGGGAACGCCCCCGGCGGCCCCCACGGCCGAAGATTTCGGACACGTCCAGCAGAGCGCCGAGTTCGCCGAACTGCGCAGTTCCTACCGCTCCTTCGCCTTCCCGCTGACCGTGGCCTTCATCGCCTGGTACCTGCTCTACGTACTGCTGTCCAGCTACGCGGGCGGCCTGATGGGGACCAAGCTCTTCGGCAACATCAACGTCGCTCTCGTGCTCGGCCTCGCCCAGTTCGCCACGACCTTCCTGATCGCCTGGCTGTACTCGCGGCACGCCGCCACCAGGCTCGACCCCAAGGCGGCCGCCATCAAGGCGAGGATGGAGGCCGGCGAATGAGCGGCTCGCTCCACCTGACGACGGTCGCGGCGGGTGCCACCGAGCACCGCCCGCTGATCATCACCCTCTTCGGCCTGTTCGTCGTCGCCACCCTGATCATCACGATCTGGGCCGGCCGCCAGACCAAGGGCGCCGCCGACTTCTACGCGGGCGGCCGACAGTTCACCGGCTTCCAGAACGGCCTGGCCATCTCCGGCGACTACATGTCCGCCGCGTCCTTCCTCGGCATCGCCGGCGCCATCGCCCTGTTCGGCTACGACGGCTTCCTCTACTCCATCGGCTTCCTCGTCGCCTGGCTGGTCGCCCTGCTGCTCGTCGCCGAGCCGCTGCGCAACTCCGGCCGCTACACGATGGGCGACGTCCTCGCGTACCGGATGCGCCAGCGGCCCGTCCGCACCGCCGCCGGCACCTCCACCATCGTGGTCTCGATCTTCTACCTGCTCGCCCAGATGGCCGGGGCCGGTGTGCTCGTCTCGCTGCTCCTGGGCATCACCAGCGACGGCGGCAAGGTCGCCGTCGTCGCCCTGGTCGGCGTCCTGATGATCGTCTACGTGACCATCGGCGGGATGAAGGGCACCACCTGGGTCCAGATGATCAAGGCCGTCCTGCTGATCGCGGGCGCCCTGCTGATCACTTTCCTGGTGCTGCTGAAGTTCGACTTCAACATCTCCGACCTGCTGGGCAGGGCCGCCGAGAACAGCGGACAGGGCGTCAAGTTCCTGGAACCCGGACTGAAGTACGGCAAGGACTCGCTGACCAAGCTGGACTTCATCTCGCTCGGCCTCGCCCTGGTCCTGGGCACCGCCGGCCTGCCGCACATCCTGATCCGCTTCTACACGGTCCCCACCGCCAAGGCCGCCCGCAAGTCCGTGAACTGGGCCATCGGCATCATCGGCGGGTTCTACCTGATGACGATCGCCCTCGGCTTCGGCGCCGCCGCCCTGCTCAACCGGGACGAGATCATCAAGTCCAACAAGGCGGGCAACACCGCGGCCCCGCTGCTCGCCCAGGAGATCGGCGGCGGCGCCGGGTCCACGGGCGGCGCCATCCTGCTCGCCGTGATCTCCGCGGTCGCCTTCGCCACCATCCTCGCGGTGGTCGCGGGCCTCACCCTCGCCTCCTCCTCGTCCTTCGCGCACGACCTCTACGTCAACGTCATCCGCAAGGGCAGGGCCACCGAGCAGGAGGAGGTGCGTGCCGCCCGCTGGTCGACCGTGGTCATCGGAGCCGTCGCCATCGGGCTGGGCGCCCTGGCCCGCGACCTGAACGTCGCCGGCCTGGTCGCCCTCGCCTTCGCGGTCGCCGCCTCCGCCAACCTGCCGACGATCCTCTACAGCCTCTTCTGGAAGCGCTTCACCACCCAGGGAGCGCTGTGGTCCATCTACGGCGGCCTGATCGCCGCGGTGGGCCTGGTGCTGTTCTCCCCGGTGGTGTCCGGGAAGCCCACCTCGATGTTCAAGGACGCCGACTTCTACTGGTTCCCGCTGGAGAACCCGGGCCTCATCTCCATCCCGCTCGGCTTCCTGCTGGGCTGGCTCGGAACCGTCCTGTCCAAGGAGGAGGCGGACCCCCAGAAGTTCGCCGAGCTGGAGGTCCGCTCCCTCACGGGAACCGGGGCCCACTGACCGGGCTCACTGACCGGGCTCACTGACCGGGCTCACTGACCGGGCTCATGGCCCGGGCTCACGGCCCGGGCTCACGGACCGGCTCCCGACCGGGGCCCTCCGGGCGGGCTCTGTGAGTTCGCCCGAACACCGTGCGTGGCCACGTCGTATTTCCCTACGACGTGGCTGCGTTGCGTCTCGTTCGTTCGGGGACCCCTCCACGACACACGCGTCGCGTAGGCTCGGGTTCATCGAACCTCTACGGATCCGGACGGGGGAGGGGGCCCACAGTGCTTCTCGACACGTATGGCCGCGTGGCAACTGACCTGCGCGTCTCACTCACCGACCGGTGCAATCTGCGCTGCACCTACTGCATGCCCGAGGAGGGTCTGCAGTGGCTCGGCAAGTCCGACCTGCTGAGCGACGAGGAGATCGTGCGGCTGATCCGCATCGCGGTCACCCTGCTCGGGATCACCGAGGTCCGCTTCACCGGCGGCGAGCCGCTGCTCCGCCCCGGCCTGGTCGGGATCGTCGAGCAGTGCGCGGCCCTGGAGCCCCGCCCCAAGATGTCCCTGACCACCAACGGCATCGGCCTCAAGCGCACCGCGCCGGCCCTGAAGGCCGCCGGCCTGGACAGGGTGAACGTTTCCCTGGACACCCTGCGGCCCGAGGTCTTCAAGACCCTCACCCGCCGCGACCGGCACAAGGACGTCATAGACGGCATGGCCGCGGCCCGCGAGGCCGGCCTCACCCCCGTCAAGGTCAACGCGGTCCTCATGCCGGGGCTCAACGACGACGAGGCCCCCGACCTGCTCGCCTGGGCCGTGGAGAACGAGTACGAGCTCCGCTTCATCGAGCAGATGCCGCTCGACGCCCAGCACGGCTGGAAGCGCGACGGCATGATCACCGCCGGTGACATCCTGCAGTCCCTGCGCACCCGCTTCACGCTCACCGAGGAGGGCGCCGACGAGCGCGGCTCCGCCCCGGCCGAGCGCTGGGTGGTCGACGGCGGCCCGGCCACCGTCGGTGTCATCGCCTCGGTCACCCGCCCGTTCTGCGGCGCCTGCGACCGTACGCGGCTCACGGCCGACGGCCAGGTGCGTACGTGCCTGTTCGCCACCGAGGAGTCGGACCTGCGCGCCGCCCTGCGCTCGGGCGCCCCGGACGAGGAGATCGCCCGGCTGTGGAAGGTGGCGATGTGGGGCAAGAAGGCCGGGTCCGGTCTGGACGACCCGTCCTTCCTGCAGCCCGACCGACCGATGTCGGCGATCGGCGGCTAGGCCGTCTCTTTTGGATCTTGCCTGACCCGCGCCGCCTGGCACCGCACCTCGCCGCGTTGTCGGAGCACCCAAGTACGTCCAGTACAAGGCCGCCCCTCCGCCTTGCGATGCACGGCACCAGACGACGCGGGCTTAACCGGCAAGATCCAAAAGAGACGACCCAGGTCCGGGCGTCGCGGTCCGGGCGTCGCGGGCCGGGCGCCTGTGTGACGACGCCCACCCGGCAGCCGCCGCTCCTGCGGACGGGCGCTCAGCCCTCTGCCGCCTCCCCTCAGCGCTCGCGCCCCGAGCCCTCCGGCTGCACCCACGCGTCGAGCCTCACGACGTCCTTGAGGAAACCGCGGACCCCCAGGAACTGGGAGAGGTGTTCGCGGTGTTCCTCGCACGCCAGCCAGGTCTTGCGCCGCTCCGGCGCGTGCAGCTTCGGGTTGTTCCACGCCAGCACCCAGACGGCCGCGTCACGGCAGCCCTTGGCGGAGCATGTGGGGGTCTCGGTATCAGGGGAGGTCACGCCTCAACCCTACGGAAAGGCGACGCCGGGCAGCCACGGGGGGAGCTGCCCGGCGTCGGTCCGTCGCTCCGACGGGGGATGCGGAGCGCGTAGGCAGTATGTCACGCAGGACCCGGTACGGGGCACTGGAACTTCATGATTGATCTGAGCTTTTCTTGAGGTTTCCCGCCTCCAGCACAGGCCTCACGGGCGCCGGGACGAAGTGTGAGGGCAGCGAGGGGGTCGACTCGCGCCCCGCATTGGCGATGACCACGGCGACGTACGGCAGCAGGGCGCCCGCGATCAGCGTCACGATCGCCACCGGCCGCTGCACGTTCCACAAGAGCACGGTCGCGATGACCGACAGGGTCCTGACGGTCATCGAGATCACATAGCGCCGCTGGCGGCCCCGCACATCCTCGGCGAGCCCCATCCGCGCGCCGGTGATCCGGAAGACCTCGGCCCCGTTCCTCTTCTGTCGCTTCGCCCGCTCCACAGTCCACCACCCGATCACCCGCCGGACACACCCCGGCCCGGACCCTCCCACCGTACGCGGCCGCCCGGAGCGCGAGGAGAGCGGGTATCGCCCGAATGCGGTGTCCGAAATGCGCGTTACGCCGCTCGGGTCGAGACTGGCCGCACGTGCGCACAACGCGCCAGGAGGAGGCTCGACATGTCTTGGTTGTGGGCGATCATCGTCGGTTTCGTGCTGGGCCTGATTGCCCGGGCCATCCTGCCGGGCAAGCAGCACCAGCCCCTCTGGCTGACCACCGTCTTCGGCATCATCGGCGGCGTTCTCGGCAATGCCATCGCCACCTGGATCGGCGTCGAGGACACCCGCGGCATCGACTGGATCCGGCACCTGCTGCAGCTTGCCGGAGCGGTCGTGATCGTCGGTCTCGGCGAAATGGCCTACGGGGCGGTCCGGGGCAAGAAGCGACAGACGACCTAGACGGGCCCCGCGTGACGGAGGGGCCGGCCCGGACCATCGGTC
>NZ_JBHJTK010000014.1:0-97517 GCF_042267665.1 Streptomyces sp. NPDC056224
ACCCCGGTGTCCGGGGTGCGCGGCCGTTTCGCCGTGCCGGGTCGGCTCCGTCGGCTCAGACGGTGGTGACGACCTCGTCGAACGCCAGGCGCGGGGAGCGCGGGAACCAGGCGTCCTCGCCCGGCTTGCCGATGTTGACGATCATCAGCGGGGTGTGGTCGGCGTCCAGGAACTCCTTCTGGACGCCGGCGAGGTCGGCGCCGGTCATCGGACCCGCGGCCAGGCCGGCGGCGCGGACGCCGACGATGAAGTACGCGGCCTGCAGCGCGGCGTTGAGCAGGGCGGACTGCTCGCGGACCGGGCGCTCGGCGAAGAACATGTCCTTGGCCTGCGGGAAGTGCGGCAGCAGCTGCGGGAGCTCCTCGTGGAACTCGTTGTCCGCGGAGAGGATCGCGACCAGCGGGGCGGCGGCGGTCTTGGCCTGGTTGCCCTCGGCCAGGTGCTTCACCAGGCGCTCGCGGGCCTCGGGGGAGCGGACCAGGGTGATGCGCAGGGGGGTCTGGTTGAAGGCGGTGGGTCCGTACTTCACCAGGTCGTATATCGCCTGGACCTGCTCCTCGGTGACCGGCTCGTCGGAGAACGAGTTGGCCGTGCGGGCCTCGCGGAACAGCAGGTCCTGCGCGGCGGGGTCAAGAACGAGAGACATCGGAAAGCCTTCTTCCATACGGGGGTGAAGCGATGTCCCCGACTCTACGGCGCAAGTAGATGAATTTTCAACTAAATCCCGGGGCCGGTGACCCGGATCACTCGCCCCCGGCCGGCTCGGCCGAGTCCCGGGCCGCGAGCGCCGAGTCCAGCCGGGCCCTCGCCCCCTCCAGCCAGTGCCGGCACACCTTCGCCAGCTCCTCGCCGCGCTCCCAGAGCGCGAGGGAGTCCTCCAGGGACGTCCCGCCCGCCTCCAGTTTGCGGACGACCTCGATGAGCTCGTCGCGCGCCTGCTCGTACCCCAGCGCCGTCTCGGCCTCTGCCATTCCCTTTTCCACCCTGTGTGTAGTGCAACGTGTTGATCGCGGCAGTGTGCCGCCGCCCGCGGGCCGCCGGGAGCTACTCGGAGGCGACCGCCCGTACCGGGGCGACCTGCACGGAAAACGTGCCCTCGGCCACCCGCGCGCGCAGTACCTCCTGCGCCGAGACCTCCTCGGGCGAACGCACCACGTGCCCGTCGGCCCGCTGCAGGACGGCGTAGCCCCGCTCCAAGGTCGCCGCCGGGGACAGCGCCACCACCCGGGCCAGCGTGTGCGCGAGCTCCGAGTCGGCCCGGTCCAGCAGATGCCCGAGCGTCCGCCGGCCGCGCGCCAGCAGCGCCTCCAGCTCGTCCTCGCGGGTCTCCACCATCCGCTGCGGATGGACGAAGACCGGCCGGGCCAGGGCGTGCGTGAGGCCCCGCTCCTCCCGGTCGAGCAGCCCGCTCACCGCGCGCAGCCCCCGGGCCTGCAGCTGGCGTACGCGCTCCAGCTCCTCGCCCACGTCCGGGACCACCTTCTTCGCGGCGTCCGTGGGCGTGGAGGCCCGCAGGTCCGCGACCAGGTCCAGCAGGGGCGAGTCCGGCTCGTGGCCGATCGCCGAGACGACCGGGGTACGGGCCGCCGCGACCGCCCGTACGACCTCCTCGTCGGAGAAGGGCAGCAGGTCCTCCACGCTGCCGCCGCCGCGCGCCACGATGATCACGTCGACCTCGTCGAGCGCGTCGAGCTCCTTGACCGCCTGGATCACCTGCGGCACCGCGTGCACCCCCTGGACGGCGACGTTGCGCACCTCGAAGCGGACCGCCGGCCAGCGGCGCCGGGCGTTCTCCAGCACGTCGCGCTCGGCCGCCGAAGCCCTCCCGACCACCAGCCCGACCAGCTGCGGCAGGAAGGGCAGCGGCTTCTTGCGGTCCAGTGCGAACAGCCCCTCCGCGGCGAGGGACCGCTTGAGCCGCTCCAGCCGGGCCAGCAGCTCTCCGATGCCGACCGGCCGTATCTCCGTGGCCCGCAGGGACAGCTGCCCGCGCGGCGCGTACCACTCGGGCTTGGCCAGCACGACGACCCGCGCGCCCTCCGAGACCACGTCCGCGACCTCGTCGTAGACCTGGCGGAAGCAGGTCACGCTGACCGAGATGTCGTGCGAGGGGTCGCGCAGCGTCAGGAAGACCACCCCCGCTCCCGGCCGCCGCGAGAGCTGCGTGATCTGCCCCTCCACCCACACCTGGCCGAGCCGCTCGATCCAGCCCCCGATGAGCCGGGACACCTGCCCCACCGGCAGCGGCGCCTCGGCCGACGTATTGAGTCCCATGCACGCAGGCTAACGGGCGCCGCTGACAGCGTCTCAGGCTCCGCCGAGGGTGTCGGGATCCCGACGGCCCTCAGGGGTGCCTCCACCGGGCCGTCCGCGCCCTCCGCGCCGTCCGCGCTGGGCGAAGAGCAGGCACAGCCCCGCCGCCAGCCACACCGCCCCCACCAGCTGCGCCGTCCGGGAGGCCCCGACGATCACCGCGATGGTCACCGCCGCGCCCAGCACCGGCGCCACCAGGTGCTTCCACGGGTTCGGCGGACCCTCCCGGCGCCTGACCACGAACCAGCCCACCACCGAGGCGTGCAGCAGCGTGAAGGCCACCAGCGCCCCGACGTCGACGACGGAGACCAGGTGGTCCAGCCCGTCGTCGCGCCGCGCCGCCCACACCGCCGCGACCAGGGTGATGACGGCCGCCACCAGCAGGGCCGGCCGGGGCGTGCCGTCCGAGGTCCGCGCCAACGCGCGCGGCAGCCGCCGCTCCCGGGCCATCGCGAACAGCAGCCGCCCGGCCGCCGCCTGCCCGGCCAGCGCCGCGAAAGCCGCCCCGACCGCCTTGCTCGCCGCCACCAGGTCGTGCAGCCAGGAGCCGACCGAGGTCTCCACCGCCGTGTAGAAGGCCGGGCCCTGCTGCCCCGGATCGGCCGCCAGCTCCGCCGCGGTGACGGGGTTGAGCAGCGCCACGAGGTAGGTCTGGACGACGAACAGCACCCCGGCCAGTGCCAGACAGAGCAGCACCGCCCGGGCCACCCGCTCCGAGCCCCCCGTCACCTCCTCCGCGAAGGAGACGACGGCGTCGAAGCCCAGGTACGAGAGCACGGCCACCGACACCGCGCCCAGTACGGCCGCCGACGAGAAGCCGAGCGAGCCGTCGCCGGTCAGCGGGGAGAGCCAGCCGCGCCGCGCCCCGCCCCGGCCCAGGGCCCAGGCCGCCGCGACCACGAAGACCAGCAGCACCAGGATCTCCATGGCCAGCACGGCGAAGCCCACGCGCGCGGCCGCCCGCACTCCCCACAGGTTCAGCAGCGTGGTGACCACGACGGCCAGCGCCGTCCACACCCACCGGGACACCTCGGGCACCAGGGCGTTCATCGCGATCCCCGAGAACAGGTACGCGACCGCCGGGATCAGCAGGTAGTCGAGCATCGCCATCCACCCGGCGACCAGGCCGGGCCCCTCGCCCAGGCCCTTGCGGGCATAGGTGAAGACAGAGCCGGCCTGCGGGGCGACCCGCACCATCTGGGCGTACGAGAAGGCGGTGAAGGCCATGGCGACGGTCGCGGCGAGGTAGACGAGGGCCACGGCGCCGTGCGACGTCGCGTCCAGGGTGCCGAAGACCCCGACCGGGGCCATGGGGGCGATGAAGAGCAGCCCGTAGACGACCAGGTCCCGGAAGCCGAGGCTCCGCCGCAGGGCGGTGGGCGCCGGCGCGTCGGAATCCGTAGCGGACGCCATCCGTCCTCCGGGCGATAGACGGGACAATCGTTCGGATCCTCTGCGCAAGTGTGTGCCGTACGGCCGACGAACGGCCTCCTGGAGACCCCCGTACGATGGAGCGTATGACTGCTCCCGCCCCTGCTCCCGCTTCCCGCCGTGTCCTGCTCGCCGCGCCCCGCGGCTACTGCGCGGGCGTGGACCGAGCCGTGATCGCCGTCGAGAAAGCCCTTGAGCAGTACGGCGCGCCGGTCTACGTCCGGCACGAGATCGTGCACAACAAGTACGTCGTCCAGACGCTGGAGAAGAAGGGCGCCATCTTCGTCGAGCGGACGGAGGAGGTGCCGGAGGGCTCCATCGTGATGTTCTCCGCCCACGGCGTGGCGCCGGTGGTGCACGAGGAGGCGGCGCGCGGCAAGCTCGCGACGATCGACGCGACGTGCCCGCTGGTCACCAAGGTGCACAAGGAAGCCATCCGGTACGCGAACGAGGACTTCGACATCCTCCTCATCGGCCACGAGGGCCACGAGGAGGTCATCGGCACCTCCGGCGAGGCCCCCGACCACATCACGATCGTGGACGGCCCGGACGACGTCGCGTCCGTCGAGGTGCGCGACGAGTCCAAGGTCGTCTGGCTGTCCCAGACCACGCTCTCGGTCGACGAGACGATGGAGACGGTCGACGCGCTGAAGACCAGGTTCCCGCTGCTGGTCTCGCCTCCGAGCGACGACATCTGCTACGCCACCTCGAACCGGCAGGCCGCGGTCAAGGCCATGGGCGCCGACTCCGACCTGGTCATCGTGGTCGGTTCCAAGAACTCCTCGAACTCGATCCGGCTGGTCGAGGTCGCGCTGGACGCGGGCGCGCGCGCCGCGTACCTGGTCGACTTCGCGAGCGAGATCGACGAGGCCTGGCTGGAGGGCGTCACCACGGTCGGCCTGACCTCGGGCGCCTCGGTGCCGGAGGTCCTCGTCGAGGAGGTCCTGGAGTGGCTGGCCGCGCGCGGTTACGAGGACGTGGAGATCGTCAAGACCGCCGAGGAGTCGATCGTCTTCTCGCTGCCGAAGGAACTGCGCCGCGACCTGCGTGCCGAAGCCGCGGAACTGGTCGCCGACAAGTAACTCCTTTCGTACGGTATGTCCATGCAGATCATGGGTGTGGACATCGGCGGTTCAGGGATCAAGGGCGCGCCCGTGGACCTGGACCGCGGCGACCTGGCGCGGGAGCGCCACAAAGTACTGACACCGCAGCCGGCCACCCCCGAGGAGGTGGCCGGCTGCGTCGCGGAGGTGGTCGGCGCCTTTTCCTGGTCGGGCCCGGTCGGGGTCACCTTCCCGGGCGTGGTCACGAACGGGATCACCCGTTCGGCGGCCAACGTCGACAAGGGCTGGGTCGGCGTCGACGCGGCGGCGCTGCTCGCGCGCGAACTGGGCGGGCTGCCGGTGACGGTCCTCAACGACGCGGACGCGGCAGGAGTCGCGGAGATGACGTACGGGGCCGGGCGCGGCCGCGGCGGCACGGTCATCATGCTCACCCTGGGCACGGGCATCGGGAGCGCCCTGTTCACGGACGGGCACCTGGTGGCGAACACGGAGCTCGGGCACCTGGAACTGAAGGGCCACGACGCGGAGACGCGGGCGTCGGTGAAGGCCAAGGAGGACGGCGACCTCACGTGGGAGCGCTGGGCGCACCGGCTCCAGAAGTACCTCGCGCACGTGGAGATGCTGTTCTCCCCGGACCTCTTCATCATCGGGGGCGGCGTCAGCCGCAAGCCGGAGAAGTTCCTGCCGCTGATCGAGGGCATCCGGGCCGAGATCGTCCCGGCCAGGCTCCAGAACAATGCGGGGATCGTGGGAGCGGCGATGGCGGCGAGGCTCTAGCTGGGGCCTGGGGCCTGGGGGCTCGGGCTCGGGCTCGGGCTTGGGGCCCGGGGGTCCGGGGCCGGTGTCACGCCGTTCGCCGGGGCAGGCGCCGCCTGCCGATGAGCACGGCCTTGCGCACCACCGCGATCAGGGCGGCGGCCAGCGTCCCCGCGTACAGCCAGCCCGCGTGCAGGGACAGGGCGGACACCAGCCCCATCAGCTGCCCGCCCAAGCCGCCGGAGCCGCCCGAGACGGGCCACACTCCGGCGGCGAACGCGATGGGGGCGGTGATCGGGGCGGTGATCAGGTCGGCGGGCCGGACCCACAGCGCGGTGGCGGCCGCGACGGGCACGAAGAGCAGCCCGTAGACGAACAGCGAGGAGTCGAACAGCAGCCAGCAGATCCCGCCGGCCAGCATCATGGCGGCGCACGCGAACAGCCCGCCGCCGAGCCCGGTCAGCCGGGGCCGGGGCAGCCGGCGGGTCAGCGGGGGCAGCGGGCGGCCGCCGCCCTGGGCGGGCACGGCCGCAGGCCGTGTCCCCCGGCGCTGGGCCGGGGGTCGCTGGGGGTGAGGGGCCGGTCGCGTCCTGTGTTGCTCCACGCCACCACGCTAGGCGCGGGGAGCGCGGTATCCGTGTGGGGACACGCGTACATCGACCGCCGCTCATCGGAAAGTAAACTGTCCGGTGGCCCACCTCCGGGCCGCCGCCCCCTCCAGCTACGGGAAGTCGCCAACGTGTCGCTCACGATCGGAATCGTCGGCCTGCCGAATGTCGGCAAGTCGACCCTGTTCAACGCCCTGACCAAGAACGACGTGCTGGCGGCCAACTACCCGTTCGCCACGATCGAGCCGAACGTCGGCGTCGTCGGCGTCCCGGACCAGCGCCTCGCGGTCCTCGCGGGCATCTTCGGCTCCCAGAAGCTCCTCCCGGCGACGGTCGACTTCGTCGACATCGCGGGCATCGTGCGCGGTGCCTCGGAGGGTGAGGGCCTGGGCAACAAGTTCCTGGCCAACATCCGCGAGTCGGACGCGATCTGCCAGGTCATCCGTGCCTTCAAGGACGAGAACGTCGTGCACGTCGACGGCAAGGTCTCGCCGAAGGACGACATCGAGACGATCAACACCGAGCTGATCCTCGCCGACCTCCAGTCCATCGAGAAGGCCGAGCCGCGCCTGACGAAGGAGTCCCGCCTCCAGAAGGAGAAGGTCGCGGTCCTCGCGGCCGTCGTCGAGGCCAAGAAGATCCTCGAAGCCGGCGACACCCTCTTCTCCAAGGGCATCACCAAGGGCACGGAGCAGGGCGACCTCCTCCACGAGCTGCACCTGCTGACCACGAAGCCGTTCCTCTACGTCTTCAACGTGGACGAGGACGAGCTGGTGGACGACGCCTTCAAGGCGGAGCAGAGCGCGCTCGTCGCCCCGGCCGAGGCGATCTTCCTGAACGCCAAGCTGGAGCAGGACCTCTCCGAGCTGGACGAGGACGAGGCCCTCGAACTGCTCCAGTCGGTCGGCCAGGATGAGCCGGGCCTGGCCACCCTCGGCCGCGTCGGCTTCGCCACGCTGGGCCTCCAGACGTACCTGACGGCCGGCCCGAAGGAGACCCGCGCCTGGACGATCAAGCGGGGCGCCACCGCCCCGGAGGCGGCCGGCGTGATCCACACCGACTTCCAGCGCGGCTTCATCAAGGCCGAGGTCATCTCCTTCGCGGACCTGGTCGAGTGCGGCTCGGTCGCCGAGGCCCGCGCGAAGGGCAAGGCCCGCATGGAGGGCAAGGACTACGTCATGCAGGACGGCGACGTGGTGGAGTTCCGCTTCAACGTCTGATCGCAAACCCATAAGCGGCCTGACCTGCGAGAACGCGGGTCAGGCCGTTGTGCTGTCCGCAACAGTCCGCAGAACGGTTCGACCCTGAGGGGAATGCCACCCCGCGCCAGCCCCACTGGCCGGCAACCATCAGGATGGAATCAGCTCAGTGGTCGGCGCTGCCCGGGGGTACCACCCATTGGGTCGGCTGTCCGGTGATGGAGGCGATCATGTCAAAGTCGCCGTCGTAGTGGAGGACGGTCAGCCGGTGCAGTTCTGCGGTGGCGGCGATGAGCAGATCGGGGAGGGACAGAGCGCGGTGGAAGCCGGCGTTGAGGGCGTGGCGCTGGGTCTCCAGGGCACGGGTGAAGGTGTCGTCGTCACAGGTGAGGTAGTCGAATGCGTGGAGCCAGGTGCTGATGCGCAGCGCTTCTGCGGTGGTGCGGGCGGAGTGCACCATTTCGTATTCCGTGGGCTGACACACGGCTAGCAGGTAGCGCTCGTGCAGCGGCTGGAGTGCGTCTTTTACCGGGGGTTTCGACCATCGAGCGAGGGCGGATTTGTCGATGAGGTAGCGGTCTTGCATCAGGCGGCCTGGCCGCCTGTGCGCTTGAGGGAGCCGTCGGCGTTGCGGGGGCCGGTGTTCTCGATGATCTCGCTGAAGTCGAGCTCGCCTGAGTCCATGGCGTCGAAGAACTCTTGGCGCAGGTGACGCTTGACGGCGTCCTCCATGGCCAGTCGCACGGCCTTCGCCTTGGTCTTGGTGCCGAAGATGCGCATAGCCTCGGCGACCATGTCCTCGTCGAGATCGATGACTGTCCGAGCCATGGTTTGAGTCCCTTCTCCGGGAGGTGCACTACGCAAAACGATACCATCTCGATGGCGGCGGCGATGTCGTTTTGTGTTCCGGTTGCACCGGACAGCCTCTGGGTTCGGGATCGCCCGGCACCCTCGACGGTTGCTGGATCCACGCTGGATCGGTCCTGCGCGTGAGCTGTTCCCGCAGGTCATCGCGGAGTCGTCGATATTCCGCTTCAAGGCGGCGGCTCCGCCGGCCTGCTGGTGGTCATGGCGCAACTGTGCGCGGGCGGCCTCGATCTCCTCGCGGGTGAGCTCATTATTGTCGGTCTCGAAGTCGGCAACGATCTCCCGGAGCTTGTCCATGGCGACCCGCTGATCGAGGGCTTGGGCGACATGGGCGGAGAAGCCGCCGGGCCCGACGTGGGCGCGTGCGGCCTCGGCGAGGTCCTCGGGCAGGCTCATTGAGTACTTCCTGCTACTGCTCATGGTGCGGATCCTGCCGGCGGTAGCAAGGCTCTGCGTGGGGGCAGTCTGGGCTGGCGAGCGCAGATTGGCGGTCCGTTGCGCTTCGGCGTCTGACCGCGCCGCACACTGGAGGGCCCGGCTCATTGAGTCAAACCCCTCATGCCGCTGACGCGGGCCGCCCCGTCGGCCGGGCCGCCCCTGTCCTCGATTTCGAGATCGAGCTCGCGCCTGGCATATGGATCGACGGGACGGCCTCGATGCCCAAGCCCGACTATGCCTACATCACTCTGACCGACGTGACCACAGGCGAAGCCGCGGTCTTCGCGCAGTGGCTTCGGGACTCCCTTGTGCCCGCACCGCACCTCGTCTGGTTCGCGAGCAGCCTCGCTGTGGCGAACGGCGAGCAGGACCCGTGGCCGCTGCCGGTCGAGGGTAGGGACGAAGAGATCGCAGCGGAGCTGCGCAGGCACCTCGACTCCGTCGAGACCCGGTAGGGCAGTCCGCGGACAGTCCGCAGGACACCCGTAAACAGCCGTCGGGACCCAACGCACACAAACGGAAAAATGCCTGGTCAGGGCGGCACATGCGGTTCCGCCGCAGGTCAGGATCGGTCCGCAGACATTCCGCTTCAACGTGTGAGCGGATGAAATGGCGCCACGTCACTGACGTAGCAAACATGCAGGTCAGAAGGGGTCGACTCCGTCGGGAGTCGGCCCCTTCTGGCTTCCCGTGCTGGGATGGTGCTGGGAAATCTGACCATGCACCAGCCGCTCGACCCGGCCGGAGGGTGTCGAGAATGGTACGTCATTAGGTACCACTTGAGGGATGGGGTCGGGTCATGTCCATAACCGCGAGCGAAGCCCGCAAGGAACTCTTTCCGCTGATCAAGAAGGTCAACGAGAACCACGAGGCCATCGAGATCGTGTCCAAGCACAGCAATGCCGTGCTCGTCTCGGCCGAGGATTACGCGGCGCTGCGCGAGGGCTCGTACCTGCTGCGCTCTCCGGCGAACGCCCGTCGGCTGCTCAAGGCGTACGAGAACGCCCTGGCCCACATCAACGTGTCGGAGCGCGAGCTGATCGATCCGGACTCGGCGGGTGCGGGTGCGGGTGCGGGTGCCGCGTGAGGCTCGTCTTCGAGGATCAGGGCTGGGAGGACTACACGTCCCGGCTCAAGGACGACCGCAAGATGCTCGCCAGGATCAACAAGCTCATTGAGGACGTCGGGCGCGACCCCTTCACGGGCATCGGCAAGCCGGAGCCGCTGAAGTATCAGCTGCCAGGGGCGTGGTCGCGGCGGATCGACGACGAGCACCGCCTGGTCTACCTGGTGACGGACAAGGAGGTCGTCACCTCGCGGCTCGGTACCACTACTGACCGCCCGAGTCCGACCTCTTCGTCGTTACCGTGCTGGATGGGTGCTGGACATCCTGACGTGTGGTCAGCGGCAATCAGGTGTCGTGAACGGTGGACCGGTGTCCCACGTGAACGACCCAGACCACCAGTTCCCCGTTGTCGATCGTGTAGACGACGCGGTAGTTGCCGACCCGTAGCCGGCGGCGGTCTGGCTGGGACACGAGTGCGGTGGTGTTGAAGCCGAGCGGATCGCTTTCCAGCTCGGTCAGTTTGGCCAGGATGCGCAGCGCCGTGTCGCGAGGGATCTTCCGAAGTTCGGCCTGCGCCTCGGGGCGGAAGACGGTTCGGTACTCACTCACCGCGCGCCAGCGTCTCCCTCATGATGTCCTCGATCGGGATGCCGGGTGCGGGGTTTGCCATGCGCTCGTCGATGATCCGATTGATTTCGCGCTCTTCCCACTCCTGGTACTTGCGCAGCACCTCGATGGAGACGACTGCGGCGACTTCCTTGCCGCGGCGCGTGATCACCGTGGGTACGTCGTCGCGGTCCGCGCGCTCCACGACCTCCGCCAGGTGGGCGCGCACGTCGCGGATGGACTCTATGGGCAGCGGCTGCGTCATGCGCTCAAGCGTACCGAGTGTCCCATGTGTACACAACGCCTGCGATGGGTGGGCCCCCCTCGCCGCGGTCGCGTGTGCCGGATGTGCCGAGTGAACGTGCACCGTGCCGACTCGGTGCCGGCTTTTCAGCTGCTTCGGGGCGGTGTGAGCTTGTCGAGGTCCAGGCTGACCGCGAAGGGCACTGGGCGCTGGAGGGTGCCCCGGAAGATCCCGGCGGGCGCGTAGGCGCCGGTGGGTTCGTCGAGCTCGTAGACGTGGACGACGGGTGCCCCGTCCTCGTCCTCGATGCACCAGTAGTGCGGGATGCCGGCCTCCGCGTACTTGCGGAGCTTTACTGTGCGGTCGCGATGGGCGGACTCGGGTGACACCGCCTCCACGACGAGCTTCACGTCCTCTGGGGCGTACCAGGTGCGGTCGGGGTCATAGGGCAGGTTCGTCAGCAAGAGGTCCGGCTCGGGGCGGTTGCGGGCATCGAGGCGGATCGTCATCTCGCGCTCAACCTCGAAGCCGGCCGGCGCCTGCGCCATGAGCGTGGTGGTCAGGGCGGTGACGAGGCGGCCGTGCCAGGACCGCTGGGGCGACATCATGAAGACGAGGGCTCCGTCGATCAACTCGGTGTGGCGGGGTGCCTCGGGGAGGCGGTCGAGGTCCTCCGCGAACCAGCCTTCCGCACGCGGCGGGCGCATCCAGTCGGGCAGTGCGGTCATGGCTTCACGGTAGCGGCCCGCAGCCCGAGCTGGAGAGTCAACGATCCCGGTAGCCGTGGCCGGTCCCCTCGGGTGCTGAAACGGCATCGGTCACCTCTCCACGTGGAGGTCGGTACGTCGATCCACGTGGGCGCGACGTAGATGTCGTCGCCGACGGGGGCTTCGGAGGCTTCCAGCAGGGACCACGTGCGGGACTCCTCGACCAGGTGCTCCCAGGGCGCGGTCCAGTCGGGTTCCCAGTCCAGAGCGGTGCCGGAGATGTCGTACGTGCGGTCGGCGTCCACCCGCCGGAACCGGGAGTAGAGGATCACCTGGGCGTGGTCGGCCAGGTCGTTGATGATCTCGGTGAAGGGGGCCGAGGGCCAGCTGGGGGCGTCATGATGCCGCCGGGTCCCCGCGGCGCCAGAAGGTGGGGAGCCACCAGCAGAGCACCGAGCGGTCGTCGGGCCACGGGGCGCGGTCCTCGGCTTCCCGGTCCTCGAAGGAGTCGCGTGTCAGGTCGATGGGGCGCCAGGCGGGGTCGAGCGGCTCGTCCGCGACCGGCGGGCGGACGTACTGCCGGCCGTGTCGGTCGCAGGCACCGAAGTCCTGGTAGTTGCGCTGGGCCTCGATCAGGGAGACCTTGTTCGCTCCGCCTTCCATGGCCGGCCAGCGGAACTGGACCCCGTCGTCCTCCCAGAGGCAGACGGGGCAGATCTCGTAGGAGCCGGGCATGTCGTCAAGCACGCGGTGGCCGCAGCAGGGACAGGGGTAGGAGTCGCTCACCCGCGCAGTCTCGTTGCGGGTCCCGCCGGTGTGCCATGCATTTCTCCGCCGCAGCGTTCCAGCCGGTCCGCGGGCCTTCCGCGGGACACCGCCCGGCGCGGAAGGCGGGACCCTACAGGCCGCGGACCGAGGCGATCGTGAACGTGGTGGGGGTGTCCGAGCCGGGGGGCATCCGGTCGAACTGGGAGCGGACCACCAGGGTGCGGCCCGCGGTGTGGGTCAGGGTCGTGGGGATCTGCAGGGACGGGTCCGTGACCGTGTGGAGCAGGCGGGCGCGGGTGCCGTCCTGGCCGAGTCGCCAGCGGGTCAGGGTGTTCGTGGTGTTGTGCGCCACGCGCAGGGTGCCGTCGGGGGAGGGGTCGAGGCCGTCGGCGGCCTTCATGTCGGCGCCGCCCAGGTCGACGCGGCGCACGGCGCCGGTGCGCAGGTCGACGCGGTAGAGGTCGCCCCGGGGCATGTCGACGGTGAGCAGGTAGCGGCCCGTCCGGTCCGAGACGATGCCGTTGAGGCTGAACGAGCCCGCGGGGCGGGGGCCCAGCGCCGGGGTGAGGTCGTACGCCTCGGTCAGGGTGCCGCTGCCGGCGGCCAGTTGGGCCGGGGTCACGCGGTAGACCACCCCGCGGGCGCTGTCCGTCAGGTACGCGGTGCCGTCTGGGGTGAGGGTCAGGTCGTTGACGAAGCGGGGGGAGGTCCCGCCCACCTCGAAGTGGGCCAGGCGGGCCCCGGTCGAGGTGTCGTAGACGCAGACGCCGGTGGTGGAGTCCGTGACCCACAGGCGGCCCCGGGCGTCGACGCGCAGGCCGTTCGCCGTGCGGCGGCCGTCGGTGCCGGAGGGCAGGAACACCTCGGCCCCGGGGCGGCCGGGACGGGCGCGGTAGACGGTGCCGTCCGCGTACGAGCCCACGTAGACCGTGCGGGTGCGGGGGTCGGTGGCGATGCCCTCCGGGTAGACCTTCGCGCCGGGCAGGGTGAAGGCCGTGGATATGGAGACGCGGACGTCGGCGTCGCGGGTCTCGGCCCGGGCGGGGACCGCTCCGCTCGCGAGCACCCCGGCCAGGGCTGCCGTCAGGGCCGTCGCAATGGCCGGGATCCGCTTCCGCCGCTTGGTCGAGTACGTCATCATGCATGTCCTCTAATGAGTAGGTGGGTGCGAATTTAGATTGGAGCTCTAATGCATGCAAGGGTCGTAGGATGCGGGAATGACCTCGATGGCCCCCGCGGAGCGCATCGGCGCACACCTCAAGCGCGCTGAGCAGGCACTCCTCGCGGCGAAGAACGCAGCGTGCAAGCCGGCCGCCGTGACGGTTCCCCAGTACGCCGCGCTGCTCTGGCTGGACGAGAAGCCCGGCATCTCCGCTGCCGCACTCGCGCGGCTGTGCGGGGTGACCCCGCCGACCATGAACACCGTGCTGAAGAACCTCCAGGAGCGCGGGTTCGTCGAGCGGACCCCGCACGAGTGGCACCGCAACGTGCTGGAGACCCGGCTCACCGACGAGGGGCGCGCCGCGCTGGAGCTGGCCGATTCCGGTGCGGTGCGGGTGGAGCGGGCGCTCGCCGCGGCGTTCACCGACGAGGAGCGGGAGCAGCTCGTCCGGCTGCTCGGCCGGTGCGCGCAGGTGCTCGACGGCCAGCGTTGAGACCTCCCCGTTCCGCTGCCCTCATTCCGCTGCCCCTCGTTCCGCTGAGAGCCGCGCAATGTTTTTGCTCGGATTTGGAACTGTCCGGGGGGTTCGCGCATCCCACCCCCTAGGGACGCACAGCCGTTCTGCCCCGCCTCGGGGCAGCCAAGACCGTTCGGAGCCACGTTCGTGCACGAGTACCCGCAGCGCCCGCAGCCCAAGCGCTCCCGCCGTCGAATATGGATCGGCGCGGTGGTCGCCCTCGTGGTCCTGCTCGGCGGTGGCGGCGGCTTCGCCGCCTGGAAGCTGGACCGGTTCTCCGGCAACGGCGAGAAGGTGAGCTTCGGAAAGCCCGCGTCGGCCCCCGCCGCGGAACAGCAGGCCGCCCCGAGCGGGTCCCCGTCCCCCACGCCCTCCGGCGACCCGGACGTGCTCATGCCGACGGGCCCGAAGGCCGACTTCAAGCAGACCACCAAGCTCGACGACGGCACGGTCATCGCCAAGACCCGCCTCGCGGGCGCGAAGTCCGGCTTCGAGGGTGACGTGTGGGTGTGGGCGCCCAAGGAGTACGACGACCCGAAGTACGCCAAGAGCGGCTTCCCGGTACTCATCGCGCTCCCCGGCGGCAACGGCTTCCCGGCCAACTACTGGTCCGACCGCAGCCTCGGCCTCCAGAAGGCCATCAGCGAGGGCGTCCAGGCCGGTACCAGCCTCCCCTTCATCGTGGTCATGCCGGTGCTCAACCCGGACAACAAGTACTACTACGACGGCGCCGACATCCCCGGCCAGCCCAAGATGGGCACCTGGATCGCCGAGGACGTCCCGGCCTTCGCCAAGGCCAACTTCCGCACGTTCAAGTCCCGTGACGGCTGGGCCTTCATGGGCTCCTCCTCCGGCGCCTTCGTCGGCATGAAGACGGTGCTGCAGCACCCGGACCGGTTCAAGGCCGTGATCGCCAGCGGCGGCGAGATCGTTCCCGACTCCCCGCTCTGGAAGGGCCACCAGGCGGAGATGGACGCCAACAACCCGGAGACCCTGGCCAGGAAGCTCATCGAGACCAACGGGCCCGAGGTCTACATCAACTTCCAGATCGGCACCAAGGAGAGCGGGAAGGAGCGGATGACGAAGTTCCAGCAGCAGTACGGCAAGGGACCCGTCAAGATCACCATCCGCGACATCCAGAACGGCGAGCACAACGGCTGGCACTACGTACGGGGCATGAAGGAAGGCTCCCTGGAGTCGATCAGCAAGGTGCTCAAGGCCCCCAAGCCCGACACGGCCGGCTGACGCCCGCACCCGAGCCCCTGTACGAGCCCGTTCCGGTCCGTGCCCGAGCCCCTGCGCGAGCCCGTTCCGGTCCGTACCGCCGGCGCGCACGAACATGGTGGGCGCCACGTGAGGGGCACCACGTGGTGCTCAGCACGTGACCCCCGTCCCAGGCAACCCATCCCGTCGTTCATACCTCTGTAAAGGGTGTAAGGGGGACCGATCGGTCCGACCCGCGCTCCGCAGCGAGCGCCGGAGAAGGAACGGGACAATTCCGTGCAGCATGACCAGCAAGGTGACGGCAGCCCCACGACCAAGGGCGGCCGTCGCCCCAAGCGCCTGCGCCTGATTCTGATCGGCGGTGGGCTCGCGTTCACCCTCGTCGCCGGGGGCGGCGCGGCCGCATACAAATACGGCCTCTTCTCGGACATAGGGGATCCGGTGTCCTTCGGGAAGGTCGACGGCGACGTCAAGCAGAAGGCCGCCAAGGCCTCCGACATCCGCCCGGGCGTACGCATGCCCACCGGCCCGAAGGCCGAGTTCGTCCGCACCAGCCGGCTGCCGGACGGCACCCAGATCGGCCGGACCACGCTCACCGGGGCGAAGTCCGGCTTCACGGGTGACGTATGGGTGTGGGTGCCCAAGGAGTACGACGAGCCGAGGTACGCCAAGAGCGCCTTCCCGGTCCTGATCTCCCTGCCCGGCGGCCGCGGCTACCCCACGAACTACTGGGGGACGGGCCCCGGACTCGGCCTCCAGAAGGCCGTGAGCGACGGGGCGAAGGCCGGTACCAGCCTGCCCTTCATCCTGATCATGCCGGTGCACAACGCCGACACCAAGCATCACTTCGACGCCTCGGACATCCCCGGAGAGCCCAAGATGGGCACCTGGATGGTCGAAGACGTCACTGATTTCACGAAGGCCAATTTCCGCACCTTCACCTCCCGCGACGGGTGGGCCTTCATGGGCTCCTCCGCAGGCGGATTCGGCGCCTTCAAGCACCTCCTGAAGTACCCCGACCGCTTCAAGGCGGCCATCGCGAGCGGCGTCGACATCGTCCCCGACTCCCCGCTGTGGAAGGGGAACACGCAGGCCATGGACGAGAACAACCCGGAGAAGCTCGCCGAGAAGCTGATCAAGGACGGCGGTCCGGACGTCTACATCAACTTCCAGATCGGCACCGCGGAGAGCGGCCGCGAGAAGGCGGAGCAGTTCATGAAGGACTACGGCAAGGGCCCCGTGCACACCACGCTGCAGGTGATCCAGGATGGTGAGCACAACGGAAAGTCGTACGTACGCGGCATGAGGGAGGGCGCACTGGCGTGGATCAGCAAGCAGATGCTGGCACCGGCACCCGACCCCGGCGTGCGGTGAGCCAGGTGGTGAAGGGGGCGTCGGCGGCCGCCGCCGCGGGGATCGCGATGGTGTTCGCCGTCGCGTACCTCAAGGTGCCCGGCGACCGCCCGGTGCTCCCCTTCCCCACCGTCGGCGTGCTCACGGCCAACGGCGAGCACTGGTGCACGGCGAGTGTCGTCGACAGCCCGAAGGGCAATGTCGTCGCCACCGCCGCGCACTGCGTGGCCCCGGGCGGCGAGGACGGCCGGCCGGGCGAGGTCGCCCACGACGGCCATGCCATCGGCGAGCTCGCCTTCGCCCCGGCCTTCTCCGGCGAGGGCTCCGGCAGCCACCCGCTGGGCGTGTGGAAGGTCAGCTCGATCCATGTGGACGAGCGCTGGACGAAGTGGGGCGAGGACACCGCCGACTTCGCCTTCCTCACCATCGCCCCGGACGACGACGGGCGCAGCGTCCAGGAGGCCGTGGGCGGCCGCGCCGAGGCCCCGAAGCCCGAGTGGACCTCCGGCTACCTGCGCGAGGTGACCGTCGTCGGCTATCCGGAGTCCGAGCACAACCCGCAGAACAAGCCCGTCTCCTGCACGACGCAGACCCGCCACGACGAGGACGACCCCGACATGCTGTACATCAGCTGCGCCGGGTTCTGGACGGGGACCAGCGGCAGCCCCTGGATCGCCGACCGGGGCGGCCCGGCCCGGCCGGGCCGCCTCATCGGGGTGCTGAGCGGCGGGGACACGGACGTGGACTCCACGGCCGCACTGTTCGACGAGCACGCGAAGGCGCTGTACGAGCGGGCCGCGCGGGGCTGAGGAGCGCCCGCTCCCGCCGCCTACTTCGTGCGCTCCGTACTGACGATCACGACCACCGCCGCCACGACGATCCCGCCGCCGAGCAGGATCGGCCAGGTCAGGGCCTCGTCGAGGATCAGCGCGCCGAGCGCGACGGCCACGACCGGATTGACGTACGCGTACGTGGACACCAGTGACAGCGGCGCGGCCTGGAGCAGCCACACGTACGCCGTGAAGCCGACGAGCGAACCGCAGACGACCAGGTAGCCGAGGGCCAGCCAGGAGGCGGTGGAGAAGGCCGCCGGGTCCAGACCGCGGTGCTCGCCGCGCGCCAGGCCGACCAGCACCCCCGCCAGCCCGCCCGCCAGCATCTGGTACGCGCTGCCCGTGAAGGGATTGCCCGGCAGGCTCAGCTTCGACGCCGAGAACGAGCCCAGCGACCACAGCAACGACCCGCCCACCACCATCAGGACCCCGGACAGCCGCACCTGCCCGCTCATCCCCGGGCTGGTCAGCACCACGAGCCCGGCCAGGCCGACCAGGACACCGCCCAGGGTGCGCAGCGGCGGCCGGTCCCCGGTGCCCGCCCGCAGCACCGCCACCCACATCGGCACCGCCGCCACCAGCAGGGCGGCCAGCCCGGACGGCACGGAGGTCTCGGCGAGGACCACCAGGCCGTTGCCGCCGAGGACCAGCAGCAGACCGACCAGGACCGCGGAGCCGAGCTGGGCGCGGGTGGCCCTGAGCGCGGCCGGTCCGTACCGCCAGGCGACGGCGGCGGCCAGCAGCAGGCCGGCGGTGATGAAGCGGGCCCCGGCGGAGAGGAAGGGCGGCATCGTCTCGACGACGATCCGGATGCCGAGGTACGTCGAGCCCCAGACGACGTAGACGAGGAGGAGGGCCGTCCACACGGCTCCGGTGGTCTTGCGGTGCCGGGTGGCCGCCGGCTGGGGCTCCACCGGAGTCGATATGCGCATGGACCGGATCCTCTCAGTCTTCGATCAGCTCCTGAGCAGGCTGTTCAGCTCGCCGTACGGAAGGGAGCCCGCGAGCGATCCGTACGTGCCGCCGGAGATCAGCTCCTCGGCGGCGCGGCGGACCACGGCGTACGCGGCTTCGGCGACCCAGGATCCGAGGCTGACGCGGGCGACGCCGAGGGCGCCGAACTCCGCGACCGTCGGGGCGCCGGGTCCGGCGAGGACGTTGAGCGGGGCGTCGATGCCCTTGGCGAGCTCGGCGACGGTGTCCGGGTCGGTGACGCCGGGCACGAAGACGCCGCTGGCTCCCGCCCGGAGGTAGGCGGCGGCGCGGGCGAAGGTCTCGTCGAGGCGGGCCGCGGGGTCGCCGAGGCCCTTGAGGTACGTGTCGACGCGGGCGTTGATGTACAGCGGGACACCGGCGGCCTCGGCCGCGGAGCGGGCGGCGGCCACGCGCTCGGCGTGCTCGGCGGGGGCGCGGGTGCCGTCCTCGATGTTGATGCCGGCCGCGCCGGCGGCCAGCACCCCGGCGACGGTCTCCGCGACGGCGGCGGGGTCGGCGCCGAAGCCGCTCTCGATGTCGGCGGTGACGGGGACGGAGACGGCTGCGGCCACGCGGGCGACGAGGTCGAGGGCGCGGTCGCGGGCCAGGGCGTCGCCGTCGGGGGAGCCGAGGGACCAGGCGACGCCGGCGCTGGTGGTGGCGACGGCCGACGCGCCGGCCGCCTCCACGACGAGGGCGCCCGCGACGTCCCAGGCGTTGGCCAGGGCGAGGGGGGCGGCGGGCGTGTGCAGCCCCGCGAACGCCCTGGCCCGGGCGGCGAGGTCAAGGGTGTTGGTCATGCGCCCAGTTCAGCAGACCGGCCCGGCCGGGGCGCGCGAGTTTCCGACATCGAGGTCCGGCGGCGGCTCCGTGGCGGGCGGCCCGCACCGGCCGCCGCAGCGGGCCCCTACTTGGGGCCCGCGCCGCACAGGGGGAGGACCGCCGTGCGGCCCCGGAGGGGGTCCTCCGGGGCCAGCGGGCCGACCGCGGCCCAGCAGGCCGCCGCCGTCGGTTCCACGAAGAGCCCGCGGCGGGCCAGGTCCTGCTGGGCCGCGCGCAGGCGGTCCTCCGGGACCGTCAGGAACGTGCCGCCGGACTTGCGGACCGCGGCCAGGATCTGACGGGCCCGCGGCGGCGCCGGGATCGCGATGCCCTCGGCCAGGGTGGGCCGCTGCTCCACCGGCTCCGCTTCCTGCGCGCCCGACGCGAACGCCCGCGCCAGCGGGGCCACCTCCTGCGCCTGCACGGCGATCAGGGCCGGCGGCCTGACCCCGCGCCGGGCCAGTTCCTCCACGGCCAGCGCGGCACCCAGCAGCAGGGTGCCGTTGCCCACCGGGACGACCAGGGCCTCCGGGAGCCGTCCCCCGAGCTCTTCCCAGACCTCGTACACGTAGGTCTTCGTACCGTGCAGGAAGTAGGGGTTGTAGACGTGGCTCGCGTAGAAGACCCCCGCCTCGTCCGCGGCCTCCCGGGCCGCCGTCGCCGTGGCCTCCCGGCCGCCCGGGACCACCCGTACGGCCGCCCCGTGCGCCCGCATCCGGTCCGTCTTCTTCTCCGACGTGCCCTCCGGCACGAAAACTTCACAACTCAGCCCGGCCCGGGCGCAGTACGCCGCCACCGCGGCCCCCGCGTTGCCGCTGCTGTCCGCCACCACCCGCCGCGGGGCCAGCCGCCGCGCCAGCTCGGCGAGCATCACGGCGCCCCGGTCCTTGAACGACAGCGTCGGCATCAGGAAGTCGAGTTTGGCGTGAACCCGCTCTCCCAGCGACACCATGGGAGTGTGCCCCTCCGCCAGCGACACGGAGAAAGCCCCCGGCAGCGGCAGCGCCGCCGCGTACCGCCACAGTGAGTTCGGCCCGGCGGACGGTTCCAGTACACCGGCCGGATCCGGCGTGAAGTCGAGGTCCCAGGGGCTGCCGCAGACCGGGCAGCACCACGGGGCGGTCCGGACGTCCGCGCGGGTGCCGTCCTCGGGACAGAGGTAACCGGGGAGTGCGTGCGTCATGTGCGGGGCGCCTTTGCTCAATCATGGCTTGCGTATGGCATGGATGTTACGGCTCGGCCGTCCTCTTGTGGGCGGCGACGACGGTGCGTCAACCTTTTGGAGGCGAAAGCTCGTTGGGCCGATTGGATTGTCATGGGCATGGCGATCTCGCCCTGTCCGTGCGACCGTGCGGCGCGTACGGCACCGCCTCACCCCCCGCAGCGCACCACCTATGAGGAGGACCCCTCACATGTCCGTGATGCGTCACACCCGCCGGAAGATCGCCGGCGTCAGCGCGACCGCCGTCGTGGCCCTCGCGCTCGGCGCGGCCGCCGCGTTACCCGCGTCCGCGGCCGACAGCGCCCCGCTGGGCGTCATCGAGAACGCCGGGGCCGCCGGAACCGTCTCCGGCAGCTACATCGTGACCCTGAACGACTCCGCCGCCCGCTCCACCGCCGACAGCGGCAAGGCCGTCGCCGAGCGGTACGGCGCGAAGATCGACCGGACCTACAGCGCGGCCCTCAACGGCTACTCCGTCGAGGTCTCCGAGGCGCAGGCCAGAAAGCTGGCCGCCGACCCCGCGGTCAAGTCGGTCGTCCAGAACCGCGTCTTCACCGTCGACGCCACCCAGCCCAACCCGCCGTCCTGGGGCCTGGACCGCATCGACCAGCGGGCGCTCCCGCTGAACCAGAGCTACACCTACCCGGACAAGGCCGGCGAGGGCGTCACCGCCTACATCATCGACACCGGCGTCCGCAAGACGCACCAGGACTTCGGAGGCCGTGCCTCCGACGGCTACGACGCCATCGACAACGACAACACCGCGCAGGACGGCCACGGCCACGGCACGCACGTCGCCGGCACCGTCGCGGGCGGTTCGTACGGCGTGGCGAAGAAGGCCAGGATCGTCGGCGTCCGCGTGCTCGACAACAACGGCTCCGGCACGACCGCCCAGGTCGTCGCGGGCATCGACTGGGTGACGCGCAACGCCGTCAAGCCGGCCGTGGCCAACATGTCGCTCGGCGGCGGCGCGGACTCCGCGCTCGACACCGCCGTACGCAACTCCATAGCCTCCGGCATCACCTACGGCGTCGCCGCGGGCAACGAGTCTACCGACGCCTCGACCAAGTCCCCGGCGCGCGTCGCCGAGGCCATCACGGTCGGCGCCACGACCAGCACCGACGCGAAGGCCAGCTACTCCAACTACGGCTCGATCCTGGACATCTTCGCGCCGGGCTCCTCCATCACCTCCTCGTGGGGCACCGGCGACACCGCCACCAACACCATCTCCGGCACCTCCATGGCCACCCCGCACGTCGTGGGCGCGGCGGCCCTGTACCTGTCGCAGAACCCGTCGAGCACCCCGGCCCAGGTCCGGGACGGCCTGGTGGCCGCGGCCACGCCGGGCGTCGTGACCGGCCCCGGCACCGGTTCCCCGAACCGCCTGCTCAACGTCGGCGCCGGCGGCACCGTCCCGCCCGGCCCGCGCTTCGAGAACACCGCGGACTACGCGATCAACGACAACGCGACCGTCGAATCGCCGGTCACCGTCAGCGGAGTCTCCGGCAACGCCCCGGCGGCCCTGAGCGTTCCGGTCGACATCAAGCACACCTACATCGGTGACCTGAAAGTCGACCTGATCGCCCCCGACGGCACCGTCTACACCCTGCACAACCGGGCGGGCGGCAGCACGGACAACATCAACCAGACCTACACGGTCAACGCCTCCTCCGAGGTGGCGAACGGCGTCTGGAAGCTGCGCGTGAACGACAACGCGAACATCGACACCGGCAAGATCGACTCCTGGGCGCTCCAGTTCTGAGCGCCTGAACCGGGCACACCGGCCGAGCCGCGACGAACGGGCGGGGGCGACCGACGAGACGGTCGCCCCCGCTGCGTACTATTCGCGAATTCGTTCGCACGCCCCCTGTGATGGAGCCCCTCGCCCCGTGAGCACGCCGCCGAGCCCGCCCCCCGGACCTGGCCACTCCTGGCCCCCGCCCGCCCCGCAGCCGGTGTGGGCGCCGCCCCCCGGCTACGGACGGTCGCCGTCGCAGCCGGAGCTCAACGGCTTCGCGCTGGCCTCGCTCCTCGTCGGGCTGTTGTGCCTGCCGCCGCTGGGCGTCGTCTTCGGCGTCGTGGCCCTCGTGCAGATCGCGAAGAAGAGGCAGAGGGGCAGGGCACTGGCGATCGTGGGTCTGGTGGTGTCCGTGGTGATGACCGGGGTCCTGGCGGTCACCGTCGACCGGGTCGGCGCGGCGGTCCGCGACAGGATCGACGCGATGGGCGAACTCGGCGACGTCGACGGAGACCTGACGGACCTCGACGACCTGCGGGAGGGCGACTGCTTCAACGTCCCGGGCGGAGACCTGATGGCCGATCGGCCCCTGACCTACAGGGTCGACTGCGCGCAGGCGCACCACGGAGAGGTCACCGCGTCGAAGGCGGCGGACCCGGGGGACCTCCCCGGATCGGCCGAGGCGGACCGCGCGTCCGAGGACGCCTGCTGGAAGGCGCAGGACGAGTACGCGATGGACACATGGGCGCTGCCCGCCTACGCGGACATGTTCTACTTCGCGCCCTCGCGCCAGTCCTGGCGGCAGGGGGACCGGCGGCTGCTGTGCGTGATCGGCACGACCGAGGAGGAGCAGCGGGGCAGCCTGCGGCGGGACGCGCGCATGCTGAAGCCCGAGCAGTCGGCCTTCCTGCGGGTGGCGAACGCGGTCGAGTTCCTCGTCGGCCGGCCGCCCGAGGAGGAGATCGAGGACGCGCTCCCGGAGCACCAGGCGTGGGCGCGCGAGGTGTACGCGGCGCTGGGCGAGGAGGCGAAGGTGCTGGAGGCCGACAAGGCGCGGGCGGGGCTGGACAAGGCCGTCCAGGCGCAGCTGAAGGAGATCGAGGCGGCCCGCGCGGCCTGGCAGCGGGCCGCGCAGGCGAGGACGGCGGCGGACTTCGACAAGCAGTGGGGCCGGGCCCTGGGCGCGATGTCCGTGGACACGGAGAAGGCGCTGCGCGGCGCGTACGGGCTGTCGACGGACGTTCCGGAGTGGCTGGAGGAGTCCTCGGGGAGCCCGGACGGCGGGGCGGCCCGGGGCCCCTCGGCGCAGGCCGCCTGATGTCATCGGGGTAACGCGCGGTAACGGGTTTGGGTGACCTGGTTTCATCACTTCGGGTGAAACTCTGGCCCTTGCTTGCGATGCTCAACCGTCGGTTGCCAGGGTGTAGCTGTCTGTCAACCTGATGGGAGTGGCCAGTGACTTTCGGTGAGCAGCCGGCCTATCTGCGCGTGGCCGGGGATCTGCGGCGGAAGATCGTCGACGGTTCCCTCCCCCCGCACGCCCGGCTCCCCTCGCAGGCCCGCATCCGCGAGGAGTACGGGGTCTCCGACACCGTGGCGCTGGAGGCGCGCAAGGTCCTCATGGCGGAGGGCCTGGTCGAGGGTCGGTCCGGGTCGGGTACGTACGTACGGGAGCAGCCGGTGCCGAGGCGGGTCGCGCGCGCCGGCTACCGCACGGGCGGTGCCTCGACGCCGTTCCGCCAGGAGCAGGCGGAGGCCGGCGCGCGCGGCACCTGGGAGTCCAGCAGTGAGCAGGCGGCGGCCCCGGCGGAGATCGCCAAGCGGCTCGGCATCCAGCCGGGCGAGCGGGTGATGCGGACGCGGTACGTCTTCCGCGACGCGGGGGAGGCGATGATGCTGTCGACCTCCTGGGAGCCGCTGGCCGTGACCGGCCGGACCCCCGTGATGCTGCCGGAGGAAGGTCCGCTGGGCGGGTCCGGGGTGGTCGACCGGATGGCCGCGATCGACGTCGTCGTGGACAACGTCGTGGAGGAGGTGGGCGCCCGTCCGGGGCTGGCGGAGGAGATCCTCCTCCTGGGCGGGGTCCCGGGCCACATGGTGCTGGTGATCGGGCGCACCTACTTCGCCTCCGGCCGCGCGGTGGAAACGGCCGACGTGGTGGTGCCGGCCGACCGGTACCGGCTGGCGTACCACTTGCCGGTGCGGTGACCGGGGTGGGGCGCCGCTGCCGGGAGGGGCCGGGCCCCCGACGGCGGTCCGCACCGGAGAGCGAGGCCGGGGTCCGGGGGGTCTTTCACACCCTGGTGACGCGGGGGGCGGGGGCGTGGCGCCGGTGCACGCCTTCTTCCTGCACCCGGTGACGAAGGCCGAGCGACGGTTGTGCGCCCCGCCGGTGGGGGCAGGCCGGTGGGGGCAGGCCGGTGGGAACCCGGGCTGGAATCCGGGCTGAACCGCTCCGGCGGCGGGGAGGCGCGGGGCCGCAACGTCCCGCACGCGCATGGACGGGCCGCTGTCATCGGACCGGCCGCGCGCTCATCCCGGCCGCCGGGAGGGCGGCGTCTTGTGCGGGAAGCGCGTCGGGCCCGCTGCCGCGAGGTGAGCGGCAGTTCCCCGGCTTCAGCCGGAACCCTGTGCGGTCAACCCGGCAGGTTTCGGCGCGATGGTGAGCGCCTCCCCCGTCTCGATCCTCGCCGTCTTCGGGCTGTTCGGCACGCACGCCGAGGCCTGCCCCGCCGTCGTCGCGGCCGGACTCGCCCTCCTCCTCTGCCCGTTGACCGCCTGGATGACCAGCGGGAAGTGCCGCCCGGCCCGGCCGGACACGGCGAACGGGCCGGAGGCCGACGTCGAGGACGTCACCGCCGCCCGCCTCTGCTCCGCCTGCGGGACGGCCCGCGCAATCCCCGGCATCGCCGGCCGGCCCCGTCCGGTCAGGGCCGTCCGCTCCCCGTGCCGCTCTCCGCCCGCTCCCCGTGCCGCTCTCCGCCCGCTCCCGCGGCGCGACCTGCGGGGACGTCCGCCGCACGGCCCCCGCGCGTCCGGCGCGGTGATCCTTCCGGCGCCCTCCGTGCGCCGGGTATGCGCCGGAGCGCACGGCCCGCTCGGACGCATGGCCGGATGCGTACGCCCGCCAGGTATCTCTTCGTGAAAAACCGTATCCGCTCCGTAAAGTCCGGGCGTAAGCTCAGGCATATGCGCAATGCGGTTTCCTGGAGGGGTACGCCGGCGGAGGGTGAAACGCGATGAACGACAGCGGTGCCCTGCTCCCGTGGCACGTCATACGTCAGGACGACAACGGCAACCGCTACCGGGTGGGCCGTTACCCCACCCGGGCCGAGGCCCAGAAGGTCGTCGACAGCCTCGACGACCGAGGACACAAGCAGCTCTACTGGGTCGAGCGGATCGGTCAGACCGCCACGATGAATTGAGCGTCAGTGTTGACATAGGCTCCGCCCATGACTGTACGAGTGGTCGTGGGCGGAGCCCTTTGTCATGAGGGGCGCCTGCTGGCCGCCCGCCGCAGTGCGCCCCCGGAGCTGGCCGGACGCTGGGAGCTGCCGGGCGGCAAGGCCGAGCCCGGCGAGTCCGTCCCCGAGGCGCTGGTACGCGAACTGCGCGAGGAGCTCGGCGTCGAGGCCGAGCCGCTGGAGCGGATCCCGGGGGAGTGGCCGCTGAAACCCGGTCTCGTCCTGCACGTCTGGACCGCCCGTCTGGTCTCCGGCGAGCCCGCGCCGCTGGAGGACCACGACGAGCTGCGCTGGCTGGGGCCCGAGGAACTGGAGTCCGTGGACTGGCTCGACCAGGACCGGCCCGCCGTCGCCGAGGCGGGGCGCCGGCTGCGCGACGGGGGCGCAGGGGGGCGCGTGACGCTCGCGCTGTAGGCCGTCTGCGCCACAGTGCGCCGTGCGTGGGGATCGGGTGGTACGGCGCCCCAAATATGGGGTATGTCGGTATTAATCCCTGTCTCGTCCCCCCTTTCGTCCCCGACGAACCGGACTGGGGTCCCTGCTGGCCCGGGAAGTGATCGGCGTGATCGACACAGACGGCGAATGTGCCGAGTGGGCCTTCCCCGCCGAGCCCGGTGCCGTCCGCACCGCCCGCAACGCCGTGCGCGGCACCCTCCGGGACTGGGGCCTGGACTCCGTCGGCGATGTGACCGTCCTGCTGGTCAGCGAGCTCGTCACCAACTCCCTGCGGTACGCCTCCGGCCCCATCGGTGTCCGTCTGGAGCGGCGGAATTCGGCCGCCCCGAACACGGGGAGCGTCGCCGCGCTGCTCGTGGAGGTTTCCGATCCGCTTCCGGATCCGCCCCGCGAGCGGGAAGCCAGACCCGACGACGAGGGCGGCCGGGGGCTGCATCTCGTCGCCGTCGCCTCGAAGCGCTGGGGGACGCGGCACGGGAAGTCGGGCAAGACAGTGTGGTTCGAATTGGCTCTTCCTGGTGAGTAACAAGGTGTAGGGCGACTGGGGGTACCCCCGGACGAAGTCCGGGGGCGATCACCGGATGTGGCTCGAAACGAACGGGACCGTTTTGTGATCGTGAACGCCGTGCCGTCCGGGGCCGTGGTGCTGAATACTGCGGTGATGGCCGGTCCGGTTGCGGTGAGCTGGAGGGGACGGTCGCGTGAGCGAGATACCTGCGCAGGCACATCAGACCAGTGTGCCCGGGGAGGCATGGCACGACTCCTTGTGGCACAGCAGTCCGCCTGGCTCGATATATGACTACATAAAGGTTGCCTCCTTCTCGATCGGGCCCGACGGCCTCATCGATCAGTGGAGCCTGCGCGCCGAAGAACTCTTCGGGCTCACCGCAGTTCAAGCGGTGGGCCGGGATCCGGTCGATGCCTTCATGCCGCCCGAGTTGCGCGCCGGCGGACACCGCCGCGTCGCCGAGATCCTCGACGGCAAGGAGTGGACGGGCCTGGTCCCCTTCCGGATCCCGGGCGGGAACGGCGAGCACGGCGTGGCCGAGATCTATGTGATGCCCACCCAGACCGAAGCCGCCGAACGAGCCGCGCTGTGCGTCGTCGTCGACGTACGCGCGCTGCGGCGGATCGAATCCGACCTGGCGGCCTCGCAGGCCATATTCGGCCAATCTCCCTTCGGTTTCCTGCTCTTCGGTCCGGACCTCACCGTGCAGCGCGCCAACCGCCGCTTCGCCACCGTCTTCGGCGGCGCCGCCGAAGAGCACCGGGGCCGGACCGTGCACGACTACCTCCCGGTGCACGAGGCCGACCGGATGGCCGAGGCGCTGCGCCGGGTACTGGAGACGGGGGACTCGGTGACCGATCTGCGGATCACCGGGGCCACCCCAGGCAGCCGGGAGGACCGCCACTGGTCCATCAACCTCTACCGCGTGCACGGCGGCAGCGGACGCCCCATCGGCGTCGCGGGCATCGGCACCGACGTCACCCGCCGCCACCTCGCCGCCCGCGAGGCCGCCGGGGTACGGCGCAACCTCGCCCTGCTCAACGAGGCCGGCCACCGCATCGGCAACTCCCTCGACCTGGAGACCACCGCCCGCGAACTCCTCGACGTCACCGTCCCCGGCTTCTGCGACCTGGCCGCCGTGGACCTCTACCAGGGGCTGCTGCTCGGCGACGACGACCGGCCCGCGCGACCGCAGGGCCCCGGGGTGCCCTCGCTGCCGCCCGGGCTGGGCGCCGGGCGGGCCCCGTCCGCGCCGCTGCGGCGCGTCGCCTTCGCCTCGGCCGTCTCCGACGCCCCGCTGTCGGGCACGGGCGCACCGGTCTCCGTGGGCGAGACCCACCGCTATCCGGCGGCCTCGCCGGGCGCGCTGGCGCTGCGCACGGCGCGGCCGCGGCTGATCGAGGGCGGACCGGACGGCCTCGTCCAGTCCACGCTGGTCGTGCCGATGGTCGCCCACGACACGGTGGTCGGCCTCGCGCAGTTCTCCCGTACGAAGGGCAGCGAGCCCTTCGGCGAACGGGACCGGGCGGTCGCGGTGGAGCTGGCCGCTCGCGCCGCCGTGTGCATCGACAACGCGCGGCTCTACCGGCGCGAGCACGAGCGGGCGCTCATACTGCAGCGCAGCCTGCTGCCGCCCGGCGATCCGGAGGCGGCCGGCCTGGACATCGCCTGCCGGTACCTGCCCGGGAACGCGGCCACCGAGGTCGGCGGGGACTGGTTCGACGTCATCGAACTGCCCGGCCACCGTACGGCGCTGGTCGTGGGCGACGTGATGGGCCGGGGGCTGCGGGCCGCCGTCGCGATGGGCGAACTGCGCACCGCCGTACGGACGCTGGCGCTGCTCGACCTCGAACCGGCGGAGGTGCTCACCGCGCTGGACGAGATCGCCCGGGGCCTCGGGGCCCCCGGCGGATCCCAGCAGGCCTCGCGTGCCGCCCTGCACTCGCGCGACGCGGACCGCTCCGAGGTCTACCTCGCCACCTGCGTGTACGCCGTCTACGACCCGGTGACGCGCCGCTGCACGATCGCCAACGCGGGCCACATGCCGCCCGTGCTGGTCGAGCCGCCCGACGAGGCCGGCAAGCCGAGGCCGGCGCTGCTCCTGGAGGTGCCGCCCGGAATGCCGCTGGGCGTGGGCGGGGAGCCGTTCGAGGAGGTCGAGGTGGATCTGCCCGAGGGGGCGCTGCTCGCGCTGTACACCGACGGTCTGGTCGAATCCCGCGACCACCCGCTGGAGGAGGGCCTGCGGGGCCTGCGCGAGGCCCTCGCGGACCCGGTCCGCCCGCTGGAGGACGTCTGCGACCACGTCCTGAACACGCTGGACACCCGGCACGGGGAGGACGACATCGCCCTGCTGATGGCGCGGGTACAGGGCCTGCCGCTCGACGCGGTGGGGGACTGGCAGCTGCCCCGCGAGGCCCGGTCGGTGGGCCGCGCACGGGAGCTGGCACGGGCGAAGCTGCCGGCCTGGGGCCTGGAGGGCCTGCTGGACACCACCGAGCTGCTGGTCAGCGAGCTCGTCACCAACGCCCTCCGGTACGGGGAGGGCGAGATCCGGCTGCGGCTGCTGCTCGACCGGACGCTGGTCTGCGAGGTGTGGGACGCGAACCTCGTGCAGCCGCGGCGCCGGCGGGCCCGCGACACCGACGAGGGCGGCCGCGGCCTCCAGCTCGTGGGCCTGCTGTCGGCCGGCTGGGGCACGCGCCGCACCCACCGCGGCAAGACCGTCTGGTTCGAGCTCCCGCTCCCGGGCGCGTCCGCAGAGTCGGTCTCCGAGCTGTCGGCGGAGCAGCTGCTGAGCATGTACGGATAACGCAGGGCGGCCCCCCGTACCGCGACGGGGGGCGGCGTACGCCCACCACGGCTCGCCGCCGGGCCTGTTCCGCCCGGCCGCGGCCCGGGCGCCGCGGGCCGGGCGCCACTTCGACGACAGGCCTGGCCGGTGGCTGTGACCGGCAAACCGTGCCGGTCACAGCACCAGCTAGGCGGTGGCCTTCAGGGCGGCGAGGCGGGCCTCGATCTCCGAGGTCTTGCCGAGGTCCTCCAGGGACTCGAACTGCGCGTCGAGCGAGGACGCGGCCAGTTCCTGCTTGCCCATCGCCATGGCCTCCTCGCGGCGCACCTTCTCCTCGAAGCGGTTCAGGTCGCTCGTCGGATCCATCACGTCGATGTTCTTCACCGCGTCCAGCATCGCGTTCTGCGCCTGCGCGGTCTTCGCCCGGGCCACCAGTTCGTCGCGCTTCGCCTGGAGTTCCGTCAGCTTGGTCCTCATCGAGTCCAGGCCCGACCTGAGCTTGTCGACGACCTGCGTCTGGGCCGCGATCGCCGGCTCCGCCGTCCTCGCCTCCTTCTCCGACTGCATCTGCCGGCCCAGCGCCACCTTCGCCAGGTTGTCGAACCTGTCGGCGTCCGCCGCCCCGCCCGCGGCCCGCAGTTCGTCCGCCTTCCTGCTCGCCGCGAGGGCCTTGCCGCCCCACTCGGCCGCCGCCGCCACGTCCTCCGTGTGGTCCGCCTCCATCATGCGGAGGTTGCCGATCGTCGTCGCGACGGCCTGCTCCGCCTCCGAGATGTTGTTCGAGTAGTCGCGGATCAGCTGGTCCAGCATCTTCTGCGGGTCCTCGGCCTGGTCCAGCAGCGCGTTGATGTTGGCCTTGGCGAGCTGGGTGACGCGGCCGAGGATGGTCTGCTTGCTCATGAGGGGTCTCTCCCGGTGCTCCTGGTGAGGGATGGTGTGTGCGTTCAGAAGCGGCCGCCGCCGCCCATCCGGCCTCGGGTGCCGCCGCCGCCGAAGGATCCGGGGCCGCGGCCGCCGCCCCCGAAGCCCCCGCCCCCGCCTCCGCCTCCACCGAAGCCGCCTCCGCCGAAGCCGCCCCGCAGGATCTCGCCGAGGATGATCCCGCCGAGCACGGCGCCACCCTGGCCGCCGCCCGGGCGCCCGCCGCCGTACGGGTCCTGGTACGCCCGTACGTCCTGCTCCGCCAGCTGCTGCGCCTGCCGTGCCAGCGCATCCGCCCGCTGCGCGTCCGCCAGCGCGCCCGCCGGGTCCGCGGCCGCCAGGGACACCGCCCGTTCCAGGTGCCGCCCGGCCTCCGCCAGCCGGGTGCGGGCCTGGCTGCCGACCGCGCCCCTGCTGGTGGTGACGTAGTCCGTGGCCGCCCCGATGGCACTGCGCGCCGAGAGCATGGCCTGGTCCAGCAGGGCCGCCGCCCGCTGCCGGCCCGATTCCCGTTCCCGCGCCCCGGCGAGGGAGTCGTCCAGGGCCGCGTCGGCCTCCTCGACACGGCGCAGGGCGTCGATCGGGTCGTACCGGCCGGCCGCCATCTCCTGCCGTACGTCGGCCAGTACGGACTCGGCCCGGCCGATGCGGCCGCGCAGGTCCGCCGTCGAGGTGCCCTCCGCGGTGCCGGTGAGCAGCCCGTGCGCGTCGGCGAGGTCGGTCTCCGTCTCGTTCAGCGCGCCCGGCAGCTTCCCGGCCGCCTCCGCCAGCTCCCGGGCCCGCCGCTCCACCGCGTCGACCAGGGTCGCGGCCTGGTCCACGGCTCCCTCGGCGGCCCGTACGTGCACGGCCGCCCCGCCGTTGTCGCCCGCGTCGACGGCCGCGCGGGCCTCGCCGAGGTTGGTGGTGGCGAACCGCAGCCGGTCCTCGGCCTGTTCGGGGTTGGCGGCGACAGGAGCGGACGCGGAGTCCGCGTACCGCCGCGTCAGCGCGGTCAGGGTCGCCACGGCCGTCGTGGTGCGCCCGGTCAGGGCCCGGAAGTGCTCCTCCACGGTGGCCAGCGCCTGCGGGGCGTTCTTCTCCAGGTCCCGCAGCCGGTCGAAGTCCGCCGCCTCGGCGTCGAGCCGGCGGCCCGCCTCCGTGCACCGGGCGACGATCTCGTCCAGCATCCGGCGCCGGGTCGCGTCGTCCTCCGGGTAGGCGTCGTCGAGCTGCTGGCGCAGCCGGAAGGCGTGCGTCAGCTCGCCCTTGGCGTACTCCACGGCCGCGGTGAACGGGACGACCGCCTCCTCGCCGAACTGCGCGGAGGCGAAGCCGAGTTCCTCCGTGCTGGTGCGGACGGAGTCGTCGGTCTCCACCAGCAGCGCCCCGGCCCTCGCGTCCAGTTCCGGCAGCGGGATCCGGTCCGGCGCTCCTTCGGGCCAGCCGGGGCCGGTCGTCGTACCGCGGCCGCCGGCGCCGATGGCGGCGTCCTTGCGCTTGCGGCGGCGGTACGCGTACACACCGAGTGCTCCGGCCGCGCCGACCGCGACCACCGGCAGCACGTAGTCCCCGGCCCCGCTCTCACCGCCCGGCTCACCGCCGGGGTCGGCCGGGCCGGGGGTGATGGAGGGGACGGGTACGGGCTGCCCGCCGAGCACCGCGTCGTAGCCGTTGGCCGCGCCGATGGCGGCGCCCGCCCAGTCGTTCTGCCTCAGGGCCGGTTCGATGGCGGTCCGCGCGACGGCGGACAGCTGCTGCTCGGTGAAGCCGGAGTCGACGGCGGCGGAGTACGCGTACTGGCGGGCCCCGGTCGCCACCGCCAGCAGGACGTCGTCCTGGCCCAGGCCGTTCTTCTCCGCGGTGGCGTCGGCCCAGCTCTGGGCGGAGCGCCCGGAGAAGTCGCGCACGTACGTCACGAAGAGCTGGATCTTCCGGTCGGCGTACAGCTTGTCGAGCGCCGCGGTGACCGCGGCCTTCCGGTCGCCCAGCGCGTCGACCCGGTCGGTGATCTGGCCCTGCTGCGAAAGCGTGACGGGGTCGTCGGCCCGCACGGGCGGCGCCCCGGCCACGCCCCAGCCGCCGAACGCCAGCAGCGCGGCGGCGAGGGCGAGCCCGGCCCGTACGAGTCCCCTGCTTCTCGGCGGAATCACATTTGGGAGAGTATGGGTGGATTCACCCTTCCGCACCCGGAGCAGCTGCCGCCAGTGCCCCGCTCCGCCGCCGCGGCGGGGGCGGCCCGTGCAAGGCCATCCGTCACTCGCAGGGCGAACGCCCGGTCGCGGCGCCCCGGTCGTGGTGCCCCGTACGCACGCCCCGTAGGCACGCCCCGTACGCACGCCGTGTACGGGGCCCGTCGCGTACTACCGGGGATCGGAACGGCGGCGGATCCGGCTCCCCAGCCACACCAGCGGGTCGTACTTGCGGTCCACCGCCCGCTCCTTCAGCGGGATCAGCGCATTGTCGGTGATCTTGATGCCCTCGGGGCAGACCTCCGTGCAGCACTTGGTGATGTTGCAGTAGCCGAGCCCGTGCTCCTCCTGCGCGGTGCGCTTGCGGTCCAGGCCCGCCTCCGCCGCCGCGTCCAGGGGGTGCATGTCCAGCTCCGCCACCCGCATCAGGAAGCGCGGACCGGCGAAGGCGCTCTTGTTCTCCTCGTGGTCCCGCACCACATGGCAGGTGTCCTGGCACAGGAAGCACTCGATGCACTTGCGGAACTCCTGTGAGCGCTCCACGTCCACCTGCTGCATCCGGTACGCGCCCGGCGCCACCCCTTCCGGCGGCACGAAGGCCGGGACCTCCCGCGCCTTGCGGTAGTTGAAGGACACGTCCGTCACCAGGTCGCGCACGACCGGGAAGGCCCGCAGCGGGGTGACCGTGATCGTCTCGGTCCGCTCGAAGGTCGACATCCGCGTCATGCACATCAGCCGCGGCCGCCCGTTGACCTCCGCGCTGCAGGAGCCGCACTTGCCGGCCTTGCAGTTCCAGCGCACGGCGAGGTCCGAGGCCTGGGTGGCCTGGAGCCGGTGGACGATGTCCAGGACCACCTCACCGTCGTGCACCTCGACCGTGAAGTCCCGCAGTTCCCCGCCCTCGGCGTCGCCCCGCCAGATCCGGAAGCTCGCGTCGTACGTACTCAATGGTAGAGCTCCTCTTCGGCGAGGTACTTGGCCAGTTCTTCCTTCTCGAACAGGGCGAGCAGGTCCGGGCGGACGGGGTCGGTACGGGTCCGGACCAGCTCGATCCGGTCGGCCGCGGGATCCGCCGGGGCCGGGTCGACAGGGCGGCACAGCAGGTTGACCGGGCGCCAGCTCCGCTCCATCGCCGGGAAGTCCTCCCGGGTGTGCCCGCCCCGGCTCTCGGTGCGCTCCAGGGCCGCGCGGGCCACGCACTCGCTGACCAGCAGCATGTTCCGCAGGTCGAGCGCCAGGTGCCAGCCCGGGTTGAACTGGCGGTGGCCCTCGACCCCGGCCCGGGAGGCCCGTTCGCGCAGGCCGGCCAGCTTCTCCAGGGCCTCGGCCATCTCGCCCGCCCGGCGGATGATGCCGACCAGGTCGTTCATGGTCGTCTGGAGCTCCTGGTGGAGGGTGTACGGGTTCTCCGCGCCCTCGGCGGCGTGGAACGGAGCCAGCGCCTCCGCGGCGGCCTCGTCGATCTGCTCCTGGGAGACGGCGGGGCGCGCGGCGGCCGCGGAGGAGGTGTCCTGCGCGGCGTACTCCGCCGCGTGCAGCCCAGCCCGCCGGCCGAAGACCAGCAGGTCGGAGAGGGAGTTCCCGCCGAGCCGGTTCGAGCCGTGCATCCCGCCCGCGACCTCGCCCGCCGCGAACAGCCCCGGCACCCCGACCGTGGCGGCGGTCTCGGAGTCGACCGCGATCCCGCCCATCACGTAGTGGCAGGTCGGGCCGACCTCCATCGGCTCCGCCGTGATGTCCACGTCCGCCAGTTCCTTGAACTGGTGGTACATCGACGGGAGCCGCCGCTTGATCTTCTCGGCCGGCATCCGGGTGGACACGTCGAGGAAAACCCCGCCGTGCGGGGAGCCGCGGCCCGCCTTCACCTCGGAGTTGATGGCCCGGGCCACCTCGTCGCGCGGCAGCAGCTCGGGCGGACGCCGGTTGTGGTCCGGGTCCTCGTACCAGCGGTCGCCCTCCTCCTCCGACTCGGCGTACTTCTCCTTGAAGACGTCGGGGACGTAGTCGAACATGAACCGCCTGCCCTCGGAGTTGCGCAGCACGCCGCCGTCGCCGCGCACGGACTCCGTGACGAGGATGCCCTTCACCGACGGGGGCCAGACCATGCCCGTCGGGTGGAACTGGACGAACTCCATGTTCAGCAGGGGGGCGCCCGCGAGCAGGGCCAGCGCGTGGCCGTCGCCCGTGTACTCCCAGGAGTTGGAGGTGGTCTTGAAGGACTTGCCGATCCCGCCCGTGGCGAGGACGACCGCCGGGGCCTCCAGGACGAAGAAGCGGCCGGACTCCCGCTCGTAGCAGAAGGCCCCCGCGACCTTCTCGCCGTCCTTCAGCACGCGGGTGACCGTGCACTCCTGGAAGACCTTGAGCCGGGCCTCGTGGTCGCCGTACTCCTTGAAGTCCTCCTGCTGGAGCGCGACGATCTTCTGCTGGAGGGTGCGGATCAGCTCCAGGCCCGTCCGGTCGCCGACGTGCGCGAGGCGCGGGTACTCGTGGCCGCCGAAGTTGCGCTGGGAGATCCTCCCGTCGGGGGTGCGGTCGAAGAGGGCGCCCCAGGTCTCCAGCTCCCAGACCCGGTCCGGAGCCTCCTTCGCGTGGAGTTCCGCCATCCGCCACTGGTTCAGGAACTTGCCGCCGCGCATGGTGTCGCGGAAGTGCACCTGCCAGTTGTCGCCCTCGTTGACGTTGCCCATGGAGGCGGCGATCCCGCCCTCCGCCATCACCGTGTGGGCCTTGCCGAAGAGGGACTTGCAGATCACGGCGGTACGGGCGCCGCGCTCACGGGCCTCGATCGCGGCCCGCAGTCCGGCGCCGCCCGCGCCGACCACCACCACGTCCCACTGCTGCCGTTCCACTTCAGCCATCTCAAAAGATCCTCGGGTCGGTGAACGCGCCGGTGGCCAGCAGGTACACGTAGAAGTCGCACAGGGCCACGCTGACCAGGGAGGCCCACGCCAGTTGCATGTGGCGGGAGTTGAGCCGGCTGATCCAGCCCCACAGCCGGTAGCGCACCGGGTGCTTCGAGAAGTGCTTGAGCCGGCCGCCCATGATGTGGCGGCAGGAGTGGCAGGACACCGTGTACGCCCAGATCAGCGTGATGTTGACCAGGAACAGCAGCGTCCCGAGGCCCATGTGGCCCCACTCGTAGTGCTCGTCGCGGAAGGTCAGCACGGTGTCGTAGGTGAGGATGCCCGCGACCGGGACCGCCGCGTAGAAGAAGTACCGGTGCGCGTTCTGCAGGATCAGCGGGAAGCGGGTCTCACCGGTGTACTTCGCGTGCGGCTCGGCGACGGCGCAGGCGGGCGGCGAGGCCCAGAAGCCCCGGTAGTAGGCCTTGCGGTAGTAGTAGCAGGTCAGCCGGAAGCCGAGCGGGAAGACCAGGATCAGCAGCGCGGGGGACAGGCCCCACCAGCTGGCGAAGAGGTCCCAGTTGGGGCCGCCGCGCATCTCCTCGCAGTTCTCCGCCAGGCACGGGGAGTAGAACGGGGAGACGTACGGGGCCGCGTAGTAGTCGGCGTTCGCGAAGGCCCGCCAGGTCGAGTAGACGATGAAGGCGAGCAGCCCGGCCGCGGTGCCGGCGGGGGCCAGCCACCACCGGTCGGTCCGCAGGTGCCGGGCAGTGATCGCGGCCCGGGAGGCGTCGTGGACGCCGCCGGGCCGCTGCCGGGGTGGTTGTGTGCCTGTGGCCAAAGGGGACTCCGGGAGGAGTGATGAGGGGTGGCCCAGGAGGCCCGGCCGCCACGGGCGGCCGGGCCAGATGGGGGAACGGGTCGTACGGCTGGAGCGGTGTACCCGGGGCGGGACGCCCGGCGTCAGGGGGCGTGGCGGTCGCGCGCGCCCAGGCCCTCGTCGTCGGTGTCCGTCCACAGCGCGTTGTCGTACGGCGCGTCCGGGATGCTCACCATCCGGGACGGATCCGGCGCGCCCGACGACATCGGCTTCTGCCGCTTCGCCTGCCGTTCCAGCTGCTCGACCTTGCGCGTCAGCTCGTCCAGGTTGCGCCGTACGGCACTCAGATCGTCTTGCAGGGACATGATTTGCCCTCACTTCCGCAGGTGCGGTGGCAACGCTCATGTGCGCCTGCGAGTGTCGCGCCTCACGTCCCCGGTTGTGAAGGGACGTGCAGCGATTGCGGGCGCGCAGGCGTGAACTGTGCGCCCCTCCCTGCACCCCATTCTCATCCCTCTCCCGAGGGAATGCCTGTTTGCCGCGCAAGCCGTATTGGTCCGCACGGGTGGGGTTCGCGGCGTGGCGCGAGGCGGCTGCGGGGGGTGCGGGGGGCGGTCGATTTCAGTGGGTCCCGGCAACCGGTGTGATCAGCTCCATATACCGCCGAACGTGATCATGCTTCCCCCACGCCCCGCCCCGGAGGTACCACCCATGTCCCAGAGAAGGCGCAGGTCCTTGGCGCTTGTGACCTCGGGAGTCCTCGCACTGCCGCTCCTCACGGGCTGCGGCGCGGGTGACGACGAGGGCGGTCCGGTCGCCGCCGGACAGGACATCGCCGCGACCGCCCGCGACAAGGTCGCCGACGGGGGTGTGCTGCGGTGGGCGGTGGACGCCCTCCCGCAGACGCTGAACACCTTCCAGGCCGACGCGGACGCCACGACCGGCCGGATCGCCGCGGCCGTGCTGCCGCAGCTGTTCGTGATGGACGCCAAGGGGCGCCCGGCGGCCAATCCGGACTACCTGGAGAAGGCGGAGGTCGTCGAGCGGGAGCCCAAGCAGGTCGTCCTGTACAAGCTGAACCAGCAGGCGGTGTGGAGTGACGGCCGCGAGATCGGCGCCCCCGACTTCGTCGCGCAGTGGCGGGCCCTGAACGGCAAGGACTCGGCGTACTGGACGGCCCGCAACGCCGGCTACGAGCGGATCGAGAAGATCGAGCGGGGCAAGAGCGACCTGGAGGTCAAGGTCACCTTCGCCAAGCCGTACACGGACTGGCGCTCCCTCTTCAGCCCCCTCTACCCCAAGCAGGTCACCGGCACCCCGGACGCCTTCAACGAGGGGGCCCGCGGCACCCTCAAGGTCACCGCCGGACCCTTCGGCCTCGGGGCGATCGACAAGAAGACCGGCACCGTCGCCCTGAACCGCAATCCGCGCTGGTGGGGCCGGCCGACCAAGCTGGACACGCTGGTCCTGACGGCGGTGCCCCGGGCGGAGCGCCCGGCCGCGCTGGCCGCCGGCAAGCTCGACATGGCGGAGATCGACCGCACCGGCGCCGACCGGATCGCACTCGCCCACCGGGAGGCGAAGAAGCAGGGCGCGGGCGGCGCGGGCGGCGCGGGCTCGGGCGGGGCCCCGGCCCACGGCCCCGGCGCCTCGATGACCGCCGCGCAGGCCACCCTGTCGTGGGCGATCGCCTTCGGCACGGACGAGGACAAGGCCCAGGCGGAGAAGGAGACCCGCCAGAAGCACGCCGAGGCGGTCAGCCGGTACGCCGACGAGCAGGAGGCACTGCGGAACTTCACCGTCCGCAAGTCCCTGGAGCCGGCCTACACGCAGCTCGCGATGAACGGCTCCGTCGGCCCGCTGGCCGACGAGCGGGTCCGCCGGGCGGTGGCCAGGGCGCTGGACCGCAAGGAGCTGGCCGAGATCGTACTGAAGCCGCTGGGCCTGCCCGCGAAGCCGGTCGGCAGCCACGTGGCACTCGCCGGGCAGCGGGCGTACGCCGACAACAGCGAGGCCCTCGGCGGCCAGGACGCCAAGGCGGCGCAGGCGCTCCTCGCGGACGCGGGCTGGCGCCGGGACGGCAAGCTCACCGAGCCGCCGGGAGCGAAGGCCGGCCCGGAGAGCGCGCCGCAGGACGACGGGAAGACCCCGTCGGGCCCCGGCACCGGCAACGACGGGCTCTACATCGTGGGCCAGGACGACGAGCGCAACGGCGACGACACCGGCACGCACGGCAGCCGCCCCGAGGGCCCCGAGGGCCCCGGGGAGCACGGCGGCGACGGCGCGCTCCCCGAGGGCGCGGCCTACGGTCCCGACGGCGAGATCGTCGACGCCGACAGGTTCGCCCCGGACGCCGCGGAGCGGGACCGGTCCCCCGTGCTGGCCCCCGCGCCGTTCGCGGAGGGGCAGGAGGCGGCCCTGCGCGCCCAGGCCGCCGCCGCTGCGGAAGCCGTCGACGACGGCAAGCGCAGCCCGGCCCGCGACGGCGAGGCGGAGCCCGCCGAGCCCGCCAAGGGCTCCGCGCCCCCGGCCAAGCAGGCCGTACGGACCTCCGGCGCCATGCTCGCCAAGGACGGCAAGGCGCTCAGCCTGCGCTTCGTCCTGCCGGCGGGCCCCGGATCGGAGTCCCTGCGCGCGGTCGGTGAGCGGATCGCCGCCATGCTCAAGAAGATCGGCGTGAGCACCGAGATCACCAAGGTGGCCGACGAGAGCTTCTTCAAGGACCACATCGCCTCGGGCCAGTACGACCTGGCCCTCTACTCCTGGCCGGCGACCGCCTACCCGGCCACCGACGCCCGGCCGATCTTCGCCAAGCCGGAGCCGGCCGCGGACGGCTCGCTCCTCGTCGAACAGAACTACACGCGGGTCGGCACCGACCACATCGACCAGCTCTTCGACCAGGCGGCCGGCGAGCTGGACGAGGAGCAGTCCCGTGAGCTGATGCGCAAGGCGGACGCCCGGATCTGGGCCGCGGCCGGCTCCGTCCCGCTCTACCAGCGCCCGGAGCTGGTCGCCGTCAAGCCGGCCCTGGTCAACGCGGGAGCCTTCGGGCTCGGGGCCCCGCGCTTCCAGGACATCGGCTGGAAGAAGCCCCCGGCCGCCAAGGACAAGAAGAATTGACGCACGCGGGAACGGCGCGAGGAGGAGAGCAGGAGAAGATGTGGTGACAAAGGGGTGCCTGTCAGGTTGACCCCGGGATCCCAAGCTCAGATGTGACTCAAGTCGCTTGCCCGCCGGATATCCCGGCGGGCAAGGTCATGGACACCCGTTGACCCGCTTGAATCCAGGCAGGACAGGCGGCCGGCGCACCCCACACCGCATCCGGCCCCGCTCATTCGTCCGGCCTCTTGACAGACCCCCCGGCAGGCGGTTCCCGCCACGCGACGTACCATGGGGTAAGGCCGTGGCAGGTTTTCGCCCGGCCGAGGCGAGCGTGCCAGGCCGTACGCGACGCCATCCACTATCCCGGGAGAAGCGCCGAAGTGCCCACGCGCCACGACATCCGTAACGTCGCCATCGTCGCCCACGTCGACCATGGCAAGACGACCATCGTCGATGCCATGCTCAAGCAGGCCGGTGCCTTCGCCGCCCACCAGCACCTCGACGACCGCATGATGGACTCGAACGACCTGGAGCGTGAGAAGGGCATCACGATCCTCGCCAAGAACACGGCGGTGAAGTACCACCCCAAGGACGGCGGGGCGCCCATCACGATCAACATCATCGACACCCCCGGCCACGCCGACTTCGGTGGTGAGGTCGAGCGCGGTCTGTCGATGGTGGACGCCGTCGTCCTGCTGGTGGACGCCTCCGAGGGTCCGCTGCCCCAGACCCGCTTCGTCCTGCGCAAGGCCCTGCAGGCGAAGATGCCGGTCATCCTCTGCATCAACAAGACCGACCGCCCGGACTCCCGGATCGACGAGGTCGTCAACGAGACGTACGACCTCTTCCTGGACCTGGACGCGGACGAGGACCAGATCGAGTTCCCGATCGTCTACGCCTGCGGCCGGGACGGCGTCGCCTCGCTGACGAAGCCGGAGGACGGCACCGTCCCCGCGGACAGCGACAGCCTGGAGCCGTTCTTCTCCACCATCCTGGAGCACGTCCCCGCCCCGGTGTACGACGAGGCGGCCCCCCTCCAGGCCCACGTCACCAACCTGGACGCCGACAACTTCCTCGGCCGCATCGCGCTGCTCCGCGTCGAGCAGGGCGAGCTGCGCAAGGGCCAGACCGTCGCGTGGATCAAGCGTGACGGCTCGATGTCCAACGTCCGCATCACCGAGCTGATGATGACCGAGGCACTCACCCGCAAGCCGGCCGAGATGGCGGGCCCGGGCGACATCTGCGCGGTCGCCGGTATCCCCGACATCATGATCGGCGAGACCCTGGCCGACCCGGAGAACCCGATCGCCCTGCCGCTGATCTCGGTGGACGAGCCGGCCATCTCCATGACCATCGGAACGAACACCTCCCCGATGGTCGGCCGCGGCGGCAGCGGCAAGGGCGCGGACGCGAAGTCCGCGGTCAAGGACCGCAAGGTCACCGCCCGCCAGGTCAAGGACCGTCTGGACCGCGAGCTGGTCGGCAACGTCTCGCTCCGCGTCCTGGACACCGAGCGCCCGGACGCCTGGGAGGTCCAGGGCCGTGGTGAGCTCGCGCTCGCCATCCTGGTCGAGCAGATGCGCCGCGAGGGCTTCGAGCTGACCATCGGCAAGCCGCAGGTGGTCACGCAGGAGATCGACGGCAAGGTGCACGAGCCGGTCGAGCGCATGACGATCGACGTCCCCGAGGAGCACATGGGCGCGGTCACGCAGCTCATGGGCGTCCGCAAGGGCCGCATGGACAACATGTCGAACCACGGCTCCGGCTGGGTCCGCATGGAGTTCGTCGTCCCGTCCCGCGGTCTCATCGGCTTCCGTACGGAGTTCCTCACGGGCACGCGCGGTACCGGTATCGCCCACTCCATCCACGAGGGCCACGAGCCGTGGTTCGGCCCGCTGGTCACCCGTAACAACGGTTCGCTGGTGGCGGACCGCGCGGGTGCGGTCACGCCGTTCGCGATGATCAACCTGCAGGAGCGCGGCGTCCTGTTCACCGACCCCGGCACCGAGGTGTACGAGGGCATGATCGTCGGCGAGAACTCGCGCTCCGACGACATGGACGTGAACATCACCAAGGAGAAGAAGCTCACCAACATGCGTGCGGCTTCCGCGGACAACACCGAGAACGTGGTGCCGCCGCGCAAGCTCTCCCTGGAGCAGTCCCTGGAGTTCTGCCGCGACGACGAGTGCGTCGAGGTGACCCCGGAGGCCGTCCGCATCCGCAAGGTCGTCCTGGACCAGAAGGACCGCTCGCGCACCGCGTCGCGCGCCAAGTCCGCCAAGTAGTAACCTGCCGAGCCCGGTCGCCGCTCGGTCGGTGACCGTCGCGGTCGCACAGCCGTAGCACCCAGCAGCCCCTCCCTCACGGAGTCCGTGAGGGAGGGGCTGTTCGCTTGTGTCAAGCGGATTTTGTGTTCAGGTGTCCGCATACCGACCGTGACACTCCGGAAGGTGAGCTAACCGTCCGTTTCGCACGTGTCTGTCTCCTATCCGTTTGTCCGGATTTCGGGTTTTCGGCCTGAGGTGATGTTGTGAAAACGAGACCACTTAAGTGTGGTTTACGGCCTAGGAGTCCCTGAGGATGGCTCCATTGAGCTCGGGTCAATGGGTCACGCGCTGTGGGGAGCGCCGACTCACGAGCACACTCGGGACACCGTCCCTATCGCCGTCAGGGGTGTCGGCGAAACGTATCGGTGTCCTTCACATCTGACAGTGGACTCATGAGGAGGAAACCCATGCGCGGTGCCAAGAGCGCCAAGTGGGTAGCGGGCGCGATTGTCGTCGCCCTGGCAGCGACCGCTTGTGGCGGTGGCGACAAGGGCAATGCCGCCAAGGGTGAGGTTGACCCGAACGGTATCTACTCGATCGAGGTCGGCGAGCCCGAGAAGCTCCTGCACCCGGCTGACACGATGGAGTCCAACGGCTCCATCGTCATGTCGGGCCTGTTCTCGCAGCTGGTCGACTACGACGCCGACGGCAAGCTGACCATGGTCAACGCCGAGTCGGTCGAGTCCAAGGACAGCAAGCTCTGGACCGTCAAGCTGAAGTCGGGCTGGACGTTCCACGACGGCACCAAGGTGACCGCCGACTCGTACGTCAAGGCCTGGAACTGGGCCGCGAACATCGACAACAAGCAGGGCAACGCGTCCTGGTTCGCGGACATCAAGGGCTTCGAGGCCGTCCACCCCGAGGCCGAGGGCGCCAAGCCCACCGGCACCGCGATGGAGGGTCTGAAGGTCGTCGACGAGAACACCTTCACCATCGAACTCGCCAACGCCGTCCCGTACTTCGCGTACAAGCTCGGCTACGAGGTCTTCTCCCCGCTGCCCGAGTCCTTCTACAAGGACCCCGCGGCCGCCGGTGAGAAGCCGGTCGGCAACGGCCCGTACAAGTTCAAGTCCTGGGAGCACAAGAAGCAGATCGAGCTGGCCCGCTTCGACGACTACAAGGGCGAGAACAAGGCGAAGAACGGTGGTGTGATCCTCAAGAACTACTCCACCGTCGAGACCGCCTACGAGGACCTGAAGTCCGGCAACGTCGACGTCCTGCGCACCATCGGCCCGAAGGACCTCCCGGTCTACCGCGCCGACCTCGGTGACCGTGCCGTGGACCAGGCGTACTCCGCCGTCCAGACGCTGGCCATCGCGTTCTACGCCGACCAGTGGAAGACCCCGAAGCCGGTCGACCCGAAGGTCATCCAGGGCCTGTCGATGGCGATCGACCGCGACACCATCACCAAGACGGTGCTCCAGGGCACCCGCGAGCCCGCCACCGGCTGGGTCGCCAAGGGCGTCCTCGGCTACACGCCGAACGCGACCGGCGACGTCACCAAGTTCAACCCGGCCAAGGCCAAGGAGCTCATCACCGCGGGTGGTGGCGTTCCGAACAACGAGATCTCGATCCAGTTCAACTCGGACGGCGGCCACAAGGAATGGGTCGAGGCTGTCTGCAACAGCATCACCCAGGCCACCGGCGTGAAGTGCACCGGTGACGCCAAGCCCGACTTCCAGGCCGACCTCCAGGCCCGCAAGTCGAAGCAGGTCAAGTCGATCTACCGCTCCGGCTGGGTCCTCGACTACCCGGTGAACGCCAACTTCGTCAGCGACCTGTTCCGTACGGGCGCCGGCGGTAACCAGGGCGGCTTCACCAACGCGGAGCTCGACGCCAAGATCGCCGCGGCTGACACCGCTGCGAGCCTGGACGAGTCCGTGAAGGCGTACCAGGCCATCGAGAAGGACCTGGTCAACTACATGCCTTCGATCCCGCTCTGGTACTACAAGGTCAACGCGGGCTACTCGGAGAAGGTCCAGAACGTCAAGTACGCCCAGGACGGCGACCCGATCATCGAAGACGTCGAGGTCAAGAAGTAAGTTCCGCCGCGTAATTCACGTTCGACGGATGTGGGCCGGCGGGGAGCCGGCCCGCATCCGGGCCTATACGCAGCGCCCGGGGGGCCCTTTCGCGACGCAGTGACGTAACCGTCACGTGCGTGCGTGGCGAAAGGGCCCGTCCGGCTGCGCCTGCCGCATCTTCTACGGAGGCACGATGGGGCGCTATGTCGCACGACGACTGCTCCAGATGATCCCGGTCTTCTTCGGGACGACCCTGCTCATCTTCTTGATGGTGTACAGCCTGCCCGGCGACCCCGTGGCCGGACTCTTCGGGGACAAGGGCACCGACCCCGCCACGCTCGCGAAACTCCGCCACGAGCACGGCCTGGACCTGCCGATCCTGCAGCAGTACTGGAACTACATCTCCGGCATCATCTTCCACTTCGACTTCGGATCCCAGATCCGCAGCGGCCGCGAGATCACCGAGGTCATCGGCGGCGCCTTCCCGGTGACGCTGCGCCTGGCCCTGATGGCCTTCGCCATCGAGATCGTCCTCGGTCTCGGCCTCGGCATCGTCGCGGGTCTCAAGGCCGGCAAGCTCGCCGACAACCTGGTCCTGATCCTGACGCTGCTGATCATCTCGATGCCGGTCTTCGTGCTCGGCTTCATCGTCAAGTCGGTGTTCGCCTTCCAGCTCGGCTGGATCGATCCCAACGTCAGCAACGACGAGCTGTGGAGCGAGCTGCTCGCCCCGGCCATCGTGCTGGGATCCCTCTCGCTCGCCTACGTGGCGCGCCTGACGCGCACCTCGATGGCCGAGAACCTGCGCGCCGACTACATGCGCACCGCGGTCGCCAAGGGTCTGCCCAAGAGCCGCGTCATCGGTGTGCACCTCATGCGCAACTCGATGATCCCCGTCGTGACCTTCCTCGGTACCGACATCGGCGCCCTCATGGGCGGCGCCGTCGTCACCGAGGGCATCTTCAACGTCAAGGGCGTCGGCGGTCTGATCTACGACTCGATCGTCCGCCGCGAGGGCCTGACCGTCGTCGGTGTCGTCACCGTCCTGGTCGTGGTCTACCTGATTGCCAGCCTGCTCGTCGACCTCCTCTACGCGGTCATGGACCCGAGGATCCGGTATGCCTGACATGACCAAGACCGACACCGTGACGGCCGGCAACCCGGCGGCGCCCAAGGCCCCCGTGGAGCCGGCGAAGGCGGAGAAGGCCCGCAGCCTCTGGGGCGACGCCTGGGCCGACCTGCGTCGCAACCCGTACTTCGTCGTCTCCTCCGTGCTGATCCTCATCCTGCTGCTGATCGCCGCCCTCCCGGGCCTGTTCACCAGCGTGGACCCCACCAAGGGCGACCTGGTCCACCACTTCCTGACCAAGCCGGAGCTGGGCAGCGTCGGTTCGCCCGAGTGGCTCGGCTACGACGGCCAGGGCCGCAGCGTCTACGCGCGCCTCATCTACGGCACCCGCGCCTCGGTCATCGTCGCGGTCGCCGTGACCCTGATCGTCACGATCGTCGGCGGCATCACGGGCATGATCGCGGGCTACTTCGGTGGCCTCACCGACGCGATCATGTCCCGCGTCACGGACATCTTCTTCGGCATCCCCTTCCTGCTCGGCGCGATGGTCGTCCTCCAGGCCTTCACCAAGCGCACCGTGTGGACCGTCGTCTTCGCCCTGGCCTTCCTCGGCTGGACGCAGATCAACCGCGTGATGCGCGGTGCGGTCATCACCGTGAAGCAGGCGGACTACGTGCACGCCGCGAAGGCCCTCGGCGCGGGAACCTCGCGCATCCTGATCCGGCACATCCTGCCGAACGCCATGGCACCGGTGATCGTGGTCTCCACGATCGCGCTGGGCGGCTACGTCGCCGCCGAGGCGACCCTGTCCTACCTGGGTCTCGGCCTCGCCTCCCCCACCATCTCGTGGGGTGTGGACATCTCCGCCGGTGCCGCGCAGATCCGGGTGGCGCAGCACATCCTGCTCTGGCCCTCGATCATGCTGAGCATCACGGTCCTCGCGTTCATCATGCTCGGCGAAGCGGTCCGCAACGCCCTCGACCCGAAGCTGCGCTGAGGAGGGCGTAAGTGATCACCATGGACAACACCAGTGCAATTCCCTCCCCGCGTGACGGGGACAAGCAGGGCCCGCTCCTCGAAGTGCGCGACCTCCACGTGGAGTTCCACACCCGCGACGGCGTGGCCAAGGCAGTCAACGGCGTCAACTACAGCGTGAGCGCCGGCGAGACCCTCGCCGTGCTCGGCGAGTCGGGCTCCGGCAAGTCGGTCACCGCCCAGGCCATCATGGGCATCCTCGACATGCCGCCCGGCAAGATCCCGCAGGGCGAGATCCTCTTCCGCGGCGAAGACATGCTGAAGATGACCTTCGAGGAGCGGCGGAAGATCCGCGGCCGGAAGATCGCCATGATCTTCCAGGACGCGCTGTCCTCCCTGAACCCGGTGCTCACCGTCGGCTACCAGCTGGGCGAGATGTTCCGCGTCCACCGCGGCCTGTCGAAGAAGGAAGCCCGGCTCAAGGCCATCGAGCTGATGGACAAGGTGAAGATCCCGGCTGCGAAGCAGCGCGTGGACGATTACCCGCACCACTTCTCGGGCGGTATGCGCCAGCGCATCATGATCGCCATGGCGATCGCGCTGGAGCCGGACCTGATCATCGCCGACGAGCCGACCACGGCTCTCGACGTGACCGTCCAGGCCCAGGTCATGGACCTGCTGGCCGAGCTCCAGCGCGAGCTGAACATGGGTCTGATCCTGATCACCCACGACCTCGGCGTCGTCGCCGACGTCGCGGACAAGATCGCGGTCATGTACGCCGGCCGGATCGTCGAGACGGCCCCGGTGCACGAGATCTACAAGCGCCCCGCGCACCCGTACACCCGCGGTCTGCTGGACTCGATTCCGCGTCTCGACCAGAAGGGCCAGGAGCTCTTCGCGATCAAGGGCCTGCCGCCCAACCTGCTGCGTCTGCCGAGCGGCTGTTCCTTCAACCCGCGGTGCACCGCCGCGCAGGACATCTGCCACTCGGAGGTCCCCGCGCTTCAGGTGGTCAGCGAGCAGGACGGCACCGAGCTGCCGGGCCGCCGCAGCGCGTGCCACTTCTGGAAGGAGCAGATCCATGGCTGAGCTCACCAAGCACACCACCGAGCGCGAGCCGATCCTCCAGGTCCGCAACCTGGTCAAGCACTTCCCGCTGACCCAGGGCATCCTGTTCAAGAAGCAGGTCGGCGCGGTCAAGGCGGTCGACGGGATCTCCTTCGACCTCTACCGGGGCGAGACCCTGGGCATCGTCGGCGAGTCCGGCTGTGGCAAGTCCACGGTCGCCAAGCTGCTGATGAACCTGGAGCGGGCGACGTCCGGCGAGGTCTTCTACAAGGGCCAGGACATCACCAAGCTGTCCGGGCGCGCCCTCAAGGCCGTCCGGCGCAACATCCAGATGGTGTTCCAGGACCCGTACACCTCGCTGAACCCGCGCATGACGGTCGGCGACATCATCGGCGAGACGTACGACATCCACCCCGAGGTGGCTCCCAAGGGCGACCGGCGCCGCAAGGTCCAGGAACTCCTGGACGTCGTGGGCCTGAACCCCGAGTACATCAACCGCTACCCGCACCAGTTCTCCGGCGGTCAGCGCCAGCGCATCGGCATCGCCCGCGGCCTCGCGCTCAACCCGGAGATCATCATCTGCGACGAGCCGGTCTCCGCGCTCGACGTGTCGGTGCAGGCCCAGGTCATCAACCTGATGGAGAAGCTCCAGGACGAGTTCAACCTGTCCTACGTCTTCATCGCGCACGACCTGTCGATCGTCCGGCACATCTCGGACCGCGTGGGCGTCATGTACCTCGGCAAGATGGCCGAGATCGGTACCGACGCGCAGATCTACGAACACCCGACGCACCCCTACACCCAGGCGCTGCTGTCGGCCGTCCCGGTTCCGGACCCCGAGGCCCGCGAGGGCCGCGAGCGGATCATCCTCACCGGTGACGTCCCCTCCCCGGCCAACCCGCCGTCGGGCTGCCGCTTCCGCACCCGCTGCTGGAAGGTCCAGGACAAGTGCTCCGTCGAGGAGCCGCTGCTGGCGATCCCGGAGCGGTTCAAGGGGCAGGACATCTTCGCCGCGCACGAGTCGGCCTGCCACTTCGCGGAGGAGAAGGCCGTCCTGGCCGTCTGACCTCCCCGCGGCGGCAGCCGTACGGCGTCCAGGGCGCCCGGACCGGATTCCTCCGGCCCGGGCGCCCTGCCCGTTTTCCGCCCGGCCGGCTTGACCGCCTGGCCGCCTGCCCGGCCCGACCGCCTTTCCGTACCCCGCGCGGGCAAAGGCGGTTGCGGCCGAGCTCGGGGTCCCCCGACAGTGGCCAGATGACCGCCATGCTGACCGTCCGGCCCGCCGGGCCCGGGGACGCGTCCGACATCTGCGCCCTCCTCAACGCCATCGACATGATCGAGATCGGCCGCCCGGAGACCGACCTGGGCACCGTGGAGGCCGACCTCCACCACCCGCACGTCGACCTGGCCACCGACTCCCGGCTCGCCTTCCAGGGCGGCCGGCTCGTCGCCTACGCCCTGCTCTGGTCCGACGCGGGACCGGACAGGATCGACGGCGACCACTACGTGCTGCCCGGCCACCGCGAGGCCGCCCGCCGGCTGCTGGAGCACATGGAGGCCAGGGCCCGTGAGATGGCCGCGGACGCCGAACAGGCCCGGCTGCGGCTCCACCTCCACTCCGAACCCACCCTTGACCTCGGCCTCCTCACCGGCCGCGGCTACCGCACGGTCCGCCGCCACCAGGTCATGACCCGCCGGCTGTCCCCGGCCCTCGACCTCCCGCCCGCCGCCCCGGCCGGCCTCACCCTGCGCCACTGCGCCGCCGACGAGACCGACCGCCGCCGGGCCCACGCGCTGGTCGAGGAGACCTTCGCGGCGCACTTCGGCCACGTGGAGCGCGCGTACGAGCCCTGGCTGGACCACCTCGCGGCGCGCGAACTCGACTGGTCCCTCGTATGGATCGCCGCCCTGCCCGGCGAGGGCGACGCGGCCGTGCTGCTCACCCGGGACGACCGTACGAGCATGGGATGGCTCAGCCACATCGGCGTACGGGAGGACCTGCGCGGCCGCGGCATCGGCGGATTCCTGCTGCGCCACGGCTTCGCGGTCTACGCGGCGCGCGGCCGGGACACCGTGGGACTGGGTGTGGACACCGGGAACGAGACCGGCGCCCTCGCGCTCTACGAGGCGCACGGCATGGGCCTGCACTACGCGGTGGACACCTGGGACCTGCCTTTGCACCCGGAGGGGTGACAGGGGGCGCGAGCGGGGGTGCAATCGGTCCAACCGGGGGTGTGCCGGACCCCACATGGGGTGACATAGGGCCCAAGTGAGTCTTGGGATCCATAGGAGGCACTTCATGCGCGGAGCCACCCACGCCAAGTGGGCCGCATGTGCGGTGGCCGTCGCCCTCACGGCGACGGCCTGCGGGGGCGACAGCGACGGCGGCGGCGGCGGCGGCGAGGGTGCGGGGATCGTCAGCTCTTCGTGGGGTGACCCGCAGAACCCGCTGGAGCCTGCCAACACCAACGAGGTGCAGGGCGGCAAGGTCCTCGACATGCTCTTCCGGGGTCTGAAGCGCTACGACGCGAAGACCGGCGCGGCCGTGAACATGCTCGCCGAGAAGTTCGAGACGACGGACAGCCAGAACTTCACGATCACGGTGAAGGACGGCTGGAAGTTCAGCAACGGCGAGCCGGTCACCGCCCAGTCCTTCGTGGACGCCTGGAACTACGGGGCGGACGTGCGCAACAAGCAGAACAACTCGCCCTTCTTCTCGGACATCGTCGGCTACCAGGACGTCCACCCCGCCACCGGCGAGCCCACCGCCAAGACGATGAAGGGGCTGGTCGTCACGGGCCCCAATACCTTCACCGTCGCCCTGAAGCAGAAGTTCTCCACCTGGCCCGAGACCCTCGGCTACCAGGCCTTCTCCCCGCTGCCCAAGGCCTTCTTCACCGATCACGCCGGCTGGCTCGCCAAGCCCGTCGGCAACGGCCCGTACATGGTGGACTCGTACACCAAGGGCACCGGGATGAAGCTGCGCGCGTGGGACGCCTACCCCGGTACGGACAAGGCCCAGAACGGCGGGGTGGACCTCAAGGTCTACACCGACAACAACACCGCCTACACGGACCTGATCTCCGGAAACCTCGACCTCGTCGACGACGTCCCCGCGCAGCAGCTGAAGAACGTCAAGAACGACCTGGGCGACCGGTACATCAACCAGCCGGCCCTCATCATCCAGACCCTCACCTTCCCCCTGTACGACCCCCAGTGGAGCAAGCCGGGCACGGAGAAGGTCCGCCAGGGCATCTCGCGGGCCATCAACCGCGACGAGATCACCAAGCAGATCTTCCAGGAGACCCGCACCTCCGCCAAGGACTGGACCTCCCCGGCCCTCGGGGAGAAGGGCGGCTTCTCCGCCACCGTCTGCGGCGACGCCTGCGTCTACGACCCCGCCGAGGCCAAGAAGCTCATCCAGGAGGGCGGCGGGCTCCCCGGCGGCAAGGTCACACTGACCTCCAACGTGGACACCGGATCGCACCGCGACTGGATGGACGCCGTCTGCAACAGCATCAACAACGCGCTCGGCGAAGGCCCCGTGTGCACGGTCAACCCCGTCGGCACCTTCGCCGACTTCCGCAACCAGCAGAGCAGCTACAAGCTGACGGGCCCCTTCCGCTCCGGCTGGCAGGCCGACTACCCGCTGATCCAGAACTTCCTGCAGCCGCTGTACTACACGGACGCCTCCTCCAACTACGGGAAGTTCAGCAACCCGGAGTTCGACAAGCTCGTCGACCAGGCCAACCAGGAGAGCGACGCGTCGAAGGCGATCGCCACGTTCCAGGAGTCCGAGAAGATCCTCGCCGAGCAGATGCCCTCCATCCCTCTCTGGTACCAGAACGGCAGCGCCGGGTACTCCGAGCGGCTCACGGACGTGGCGCTCAACCAGTTCAGCGTGCCGGTCTACAACGAGATCAAGGTCAGCTGACCGGCGACGGATCGCACGGATCCGGGCCCCCCGCCGCGCGGGGGGCCCGCCGCACACCGACCCGGGCCCACCCACACACATGGAGCACTCCATGGGACGTTATGTGATCCGGCGGCTGCTCCAGATGATCCCGGTGTTCATCGGCAGCACGTTCCTGATCTTCTTCATGGTGTACGCGCTCGGTGACCCGGTCGCGGCCCTCTTCGGCGACAAGGCGCCCGACCCCGCCACCGCCGCGCGCATCCGCAAGGACCTCTTCCTCGACCAGCCCCTGTGGAAGCAATACCTCCACTACATGGGGCAGATCTTCCAGGGCAACTTCGGCACCGCCTTCAACGGACAGCCGGTCACCGAGCTGATGGCCAGCGCCTTCCCGGTCACCCTGCGCCTGACCATCGTCGCGATCGTGATCGAGATCGTCTTCGGCATCACCCTCGGCGTGATCAGCGGACTGCGCCGCGGCAAGTCCGTCGACACCTCCGTGCTGGTGCTCACCCTCGTCGTCATCTCGGTGCCCACCTTCGTGACGGGCTACGTGCTCCAGTACCTCTTCGGCGTCAAATGGGGCCTGGTCAAGCCCACCGTCTCCCCGGACGCCCCCTTCAGCGAGCTGATCCTGCCCGGCATCGTGCTCGCCCTCGTATCGCTCGCGTACGTCACCCGGCTCTCCCGCACCTCGATCGCCGAGAACACCAAGGCCGACTACGTCCGCACCGCCACCGCCAAGGGGCTGCCGCGCCGCAGGGTCGTCACCCGGCACCTGCTGCGCAACTCCCTCATCCCGGTGATCACCTTCATCGGCACCGACATCGGCGCCCTGATGGGCGGAGCCATCGTCACCGAGCGGATCTTCAACATCCACGGCGTCGGCTACCAGCTCTACCAGGGCATCCTGCGCAACAACTCGCCCACGGTCGTCGGCTTCGTGACGATCCTCGTCATCGTCTTCCTGCTGGCGAACCTGCTCGTCGACCTGCTCTACGCGGTCCTGGACCCGAGGATCCGTTATGCCTGACCCCGAGCGTCCCGCAGGCCCCGGCGGCTACGACCCCGTGGGGCCGCGCCCCCACGAGGCCGTGTCGCCCACCGGCCAGGGCGGTCCCATGGATCTGGCCATCGAAGAGGCGGAGAGCGTCGAGGGTATCGAGAAGGACGTGGAGCCCCGCGGCCCGGCCGGCCCCAAGGAGAAGGCCCGGTCGCTGTGGTCCGACGCCTGGCACGAGCTGCGCCGCAACCCGGTGTTCGTCATCTCCTCCCTGATGATCCTCTTCCTCATCGTCATCTCGATCTGGCCCCAGCTCATCGCGAGCGGCGACCCCCTCCAGTGCGACCTGTCCAAATCGCAGCAGGGCTCTTCCCCCGGCCACCCGTTCGGCTACGACACCCAGGGCTGCGACGTGTACACCCGTACCGTCTACGGCGCCCGCGCCTCGATCACCGTCGGCGTCTGCGCCACCCTCGGCGCCGCGCTGCTCGGTTCGGCGCTCGGCGGCCTCGCCGGCTTCTTCGGCGGCTGGGGCGACGCCCTGCTCTCCCGGGTCGCGGACATCTTCTTCGGCATCCCGGTGGTCCTCGGCGGCCTGGTGTTCCTGTCCGTCGTCACCAGCACCACCGTCTGGCCCGTCGTCGGCTTCATCGTGCTGCTCGGCTGGCCGCAGGTCGCCCGCATCGCCCGCGGCTCGGTGATCACCGCCAGACAGAACGACTACGTCCAGGCCGCCCGGGCGCTCGGCGCCGGCAACGGCCGGATGCTGCTGCGGCACGTGGCGCCCAACGCCGTCGCGCCCGTCATCGTGGTCGCCACCATCGCGCTCGGCACGTACATCGCCCTGGAGGCCACCCTGTCCTTCCTCGGCGTGGGCCTGCGTCCGCCCACCGTCTCCTGGGGCATCGACATCTCCAACGCGGCCTCGCAGATCCGCAACGCCCCGCACATGCTGCTCTACCCGGCGGCCGCACTCAGCCTGACCGTGCTCGCCTTCATCATGCTCGGCGACGCGGTGCGCGACGCCCTCGACCCCAAGCTGCGCTGAGGAGCCCCGCACATGCTGCTCGAAGTCCGCGACCTGCACGTGGAATTCAAGACGCGCGACGGAGTCGCGAAGGCGGTCAACGGCGTCGCCTACGCGGTGGACGAGGGCGAGACCCTCGCGGTGCTCGGCGAGTCCGGCTCCGGCAAATCGGTGACCGCGCAGGCCGTGATGGGCATCCTCGACATGCCGCCGGGCCGGATCGCGGGCGGCGAGATCCTCTTCAAGGGCCGGGACCTGCTGAAGATGAAGGAGGAGGACCGGCGGAAGATCCGCGGCGCCGACATGGCCATGATCTTCCAGGACGCCCTCTCCTCCCTGAACCCCGTGCTCAGCGTGGGCGCGCAGCTCGGCGAGATGTACGAGGTCCACCGCGGGATGTCCCGCAAGGACGCCAGGGCCAGGGCCGTCGAGCTGATGGACCGGGTGAAGATCCCGGCGGCGAAGCAGCGGGTGGGGGACTACCCGCACCAGTTCTCGGGCGGTATGCGCCAGCGCATCATGATCGCCATGGCGCTGGCCCTGGAGCCCTCGCTGATCATCGCCGACGAGCCGACCACGGCTCTCGACGTGACCGTCCAGGCCCAGGTCATGGACCTGCTGGCCGAGCTCCAGCGCGAGCTGAACATGGGTCTGATCCTGATCACCCACGACCTCGGCGTCGTCGCCGACGTCGCGGACAAGATCGCGGTCATGTACGCGGGCCGGATCGTCGAGGCGGCCCCGGTGCACGAGATCTACAAGGCGCCCGCGCACCCGTACACCCGCGGTCTGCTGGACTCCATCCCGCGCCTCGACCAGAAGGGCCAGGAGCTGTACGCGATCAAGGGCCTGCCTCCGAACCTGCTGGCCATCCCGCCCGGCTGCGCCTTCAACCCGCGCTGCCCGATGGCGCAGGCGGTGTGCCGCACCGACGTCCCGCCGCTGTACGCGGTGACCGGGTCACCGGTGGAGCGGACCAGCGCCTGCCACTTCTGGAAGGAGTGCCTCCATGGCTGAGTCCCTTCTGGAGGTGAAGGACCTGGTCAAGCACTACCCGCTGACCCGGGGCATCGTCTTCCGCAAGCAGATCGGCGCGGTCAAGGCCGTCGACGGGGTCTCCTTCGACCTGCGCGCCGGCGAGACGCTGGGCATCGTCGGCGAGTCCGGATGCGGGAAGTCGACCGTCGCCAAGATGCTGGTCCACCTGGAACGGCCGACGGCCGGCGAGATTTCCTACAAGGGCGAGGACATCACCAAGCTGTCCGGGCGCGCCCTCAAGGCCGTCCGGCGCAACATCCAGATGGTGTTCCAGGACCCGTACACCTCGCTGAACCCGCGCATGACGGTCGGCGACATCATCGGCGAGCCGTACGACATCCACCCGGAGGTCGCCCCGAAGGGCTCGCGCCGGGCGAAGGTCCAGGACCTGCTGGACGTGGTGGGCCTGAACCCCGAGTACATCAACCGCTACCCGCACCAGTTCTCCGGCGGACAGCGCCAGCGCATCGGCATCGCCCGCGGCCTGGCCCTCCAGCCGGAGATCATCGTCGCCGACGAGCCCGTCTCCGCGCTGGACGTGTCCGTGCAGGCCCAGGTGATCAACCTGCTGGAGCGCCTGCAGGACGAGTTCAGGCTGAGTTACGTCTTCATCGCGCACGACCTGTCCATCGTGCGCCACATCTCCGACCGGGTCGGGGTCATGTACCTGGGCCGGATCGTCGAGATCGGCTCCGACACCCAGATCTACGACCACCCGACCCACCCCTACACCCAGGCCCTGCTGTCGGCCGTACCCGTCCCCGACCCGGAGGCCCGCGCCCACCGGGAGCGCATCATCCTCTCCGGCGACGTGCCGTCCCCGGCCGACCCGCCCTCGGGCTGTCCCTTCCGCACCCGCTGCTGGAAGGCCCGGGAGCGGTGCGTGGTGGAGGTGCCGCTGCTCGCGGTCCCGGCGGTCTTCCCGTCCGGGCCGGCGGCCCACCCGTCGGCCTGTCACTTCGCGGCGGAGAAGCAGGTGGTCCCGCCGACGGCCCCGCTGCCTCCGCTCGTGAAGGAGTAGCCCACGTCCTGAAGTAGCTCAAGTAGCCGATCATTTCCGGCCACCCGAGGCTGTTCGAGAAGAAATCGGCGATCCTCTGACCCAACGCCGTTTACACAGGGGCAACTTGACCGTTTCTGCCCCGAGATCTGGGGCATGCAGGCTGGACGGCGTGCGGCCGTGCGGGTGCCGACAGCCGGCCGGGAGGTGTACAGCCTCTCCGGCCGGCCTCCCCCGTGACCCCGTCCATGCGCGGAGTGCGCCCCTTGTGCTGCCGGATTTCGATCGATGCGCTGGTACGGAAAGTTATGATCCGTAGCGCACGGTGGGTATGACTCTCGCCGAGCACGAATCGTGTACCGATGTCCGCTCGACGTGGAGGTGAAACGCCGTGGCACTCTCGATCTCGGCCGTGGTGCTGCTGGCGATCGTCGTATTCCTGCTGGTCCGAAGGTCGGGCCTGAAGGCGGGACACGCGGTGGTCTGTGTGCTCCTCGGTTTCTATCTGGCGAGTTCCACCATCGCCCCGACCCTCAGCCAGCTCACTTCGAACGTGGCCAGCATGATCAGCGGGCTCAAGTTCTAGTGCTGTGACCGGCAAGGTCCACCGGGTCGCGGCCCCCGGCACGGCACCTCGCCGCGTTGTCGGCCCGCGCCGGTACGTCCAGTACGGGCCGCGGGCCTCCGCCTTGCGATGCACCGCACCGGAAGCCGCGACCCGGCAAACCCTCCCGGCCACAGCACTAGGAAGCGGCCCGTCGGCTCGCGCGGCTTCTCGCCGTGGTGCCCGTCCGGCCCGGATCGAGGATGCGAGCCGCCACGACGGGCACGCATCCTCGAACCGGAGCCCACGTCCGGCTCGGGATCACTCGCCCGATCTGAGACGCTAGGCGCCATGAACGGTCTTCCCGCCCGTCGTCTGCTCCTCGTGCACGCGCACCCGGACGACGAGTCGATCAACAACGGCGTCACCATGGCCAAGTACGCGGCCGAGGGTGCCCACGTCACCCTGGTGACCTGCACCCTCGGTGAGGAGGGGGAGGTCATCCCGCCCGCGCTCGCCCACCTCGCGGCCGACCGCGACGACAGCCTCGGCGCCCACCGCGTCGGCGAACTCGCCGCCGCCATGGCCGAACTGGGCGTCGTCGACCACCGGTTCCTCGGTGGCCCCGGCCGCTTCCGGGACTCCGGGATGATGGGCGCCCCGCAGAACCACCGCCCGGAGGCCTTCTGGTCCGCCGACGTGGACGAGGCCGCCGCCCACCTCGTGGAGGTGATCCGGGAGGTGCGTCCGCAGGTGCTCGTCACCTACGACCCGAACGGCGGTTACGGGCACCCCGACCACATCCAGGCGCACCGGGTCGCCATGCGCGCGGCCGAACTCGCCGCGGAGGGCGCGTTCCGGCGCGATCTCGGCGAGCCGCACGCGGTCGGGAAGATCTACTGGAACCGCGTCCCGCTCTCCGTGGTCGAGGAGGGCTTCGCCAGGCTGAGGGAGGCCGCAGGCGCGGCGCCCTTCCCGGGGCTGGCCTCGCCGCAGGACGTGCCGGGTGTCGTCCCGGACGAGCGGATCACCGCGGAGATCGGCGCCGAGGAGCGGTTCGTGGCGGCGAAGGCGTCCGCCATGCGCGCCCACGCCACCCAGATCGCCGTGGACGGGCCCTTCTTCGCCCTCTCCAACGACCTGGCGCAGCCGCTGTTCGCGCGGGAGTACTACGAGCTCGTGGAGGGCCGCCCGGGCGCACCGGCGGGCGAGCGCGAGCACGACCTGTTCGCGGGGGTGGACGCATGAGCGCGGCACTGACCCCGGCGCGGATCGCCGGCTGCCTGGGCCTGCTGGTGGCGGGTGCGCTGACCGGCACGGCAGGCTGGCTGGTGGTGGACCTGTGGTTCCCCGGCGGCCTGCTCCTCGCGCTGCTGGCGACCTTCGGGCTGTTCCTCGGCGGCAGGATCGCGCTCGGGACCGGACTCGGGGTGGGCGGCGCCGCGGTCGGCTGGTTCCTCGCGTACGTGCTGCTCGGCGCTCCGCGCCCTGAGGGGGACTTCCTCCTCAGTTCGTCCGGAATCGGCCTGTACGCCTACCTTTTGGGTGGAACGGTGTTCGCTGTGATGTGCGCCACGATGCGCGGTCCGCTGGATCGGCCGGTTTCGGCCGCGCGGCCTGCCAAGTGACGTGGTGTCGGACTCCTTAGAGAGCCGGCGCGATGTCCGCGCACGGGGGCCGAAGGGCCGCTTCAGGGGGGTTTGGCGGGGCCTATGAGGAACCAGTGATTCCCGCGGGTCAGTTGCGCGGCGGCGACGGCCAGTATGGTGGACGGGCCGCCGAGCTGCCCGCGCACGGTATGACGGGCGGCGGAGCCAACCGGGAGAACCTGCCTTGAGTCGTGAAACTGACAGTTCGTCCTCCGGGCCCAACGGGCGCGGAGGAGCCGCATACCCCTCGGGTACGCCGCCGTATGGAACCGGCCAGTATCCGTCCACGACTGTGCCACCTGGGCCCGGCGCGTCGACCGCCCCGGAGGAGGACTCTGTGACCTCGAAGCCGTCCACGCCCGATTCCGACGGGCCCAAGACCGAGACGACCCTGACGACCCGGATCCGGATCAACATCCCGGGTTCGCGGCCGATCCCGCCCGTGGTCGTACGCAAGGCGATGGGCAGCGGCTCCGCAGCGGCCGGCGCCGCGCCGGACGCGCGGCCGACGCCGCAGCAGGCATCCGAGCCGACGGCCGGGCGGGCGCCCGAGCCCCCGCTCGCGCAGCGGCCGAAGCCCGTGCCGACCCGGATCGAGGCCGAGCAGGAGCCGGCCCCCGCCCAGGGCGCGGGCGAGGCGGAGGAGCCGGCCAGCAACTGGTTCGCCCCCCGCAAGGCGTCCGCCCCGGCGCCCGCGTCCGCCCCGCCGCTGCCCGTCCGGGAGCAGACTCCGCCGCCCGGACCCGTGCCGGGCGCCGGCTTCCCGCCGCCCGCGCGCACCCAGGCCCCGCCGGTGCCCGAAGCGGCCTTCGCGCCGCCGCGCACAGGGCCCCCGCCGGTCGTGGACTACGGCCCGGGCTTCTCCCCGGCCCCGGGCGGCCCCGGCGTGGGATCGACCCAGGGCTTCCCGGCGTACGGGAGCGGCCAGGACGACTCCGGCCCCGTCACCGAGGCGTTCCCGGTCTACGACAGCCAGGGCGACGGCTACCCCGGCCCCACGGGCGGCCCCGGCTTCGGCACCGGTCCCGTCGGCGGTCCCGTCGGCGGCCGCCCCGCCGAGGAGGAGCCGCGCTGGCCCGGACCCGAGGCGGGCCGTGAGCCGACCCCGGTCCCGACGCCCGCTCCGGCCGTCCCGCGCCCCGCGCCCCAGCAGCAGAAGGCCGCGCCCGCCAAGGCCGCGGCGCCGGCCAGGAAGGGCCGCTCCAAGCTGGTCCTCCTCGGCGGCGCCGTCGTGGCCCTCTTCGGCGTGGCCTACGGCGCCGGGCTGCTCCTGAACCACTCCGACGTCCCCAAGGGCACCACCGTCCTCGGCGTCGACATCAGCGGCAGCCGCGACGAGGCCGCGGCCAAGCTCCAGACGGCCTTCGGCAGCCGCGCAGCCGCCCCGCTCCAGCTCAGCGTCGGCGGCAAGCAGGTCGAGCTGAAGCCCGAGAAGGCCGGCCTGACCCTCGACAGCCAGACCACCGTCCGCAACGCGGCCGGCAGCGACTACAACCCGATCACCGTCATCGGCTCCCTCCTCGGCAACGAGCGCAAGGCCGACGCCGTGCTGCCGGTCGACGAGGAGAAGCTCCAGGTCGCCCTCCAGGAGCTCGCGGGCACCTCCGGTTCGGCCACCGAGGGCACCATCAAGTTCGACACCGGCAAGGCCGTGGCCGTCCCCGGCGCCCCCGGCACCACCCTGGACGTGGACGCCTCTGCCGAGCTGGTCACCAAGGCCTTCCGCGACATGGTGGCCACCGGCAAGCCGACCGTGCCCGAGCTGCCGGTCACCACCAAGGGCCCGGTCATCGACCAGGCCGAACTCGACCGGGCCATGAAGGACTTCGCCGAACCCGCGATGTCCGCCAACGCCACGGTCAAGGCCGGCACCAAGTCCATCCCCTTCGGCAGCAAGTCCCTGCCCCGCATCCTCAGCATGCAGCCGGTCGACGGTCACCTCGTCGAGAAGTTCGACCTGGAAGCCCTCAAGCAGACCTACGGGAACGCGTTCGACGGCGTCCTGATCACCCGCGGCGACGGCTCCAAGACCCCCGTCACCCCGCAGGACGTCGCCGGCGCCCTCGTCAAGGCCCTGCGCGGCAAGACGGCGGCCGAGCGGACCGTGGTCATCGACACCAACGCGAGCTGAACCCCCGGACGCTGCCCCCGCCCCACCCGGGCGGGGGCACCGTCATGTCCGGCGCATGACATCCGTCATGCGGCACCCACGACGGTCGACACTGCCGCGCACGTCCCCGTACGGGCGAATCTTGGGCCATGACGACGACCGCGACACGCACCGCGCAGCCCACCACCGGCACCGTGGTGAGCTTCGAGAACGTGACCAAGAGCTACGGCACCGTCCGGGCGGTCGACGGCCTCTCCCTCTCACTCCACCCGGGCGAGACCGTCGCACTCCTCGGCCCCAACGGCGCCGGAAAGTCCTCCACCCTCGACCTCCTGCTCGGCCTGCGCCCCGCCGACACCGGCTCCGTCCGGCTCTTCGGCACCACCCCGCGCGAGGCCGTCACCGCCGGCCGCGTCGGCGCGATGCTCCAGAGCGGCGGCCTGATGGAGGACGTGACCGTACGCGAGATCGTGGCCCTCGGCTGCTCCCTGCACCCCCGCCCGTACCCGGTGGACGAGGTGCTGACCCGCGCCGGAGTCGACGGCATCGCCGACCGGACGGTCAACAAGCTCTCCGGCGGCCAGCAACAGCGCGTCCGCTTCGCCCTCGCCACCGCCGGACACAGCGACCTGATCGTGCTGGACGAGCCGACCACCGGCATGGACGTGACCTCCCGGCAGGCCTTCTGGGCCACCATGCGGGAACAGGCCGCCCAGGGCCGCACCGTCCTGTTCGCCACGCACTACCTGGAAGAGGCGGACGCGATCGCCGACCGGGTACTGGTGCTGGCCAACGGCCGGCTGCTCGCCGACGGCACCGCCGCCGAGATCAAGGCACGGGCCGGCGCCCGGAAGATCTGCTTCGACCTGGACGGCCAGGACGCCGTGGACGAGCAGGTGCTCCGCGCCCTGCCCGCCCTCACCGGCTACGAGCGGCACGGCGCGACCGTGCGGCTCCAGTCCCGTGACGCCGACGCGACCGTGCACGCGGTCTACGCGCTCGGGGTCTACCCCCGCAACCTGGAGGTCGCGGGCCTCGGCCTGGAACAGGCCTTCATCGCCCTCACCGAGGAGGCCTCGAAGTGCTGAACATCTCCACGATCCCCCTGATCAAGCTCGAGATCACCCGCGCCCTGCGCAACAAGAAGTACCTCTTCTTCACCGTGCTCTACCCGGCCGCCCTCTTCCTGATGCTCGGCGGCACCCTGGACGGCACGACGAAGGTCATGGGCACCGAACTGACCATGCCCGCCTTCTACATGGTCGCCATGGCCTCCTTCGGCGCCCTGACCGCCGTCCTGGTGGGCAACAGCGAGCGCATCGCCAAGGAGCGCGAGCAGGGCTGGGTCCGCCAGCTCCGGCTGACCGCCCTGCCCGGCCGCGGCTACGTCCTCGCCAAGACGGCCGGCGCGGGCGTGCTCTCGCTCCCGTCCATCCTGACCGTCTTCGCGGTGGCGGCCGCCGCGAAGGACGTACGGTTCGCCGCCTGGCAGTGGCTCGCCCTCACCGGTGCGATCTGGGCCGGCAGCCTCGTCTTCGCCGCGCTCGGCGTCGCCATCGGATACCTGGCGACCGGGGACAACGTCCGCCCCCTCACGATGCTCTTCTACTTCGGCCTGTCGATCCTCGGCGGCCTGTGGATGCCCACCGCGAACTTCCCGCAGTGGCTCCAGACCGTCGCGAGCTGGCTCCCCACCCACGCCTACGCGGGCCTCGGCCAGGCCATCGAGCTCGGCCGCGCCCCCCGGGCCGAGGACGTGGCGATCCTCGCCGTGTACTTCGTACTGTTCACCGGTGCCGCCGCCTGGCTGTACCGCAAGGACTCGATGAAGGCCTGATCCAGTGGCGCTGACGCAGGAGCACGACGACCGCACGGGGATCGGCAGGCCGCCGGAGAACCGCCGCCAGAAGCTGGTGAAGGCGCTCTGGATCAGCATCTGGCTCTTCTACCTGAGCGCACCCGTCACCGACCTGATCCACGGCGGGCACAGCCCCGGCGTCAGGCTGCTCGGCGGCCTGGGCCTCGCGGCCTTCGTCGCCTGGTACCTGGTGCTGGTCTTCCGCACCGTCCGGCAGATGGCGGTCCGCCGGGTCCTGCTCTCGCTGGCGGTGCTCTCCGCCCAGGCCACGATCCTGTCGCTGACGCTGGGCCGCGAATGGCTCGTGCTCTTCGTCTACGTGTCCATCTCCTCCGGCGCCGCCCTGCCCGGGGAGATCTCCCGCTGGACGGTCCCGGGCGCGACCGCGCTGCTGACGGCCACGGCCTACGCGGTACCGGGCGGGGACGACTACCTGGCGGGCCTGCTGATCCCGGCCCTGATGGGCGGCTTCGCGATGGTCGGCATCCGGGCGATGATCCGGACCACCATCGAACTGCGCGAGGCCCGGGCCACGGTCGCGCAGCTCGCGGCCAACGAGGAGCGCCTGCGGCTGGCCCGCGACCTGCACGACCTGCTGGGCCACTCGCTGTCGCTGATCACGCTGAAGAGCGAGCTGGCGGGCCGCATGCTGCCCGGACGGCCCGAGGCCGCCGCCCAGCAGGTGGCGGACATCGAGCGGGTCAGCAGGCAGGCGCTGGTCGACGTGCGCGAAGCGGTGAGTGGCTACCGGCGGCCCACCCTGCCCGGCGAACTCGCGGGCGCCCGGACGGCGCTGGCCGCGGCGGGCGTGGTGGCGGACGTCCCGGCGCAGTCGCGGGACGGGCTTCCGGAGGCGGCGGAGTCGGCGCTGGCGTGGTCGCTGCGCGAGGCGGTGACCAACGTGGTCCGGCACAGCGGGGCCAAACGCTGCCGGGTCACGCTGGAGACCCGCCAGACGCTCGCGGGCCCGGTGGCCGAGCTGACGGTGTCGGACGACGGCGCGGGCGGCCCGGGTCTGCCCGGCAACGGCCTGACGGGCCTGACGGAACGCCTGGAGGCGGTCGGCGGCACCCTGTCGGCCGGCCCGGTGGGCAAGGCCGGCTTCGCCCTCACGGCCCGTGTCCCGCTGGACCTAGGATCAGGATCATGACCCCACGCCCCATCCGCATCCTCCTGGCGGAGGACCAGTCGATGGTCCGCGAGGCCCTGGCCGCGCTCCTCGGCCTGGAACCGGACATCGAGGTACTGGCCCAGGTCGCACGCGGCGACGAGGTGGTGACGGCGGCGGGCGCGCACGACGTGAACGTCGCGCTGCTGGACATAGAGATGCCGGGCATGACGGGCATCGAGGCGGCCGCGGCCCTGCGCGCCGCCCACCCCGCGATCCGGATCGTCATCCTGACCACCTTCGGCCGCCCCGGCTACCTGCGCGGGGCGATGGAGGCGGGCGCCTCCGCCTTCCTGGTCAAGGACGCGCCGGCCGCGCAGCTGGCGGCCGCCGTGCGCAAGGTCCTGGCGGGGGAGCGCGTCATCGACCCCACACTGGCCGCCGCGGCCCTGGCGGAGGGCGCGAACCCGCTGACGGACCGGGAGCGGGAGGTCCTGCGGGCGGCGGAGTCGGGCGCGACGAACGCGGAACTGGCGACCCGCCTCCACCTGTCCCAGGGCACGGTCCGCAACTACCTCTCGACGGCGATCCAGAAGCTCGCGGCCCGCAACCGCGCCGAAGCCGTCCGCACGGCCCGCGAGAAGGGCTGGCTCTGACCGGGGCTCCGCCCAGCCCCCTCGAACGCCCGCCGGGCCGGGCCGTGCCGGGCGGCTGAGGCGCGGGGGCCGGAGCCTGGCCCCGCGCCTTCGAGCTGCGGCATCGCGGCGCGGGGCCGGGCCCCGGCCCCCCCCCCCCCGGGGGGGGGGGGGGGGGGGGGGGGGGGGGGGGGGCCCCCCCCCCCCGGGGCCGCCCGGCGCGGGCGGGGGGGGGGTGAGGCGCGGGCCCGGGCCCGGGCCCGCGCAGAGCCCGGTTGCGGGGAGGGGCGGGTGGGGAAGGGCGGCCCCCCGCGCAGCGGCGACCGCGGCCGCGGCCGGGGCTCAGTTCAGCAGAGCGCGAGCGGACAGGGCCTCGGCGCGGATACGGGCCGCCGCGTCGCCGTCCACCGCGGCCACCACATCGGCGTACGCCTCCAGTTCCGCCGCGCCCTCCTGGAAGGAACCCCGTTCCACCAGCAGCCGCGCCCGTTCGAACCGCAGCGACGCCGGATGCGACGGCAGCAGCAGCGACAGCTCCAGCGCCCACAGCGCCACCCCGGACTGCTCCGGCCGGGCCGAGGCCCACGCCCGGATGTTGTTCAGGATCCGCAGCACGATGTCCAGCGTGCCGGCCGGCCTGCGCGGCCCCTCCGCCAGCTCCGCGGGCCCCGCGCCCAGGGACGCGCCGCCCGCGAACGGGTCGACCACCACGCCCTCCTCCGGGTCCCCGAAGCCCACCACGAAGTGCCCCGGCAGCCCCAGCCCGTACACCGGCGCACCCGCCCGCCGGGCGACCTCCAGCCACACCACCGACAACAGGATCGGCAGCCCCCGCCGACGCCGCAGCACCTCGTGCAGCAGCGAGGAGGACAGCCGGTCGTAGTCCGCCGGGGTGCCGTGGAAACCGAGGCGTCCGCCCAGCAGCTCCGTGACCGCCGAGGCCCACGCCCGCCCGCCGCGCAGCCCGAACGGCAGCATCCCGGCCAGCCGGTCCAGCTCGATCTGCGCCCAGTCCATGGCACGTTCGTCCAGCTCCGGGTCCGCCTCCGCCGCCAGCAGCAGGCACAGCAGCGCCAGGTCCGGCCGCTCCGACCGCGCCTCCGCCGCGAACCGCTCCCGCCGGTCCGCCGGACTCACGCCGCCGCCCGGTAGTGGTGGTACGTGTGGTGCAGCGCGAAGCCCAGCCCGTCGTACAGGGCCAGCGCCCCCGGATTGTCCGTCTCCACCTGGAGCCACGCCGCCGACGCGCCCTCCTCCAGCGCCCGCCGCGCCAGCGCCGCCATCACCGCCGTCGCCAGGCCCTGCCGCCGGTGCGCGGGGTCGACCGTCACCGCCGCGAAGCCGGCCCACCGGCCGTCCACCACGCACCGCCCGACGGCCCGGCCCCCGGGCAGCGCCGCGAACCACACCGACGGGCCCCGGGTCAGCACCCGCCGGGCCACGTCCGGGTCGCGGACCTTCCCGTAGCGCCCCAGCCACTCCTCGTCCGGGACGCGCGTCAGGCGGACGTCCCCGGCGGCGGGCGCGTCCGCGTCGCCCACCGGCGCGAGCGCCCCGATCCGCACCTGCGCCGACACCTCGGCCGCCCAGCCGCGCCGTTCCAGCTCCGCGATCAGCAGCTCCTGGGTGCCGGCCGCCCCCGTCGCGGCCTGCACATACGCCGGAAGTCCTCGCTCCGCGTACCAGGAGGTCACTCGCGCGAGTGCATCGTCCAGCGGTATCCCCGGATCGCCGAGGGGCAGCACCGAATTGGCCCGCCGGGTGAATCCGGCGGCCGCCCGCAGCGTCCACCCGCCCAGCGGTTCGCTCTCCAGCGGCTGCCAGGACCGCGCCCCCACCTGCGAAAGCTCCTCGAAAGAGGCCGCCGGACCCCTTCGGCGGGCCGGCGCGGGCGGCACGACCTTGCCCGCCACCAGGGAGGATTCCGAGATGCGGACGGTTTGACCGTTCTTTCGTGTGATCAGCAGCACACCCCTGTTCCAGGATGTGAGAACCCCTACCGCGTCCGCGTACCCGGGCACCCCGCCCGGGCCGCGCTCCACCCGTCGCACAGAGACTCGTTTACCCACGTCAGCTGGGGTAATACGGACTTCCAGCAGCCCACCGGCGGTGATTTCCACAGCTCTGTACGCCCCTCCTGTTCGGATCGTGCCCGGGAACGGAGATACTAGGTGCGGGCATCGACGACGCCGCGCTCCCGCGCGATATGGAAAGCCCTACCGAGGAGGAACGAGAGCGTGACCTACGTCATCGCGGAGCCTTGTGTCGACGTCAAGGACAAGGCATGCATCGAAGAGTGCCCGGTCGACTGCATCTACGAGGGCCAGCGGTCCTTGTACATCCACCCGGACGAGTGCGTCGACTGTGGTGCCTGTGAGCCGGTTTGCCCGGTCGAGGCCATCTTCTACGAGGACGACACTCCGGAGGAGTGGAAGGACTACTACAAGGCGAACGTCGAGTTCTTCGACGAGCTCGGTTCGCCCGGTGGTGCCTCCAAGCTCGGCCTGATCGAGCGCGACCACCCCTTCATCGCGGCGCTGCCCGCCGGTATCAACGGCGAGCACTGACCTTTCGCGGCAGAAGCGCCACTCGGTCCCGTACGGCCTGCCCGCCGCACGGGACCGAGGTGTTTTCCCGACCTTCGCGTCCAGCACCCAGAGAGAGCAGAGACCACCGTGGCCGCAGTATCCGACCGTCTTCCCGCCTTCCCCTGGGACAAGCTGGAGCCGTACAAGGCGACGGCGGCGGCCCACGCGGACGGAATCGTCGACCTGTCGGTCGGCACGCCCGTGGACCCGGTGCCGGAGCTGATCCAGCGCGCCCTGATCGCCGCCGCGGACTCCCCGGGCTACCCGACCGTCTGGGGCACGCCCGCCCTGCGGGACGCGATCACGGGCTGGGTGCGCGGGCGCCTCGGCGCGAGCGCCGCCGGTCACCGCAACGTCCTGCCGGTCGTCGGCTCCAAGGAGCTGGTGGCCTGGCTGCCGACCCAGCTGGGCCTCGGAGCCGGCGACAAGGTCGCCTACCCCCGGCTCGCCTACCCGACGTACGAGGTCGGTGCGCGGCTGTGCGGCGCCGAGGCGGTCGTCTACGACGACCCCACGGAGCTCGACCCGGCCGGCGTGAAGCTGCTGTGGCTCAACTCCCCGTCCAACCCCACCGGGCAGGTCCTCCCCAAGGAGGAGCTCATCCGGATCGTGGCCTGGGCGCGGGAGCACGGGATCCTGGTCTTCAGCGACGAGTGCTACCTGGAGCTGGGCTGGGAGGCCGAGCCCGTCTCCGTCCTCCACGACGACGTGTGCGCAGGTTCGTACGAGGGCCTCGTCGCCGTCCACTCGCTCTCCAAGCGGTCCAACCTGGCCGGCTACCGGGCGGCGTTCATCGCCGGTGACGCGGACGTGCTCGGCGAACTGCTGGAGATCCGCAAGCACGGCGGCATGATGACCCCCGCCCCGGTGCAGGCGGCCACCGTCGCGGCGCTCGGCGACGACGCGCACGTCGAGGAGCAGCGCGGCCGCTACGCCGCCCGCCGCGCGGCGCTGCGCGGCGCCCTGGAGGCGCACGGGTTCCGCGTCGAGCACAGCGAGGCGAGCCTCTACCTCTGGGTGACCCGGGACGAGCCCTGCTGGGAGACGGTCGCCCACCTCGCGGGCCTGGGCATCCTGGTCGCACCGGGCGACTTCTACGGCGAGGCGGGCGCGCGGTTCGTGCGTGTCGCCTTCACCGCCACCGACGAGCGCGTCGAGGCGGCGGTCAAGCGCCTCGGCTGAGGACGCCCTCGAACAGCCCGAAGGGGCCGGGAGTTCGTGCTCCCGGCCCCTTCGGTGTTCCCGCGGCGGATCAGCCGCCCAGCGGCAGACCACCGGGCAGGCCACCGGGCAGACCGCCCGGCAGACCGCCGTCGGCCAGCGGCAGCTGCGACGTGGCGGGCAGACCGCCGAGCAGTCCGGTCGCGGTACCGGCCACGTCGGCGGCGGGGGCGGCGGCGGGCAGGGCCTCGGTCGCGGCACCCGCGGCCTCCGTGGCGACACCGGTCACGGCCGAGGCGTCGGCGGCCTCCGGGGCGGTCAGTGCGCCCAGCTGCGGCACGGACTCCAGACCGGCGGCGCTGGCCGCACCGGCCGCACCGACCACGGGCGCCGCCCCGGCTGCGACGAGCAGCGCGGCACGGGCGATGCGACGGGTCAGGGGGAGAGACATGTTGCTCCTAAGCGGTAGCGGCTGAGTACGCCATGTACAACCGCTCAGGGGGCGGGTGGAGTTGCGGATCCGTTAGGTAAAGAATGTGTAACGCATCGTTTAATCGGCTTCCGCGACAAGCGCATTGGATGCGCGCCCACCAGGCATTCTGTGCTTCCGGGGCCCTCGCGGAAGCTCCTTGGGCCACCCCCGCAGGAGGGATCGCTCGTACGTCTGCCCGGGCCTCAGCGGGCTATGAAGATCCGTACCTCGTCGTCGGGCGCGGCCTGCGGACCACCGTCGCCGGACGTGCCGCCCCCGCCCTTCCGCTGCCACGCGCCCCGGGCCTGCCCGCCGGTCCAGTCGTTGCCCGCGAACGAGACCCGGGCGATCCCCAGCTCGTGCGACCGGGCGACCGCCCAGTGCGCCATCGCCCGGCCCCGGCGCACCTCGGCCGGGCCGCCGTCCCGCTTCAGCCGGAGGCTGATCTCGGGCTCCGCGACCCCGCCCGGGGCCGTCCGGCCGGCCGGCGCGCCGCTGCGGCCGTCGACCAGCGCCTCCTTGCCGAAGGCCCGTACCAGCTCCGCCTTCACCTTCTCCGGATCGCCCCGCAGCGGGGCCGGGCCCGAGCAGGACAGCGTGCCGCTCTCGCCGAAGGCCGCCGTCAGGACCGTCGCGTCCGACTCGTGCTTCGCGTACGCCTGCGGGAAGCCGCTGCGCTGCACCTTCTGCGCGGCGACCGTCAGCGGCATCCGCGAGTACCCCGGAACGTCCGCGAGGTGTTCGTAGAAGATGTCGGCCGAATACACGGGGTCCATGATCTGCTCCGGAGTGCCCCAGCCCATCGAGGGCCGTTGCTGGAACAGGCCCAGCGAGTCCCGGTCGCCGTGGTCGAGATTGCGCAGCGCCGACTCCTGCATCGCGGTCGCCAGCGCGATGGTCACCGCCCGGTCCGGCAGCCCCTTGGAGATGCCGACGGCGGCTATCGTCGCCGCGTTCGCCGCCTGTTCCGGGGTCATCTCGTACGCCTGCTCACCGCCGGCGGTCGCGGCGGCCGTGCAGTACGGGGCGCCCACGCCGCCGTTGGAGTACCGCTGGACGGCGAAATAGCCGACCACCGCGAGCAGGACGAGCAGACCCACGGCCGCACGGAGCGGCCTGCGGCGGCGGGGGCGGGGATCACGGTTCTCGGGCACGCGGCCCACGGTACTTGAGCCATATGACGCGTCCAGAGGCCGGACGTCAGAGGCTTGGGCCCTGCCCGGGCGTTAGGGTCGGTCCATGCCCGAATCCGAGCTGGACCTCACCCAGGACGCCGCCGAGCTGACCGCCCGGCTCGTCGACATCCCCTCCGTGAGCGGCGACGAGAAGGTACTCGCCGACCTCGTGGAACACGCGCTGCGAGCCCTGCCGCACCTGACCGTGGACCGCTTCGGCAACAACGTCGTCGCCCGCACGCACCTCGGCCGCGCCGAGCGCGTCGTACTCGCCGGCCACCTCGACACCGTGCCGATCGCCGACAACGTCCCCTCCCGCCTCGACGAGAACGACGTCCTGTGGGGCTGCGGCACGACCGACATGAAGTCCGGTGTCGCCGTACAGCTGCGCATCGCGGCGACCGTCCCCGAGCCGAACCGGGACCTCACCTTCGTCTTCTACGACCAGGAGGAGGTCGCCGCCGACCTCAACGGCCTCGGCAAGGTCGCCGAGGCCCACCCCGACTGGCTGACCGGCGACTTCGCGGTGCTGCTGGAACCCTCCGACGCGGAGGTCGAGGGCGGCTGCCAGGGCACGTTGCGCGTACTGCTGCGCACGGCCGGCGAGCGCGCCCACTCCGCGCGCAGCTGGATGGGCTCCAACGCCATCCACGCGGCGAGCCCGATCCTGGCCAGGCTGGCGGCGTACGAGCCCCGCAAGCCGGTCATCGACGGCCTGGAGTACCACGAGGGCCTCAACGCGGTGCGCATCGAAGGCGGCGTCGCCAACAACGTCATCCCCGACGCGTGCACGGTGACGGTCAACTTCCGCTACGCCCCCGACCGCAGCGAGGCCGAGGCGCTGGCCCACGTGCGGGAGGTCTTCGCGGACTGCGGCGTCGCCGAGTTCGTGGTCGACGACCACTCCGGCGGCGCGCTCCCCGGTCTCTCCCACCCGGCGGCGGCGGCCTTCATGGAGGCCGTCGGCGGCCGCGCCATGCCGAAGTTCGGCTGGACGGACGTCTCCCGCTTCAGCGCGCTGGGCGTCCCCGCGGTGAACTACGGGCCGGGCGACGCCCTGCTGGCCCACAAGGTCGACGAGCGCGTCGAGACGAAGGCGATCCTGCACTGCGAGGAACGACTCCGCGCCTGGCTGACCGCCTGAATTCCGCTTCCCGTCAACTTCGTGCGCCTAATCTGATCCAACGATCAGCAGGAGGGAGCACATCATGGGCAACCACCGTAATCCTGACGGGGACGCTCAGCGCCGGCCCGAGGAGCAGCAGCTCGGTCCGGTGCTGAGGAGGCGGAGCCAGATCAAGGCCGGCAGCACGACGGACCAGCGGCTGCTGGATTCGGCCGGGCCCTCCGAGTGGGTGCACACCGATCCCTGGCGGGTCCTGCGCATCCAGTCGGAGTTCATCGAGGGCTTCGGCACGCTCGCCGAGCTGCCGCCCGCGATCAGCGTGTTCGGCTCGGCCCGCACGCCTGCCGGTTCACCCGAGTACGAGGCCGGGGTGCGGATCGGCGGCGCGCTCGTCGACGCGGGCTTCGCGGTGATCACCGGTGGCGGTCCGGGCGCGATGGAGGCGGCCAACAAGGGCGCCCGCGAGGCGAGCGGCATCTCGGTCGGGCTCGGCATCGAGCTCCCCTTCGAGCAGGGGCTCAACGAGCACGTCGACCTCGGGCTGAACTTCCGGTACTTCTTCGTCCGCAAGACGATGTTCGTGAAGTACAGCCAGGGCTTCGTGGTCCTGCCGGGCGGCCTCGGCACGCTGGACGAGCTGTTCGAGGCGCTGACCCTGGTCCAGACCCAGAAGATCACCCGCTTCCCGATCGTGCTGTTCGGAACCGAGTACTGGAGCGGTCTGGTCGACTGGCTGAGGAACACGGTGATCGCGCAGGGCAAGGCCTCGGAGAAGGACCTGTACCTCTTCCACGTCACGGACGACGTGGACGAGGCGATCGCGCTCGTGACGAAGGAAGTCGGCAAGTAGGACCCGCCGGCCCGGGCCCGGCCGCGACCCCGGCCCGGGCCCTCACCACTCCCTAGGCCAGCCCGCGGCGGGCGACGGCCGGGGGGCGGTGGCCCTGGATGGAGCGGACCATGTCCAGGATCTGCTTCGTCTCGGCGACCTCGTGGACGCGGTAGACCTGGGCGCCGAGCCAGGCCGAGACGGCCGTCGTGGCCAGGGTGCCCAGCAGGCGTTCCTTGACCGGCTTGTCGAGGGTCTCGCCGACGAAGTCCTTGTTGGAGAGCGAGACCAGGACCGGCCAGCCGGTGTCGGTCATCTCCGACAGACGGCGGGTGGCCTCCAGGGAGTGGCGGGTGTTCTTCCCGAAGTCGTGGCCCGGGTCGATCATGATCGCGTCGCGGCGGACGCCCAGCGCGGCCGCCCGCTCCGCCAGGCCGACCGTCACGCGCAGGATGTCCTCCATCACGTCCTCGTACTCGGTCCGGTGCGGCCGGGTCCGCGGCTCGACCCCGCCCGCGTGGGTGCACACCAGCCCGGCCCCGTGGCGCGCCGCGACCTCCGCCAGCCGGGGGTCCACCCCGCCCCACGCGTCGTTCAGCACGTCCGCCCCGGCCTCGCACACGGCCTCGCCGACCTCGTGCCGCCAGGTGTCCACGCTGATCACCACGTCCGGGTGGCGGCGCCGGACCTCGGCCACGAAGCCGACCGTGCGCCGCGCCTCCTCGGCCGCGTCCACGTGCTCGCCCGGGCCCGCCTTGACCCCGCCGATGTCGATGATCGCGGCGCCCTCGGCCACCGCCTGCTCGACCCGGTCGAGCGCCGGCTCGTCGCGGAACGTCGCGCCCTGGTCGTAGAAGGAGTCCGGGGTCCGGTTCACGATGGCCATGATCACCGGCTCGTGAGTGCCGAACTCGCGCCTGCCCAGTCGCAGCATCCTGCTCTTTCCTCCTTCGGCGGCCCACGCGCCTCGCCTGCGACCTTAACCTGGTGGCCGGAGTCTCTCAGGGGAGTTGATCGTGTTCTTCTTCTTGATGATCGCGCTGGTCGTGGTCGTGGCAGCGGTCACCCTGGCGGTGATCGGCGGCGGCTCGGAGGCCGTCCTGCCGGAAGCGGAGCCGGACCGGGTGGCCGACGGGCTGCCGGAGACCCGGCCCGTCGTACGGGCGGACATCGACGCGCTGCGCCTGCCGGTCGCGCCCCGCGGCTACCGCATGGCCGAGGTGGACGACGTACTGGAGCGGCTGGCCGCCGAGCTGGCCGAGCGGGACGCGCGGATCGCGCAGCTGACGGCCGCGGCGGCCGCCCCGGCGGGCCCCGGGGGCGCGGCCCGTGCGGGGAGCGTCGACCTCACCAAGGGCGGTGAGCGGTGACCGGCACGGTGGCGGGCCCGGACGGGCTGCTGCGGTGCCCGTGGGCGCTGTCCACGGAGGAGTACGTCGCGTACCACGACACCGAGTGGGGCCGCCCGGTCCACGGCGACGACGCGCTCTACGAGCGGTTGTGCCTGGAGGCCTTCCAGTCGGGGCTGTCGTGGCTGACGATCTTGCGGCGGCGGGACGGGTTCCGCAAGGCGTTCGCCTCGTTCGTGATCGCGGAGGTCGCGGACTTCGGGCCCGCGGACACCGAGCGGCTCCTCGCCGACGAGGGGATCATCCGCAACCGGGCCAAGATCGAGGCGACCCTGGCCAACGCGAAGGTCCTGGCCGGCTGGGAGCCGGGCGAGCTGGACGCCCTGATCTGGTCCCACGCCCCCGAGGAGCCGGGCCCGGCGCCGCGCACCGTCACCGAGGTGCCGGCGGTCACGCCGGAGTCCACCGCCCTGGCCAAGGCCCTGAAGAAGGCCGGCATCCGCTTCGTCGGCCCCACCACGGCCTACGCCCTGATGCAGGCCTGCGGGCTGGTCAACGACCACCTGACCGACTGCACCTCGCGCGACCCGGCCTGAGCCGGGCCGCGACGGCCCGGCCGGCGGTCTCAGCGGCCGAGGTACTTCGGCGGCTGCTTGGCGAGGAAGGCCTGGACGGCGATGGCGTGGTCCTCAGAGGCTCCCGCGCGGGTCTGGACGACGTCCTCGCGCTCCAGCGCCTCGGCGAGGGAGTGGGAGGCCCCGTACGCCAGGGACTCCTTCAGGGCCGCGTACGCGACCGTGGGGCCGGACGCCAGCGCGCGGGCCACGGCCTCCGCCTCGGCGTGCAGGGAGTCCGAGGGGACCAGGCGGTTGGCGATGCCGAGCTCGTACGCCTCCTGGGCCTTGAGGGAGCGCGGGAAGAGCAGGAGGTCACAGGCGCGGGAGGCACCGATCAGGCGGGGCAGGGTCCACGAGACCCCGGAGTCGGCGGTCAGCGCCACCCCGGTGAACGCGGTGTTGAAGGAAGCGGTGTCGGCGACGACGCGGAAGTCCGCCGCCAGCGCGAAACCGAAGCCCGCCCCGGCCGCGACGCCGTTCACCCCGGCCACCACCGGCTTCGGCATCTCCGTGAGCGCCCGGACGATCGGGTTGTAGTGCTCGGAGACCGTGTTCATCGTGAGCGAGGTCCCGGTCTCGCGGTCCGACGCCAGGTTCCCGATGTGCTCCTTGAGGTCCTGGCCCACGCAGAAGGCCCGGTCGCCGGCCGCGGTGAGCAGGACGGCCCGTACCCCGGTGTCCGCGGCCGCCGCCCGGACCGCGTCGCGCAGCGCGACCTTGGCCTCGGTGTTCATGGCGTTCATCGCGTCCGGGCGGTTGATCGTGATGGTCGCGAGTCCGTCGTTCACTTCGTAGAGCACGCTGTCGGCCATGGCAGGGAGTCCCCCTTCGTCGCGGGATGGCTACCGGCCGGTACCGGCCGGTGCAAGGGCCAGCATGGCGGACCGGAGCGCACGCGCACATGTGATGTGCGTCAAAGAAAGCGGGCGCGGTTCGCGGGGTGCGGCGGCGCAGTATCGCAGGCGGGTCCCCGAAATGAGTGGTTTTGGCCGAGCGCGTTGCCCAACCGTTCCCGGGCGATGTTGGTCATCGGGTCCTGACATGCGGGATAATGGCTGGGAAGCAATGTGTTCGATGCCGGGTACTAGGCGCCTGAACGGGGCCGTCGGCTGACGATGAGCTGGTTTCAGGAAGGGGAACGAGCATGGCGGCCATGAAGCCGCGGACGGGCGACGGCCCGCTCGAGGTCACCAAGGAGGGGCGGGGCATCGTCATGCGCGTACCGCTCGAGGGCGGCGGTCGGCTTGTCGTCGAGCTGACGCCGGACGAGGCGGACGCCCTGGGTGACGCCCTGAAGAAGGTCGTCGGCTGAATCGTCGGCACCATCTGCGTTCTGCATTCTCTGCGCTGCCCCGACCGCGATCAGCGGCCGGGGCAGTGTTGTGTCGCCTCCAGGCCGTCCCCTCCGCTTCCGGCCGTCCCCTCCCCCTCCGGAGCCACGCCGTGACGTTCTCCCCGCCCGCGCCGCCCGCCTTCGCCGACTGCACGCCGCGCCAGAAGGCCGCCCGGGTCCTCTCCGACGTCCTGGCACCGGCGAACCTGGTGGTCGCCCTCCTCCTGCTGATCGGCTGGCACAGCACCGCCTCGTGGTCCGGCCTCGGCTGGGGGCTGCTCGCCGCGCTGTTCTGCGGTGTGGTCCCGATCGGGATCATCGCGCTCGGCGTCCGCCGCGGGGCGCTGACCGACCAGCACATCCGCGTGCGGCGCCAGCGCGTGGTCCCGATGGCCCTGAGCCTGGTCTCCGTCGTCGCCGGGATCACCCTGCTGCGCGCGCTCGGCGCGCCCGGGGACGTCTGCGCACTCGTCGTGGCGATGCTCGTCGGCCTCGTGTCGTCCCTGCTGGTCACCATCGGCTGGCAGATATCCCTCCACATGTCGGTGGCCGGCGGTGCCGTGATGATCCTGGCACTCGTCTTCGGTCCGTCCGCGCTCCCCGTGGCGCTGATCGCCGCCGCCGTTGGCTGGTCGCGACTGGTCCTGCGGGCGCACACGGCCGCCCAGCTGCTCGCCGGCTCCGCCCTGGGCGGTACGGCGGCGCTCACCTTCGCCCTGGTGCGCTGAGACGTACGTACGGAGCGCACGCGGCGGGTGCGGGGTAGGCGGGGGTGCGGTCCAGGCGGGGGGTGCGGCGCGCGGGTCAGCGCCGCACGGCGCACAGCAGCCCGTCGCCCACCGGGAGCAGGGCGGCCTCCAGTGCGGGGCTCTCCCGGACGCTGCGCAGCAGTTCGCGGACGCGCAGCACCTCCACCGGCTGGGCCGCGGAGTCGACCGTACGGCCGTCGGAGAAGACCCCCTCGAAGCACACCAGCCCGCCGGGGCGCAGCAGGCGCAACGATTCAGCAAGGTAGTCGAGGGACTCGGCCGGGTCGCCGTCGCAGAAGACGAGGTCGTACCCGCCGTCGGCGAGGCGGGGGAGTACCTCCAGTGCGCGGCCGGGGATGAACCGCGCGCGGTTGCCCGCGAAGCCCGCGGCGCGGAAGGCCTGGCGGGCGAAGGCCTGCCGGTCCGCTTCGGGATCCACCGTGGTCAACACACCGTCGGGGCGCATCCCGTGGAGCAGGTGGATGCCGGAGACGCCGGTTCCGGTACCGATCTCGGCCACCGCCTTGGCGTCCGCGGTGGCTGCCAGCAGGCGCAGCGCGGCCCCGGTGCCGGGGGAGACGGAGCGTACGCCCGCTTCCCTGGACCGGTCGCGGGCCCATCGCAGAGCGTCGTCCTCGGCGACAAACGCGTCGGCGAACGCCCAGCTCGTCTGCCGGTTGCCGGTAATGACCCTCTCCTGTCCCCATAGTTGGCGCAACGGTGACTGTATCCGTTGACGTCGGGAACCCGCAGATGGGACCGGGCGTTGTGAAGGGCGTGGGCGGGATAAGAAGGGACGGTGCCGGGCAGATCGGCAGTCCAGGACCGCTCCGGGACTTAAGAATCGCGTAAAGATACTGCAAAAATGCTTATCCCGAGCTGACAGAGGGGGTGGCTATGGTAGGGACTCCACTGGACACCACCAGAGCCGATAGGGGAGGTGCGGCTGCGCCTGTGGATCGTGGGGGCGTGTTCAGACGCCTCTTCTGGTCGGCGGGTGAGCCGAAATCCGTGACCGACATCGCTGACAGCTTCCACACCGCCACCGCAACCACCGCGACCTTTGCCGCCGATGCGGGCTCGCAGGCGTGGACCCCTCCCTCATGGGAGGAGATCGTCAGCACGCACAGTGCGCGGGTCTACCGCCTTGCCTACCGGCTGACGGGTAACCAGCACGATGCCGAGGACCTGACCCAAGAGGTCTTCGTCCGCGTCTTCCGCTCGCTGTCCACGTACACGCCCGGCACCTTCGAGGGCTGGCTGCACCGCATCACCACGAACCTGTTCCTGGACATGGTCCGCCGCAAGCAGCGGATCCGTTTCGACGCGCTCGCCGACGACGCCGCCGAGCGGCTGCCCAGCCGCGAGCCGTCCCCGCAGCAGGTCCTGCACGACACGCACTTCGACGCGGACGTCCAGCAGGCGCTGGACACCCTCGCGCCCGAGTTCCGCGCGGCCGTGGTGCTGTGCGACATCGAGGGCCTGTCGTACGAGGAGATCGCCGCCACGCTCGGCGTGAAGCTCGGTACCGTGCGCAGCCGTATCCACCGGGGCCGTTCGCACCTGCGCAAGGCGCTCAAGCACCGCTCTCCCGCGGCCCGCGCCGAGCAGCGCGCGCTGGCCGGGGTGGCCATGGGTGCGCCGGGCGCCGGGAGAGAGGGCGGAGCCGAGTGAGCGGAGCCAGTCCCTCCCCCGCCGAACAGCACCTGGGCGACCGGCTCGCCGCCCTGGTGGACGGCGAGCTGACGCATGACGTGCGCGAGCGGGTCCTGGCCCACCTGGCCACCTGTGCCAAGTGCAAGGCCGAGGCCGATGCCCAGCGCCGCCTGAAGACCATGTTCGTGGAGAGTGCGCCGCCGCCGCTGTCCGCCGGGCTGCTGGCCCGGTTGCAGGGGCTGCCGGGCGGCGGCCTCGACGGGCCGTCGGGGCTGCCGGGACCGTCCGGCTCCGCGGCTCCGCACGGCCGCGCCGGTCTCTCCGGCAACGACCCGCTCGCCTCGTTCGCCTACGCGCTGCCGGGGGCCGCCGGGCAGCCGCGGGGAGGCTTCCCGATCCATGAGGTGGGCCGGCCCCGCCGCCGGTTCGCCTTCGTCGCCGCCGGGGCCGTGTCGCTGGCGGCGATCGCGCTGGGCGGCGCGATGCCGCTGGACGGCGTGGATCCGAACGTGCGGGGTACGACGCACCCGGCCGGGCCGTCACCCGCGTCCAGGCCCGGCCCCGCCGTGTCCGTGGCCGACGCGTCCGTCCGCGACCTGCCGCCCACGCCCGCCCGGGTACCGAGCCTCCTGTCGACCGCCGCGACCCCGCTCCCGCCGCTCCACCCCTCCGCGCAGAGTTCGACCCGCCCGGTCTCGCTGCTGCGCTGACCGGGGACCTGGTTGAATCTGCGGCACATGCGGATAGGTACGCGGGGAGCGCCCATGGCCGACAGGCAGCAGACCGACCCGGCTCCACAGTGGTGGAGCCGGCCCGACGGAACGACGGACGCGCTCCGCCAGGGGGTCCCCTCCCCGCGGCCCGAGGGCGCGGCCGGCGGCGAAGCCCCGGCCGTGACCGAGGCCGACGCGCGGGCGGCGGCCCGCGCGGTGCGTTACGACCCCTGGGGCGACCAGCCGTTGCAGGCCGTGGACCGGGGCGGGCGGGCCCGCGGGTTCCGGCTGTGGCAGGTCGCGGCCCTCGCCGCGGGTGCCGCCCTGCTGGCCGGCGCGATAGGCGGGTACCTCGGCGTGCTCGCCGAGCGGGAGAGCAGCACCCGCCTGGAGCTGCCCCAGGCGGCCGTCGCCGACAAGGGCCGCGCGCCGGAGAGCGTCGCGGGCATCGCGGCCACGGCGCTCCCCGGCGTGGTCACCCTGCACGTGCGGGGCGCGTCGAGCAGCAGCACGGGCACCGGCTTCGTACTCGACCAGCAGGGCCACATCCTGACCAACAACCACGTGGTCGCCGACGCCAAGGAGATAGCGGTCACCTTCAGCACCGGCGAGAGCGTCACCGCCGAGCTGGTGGGCCGCGACTCCGGGTACGACCTGGCCGTGGTCAAGGTCAGCGGGGTACGGGGGCTCCAGCCGCTGAGCCTCGGGAACTCCGAGAACGTGAAGGTCGGCGACCCGGTGGTGGCCATCGGAGCCCCCTTCGACCTGTCCAACACCGTCACCGCCGGCATCATCAGCGCCACCGGCCGGCCGGTCACCGCGGGCGGCGACAAGGGCGACGGCAGCGACATCAGCTACGTGGACGCCCTGCAGACCGACGCCCCCATCAACCCCGGGAACTCCGGCGGCCCCCTCCTCGACGCCAAGGCCCGCGTGGTCGGCATCAACAGCGCGATCCGGGGCGCCGACAAGGACGATCCCACGCGGCAGGGCGGCTCCATCGGGCTCGGTTTCGCCATCCCGATCAACCAGGGCAAGCGCGTCGCCGAGGAACTCATCCGCACCGGCCGCGCCACGCACCCCGTCATCGGGGTCACCCTTGACATGCAGTACACGGGTGACGGAGCCCGGGTCGGGGACAAGGGCGAGGACGGCAAGCCGGCCGTGACCGCCGACGGCCCGGCCGCCCGCGCCGGCGTCAAGGCCGGCGACGTGATCACCAAGGTCGACGGCCAGCGCGTGCGCGGCGGTGACGAGCTGATCATCAAGATCAGGGCCCACCGGCCGGGTGATCCGCTGACGCTGACCGTGCTCCGCGAAGGCCGCGAGCGGACGCTGGAAGTGGTCCTCGGATCGGCGAACGGCTCGTAGGGGCACTGGGGTACCGTGGGTCCGGGCCCGCAGTGAAGAGAGCCGAGGAGCGGCAAGGTGTTCAACGACATAGGCGCACTCGAACTCGTCACGATCGTGGTGCTCGCCATTCTCGTTTTCGGCCCGGACAAACTGCCCAAGGTCATTCAGGACGTGACGGGCGTCATCCGGAAGATCCGTGCGTTCTCGGACAGTGCCAAGCAGGACATCCGCTCAGAACTCGGCCCGGAATTCAAGGACTTCGAGTTCGAGGACCTGAACCCGAAGACCTTCATCCGCAAGCAGCTGAACGAGAACGAGGACCTCAAGGAGATCCGCAGCAGCTTCGATCTCCGCAAGGAGCTGAACGACGTCACCGACGCCGTCAACAGCAAGGAGACGGACCTGCCGTCGGCCGCCACGCCCGCCGACGGCACCGGTTCCGACCTGCTGAAGAAGCCCGCCGCCCCGGCCTCCGACCAGCGCGCCCGCTTCGACGCCGACGCCACCTGACGCGCGCCCTGCCGGGCGATCCGGGATCGGATGGCTATCCTCCATGAGTCCGGGTCCAGGACGCCCGCGGGTGGGGGTCCCCCCAGCGAAGCGAGGGGGAGGGCCGGCTCCGGACCCCACGAACGAGAGGCCGCCAGATGGAGACGACGAGCAGTAGTCGGGTAGGGGCGCAGACCGCCGAGACTCCCGCCCACGCCGCCGCACCCGCGCAGGAACCGCAGACCACCACGCAGCCCCAGGAGGCCGCCGCTCCCGTCCCGGCGGCCCGCCGGACGGCCGAGGGGTTCCTGGCGGCAGACTTCCCCTGGTACGGGCTGGACGGTGCCTTCACCGGCCCGCGCTGGCTCATGCAGGTCGGCACCGGCGCCGACGGCACCGTCGAGCACGGATCCACCGGCCACGGCGACGAGCCGTCCGCCCGGGGCGAGATCGCCACCGGTGAGAAGGAGCGCTTCGCGGTGGTCGTCACCGTCGCGAGCAACCCGGTCCGCCGCAGCGGCGACGGCACCGGCACCCTGGAGGCCACCTCGGTCTCGTCGGCCGCCTGGCTGGCCGGGTCGGGGCTGCTGGCCTACAGCTGGCCCGGGCAGATGGACCACTCCCTGCGCAGCGACTGGCTCGACCAGCAGACCGAGGCCGCGTGGGAACTCGCGGACGACCTCGCCGGGCCGGACTGGTCGACGCTGTCGCTGCCGGTGGACGGGGAGCCGACCCCGTTCCACTACCGCGAGTCGGAGTTCGGCTGGGTTCTCGCCGGGTCCACCGGCAGCGGGGTGCACCTCGGTGCGTACGGCCGGGGCATGAGCGCGTACGGCCTCGGCTTCTCGGTCATCGGCGACCTGGCGGCGTACGAGTAGCGGCCGCGCCGGCAACGCGAAGGGGCGCCGCTCGTCGAGCGGCGCCCCTTCGCGTGCGTGCGGATCAGAACTTGTTGCGCGGGGTGATGCCCAGTGACATGCCCGACAGACCGCGCGCGCGGCCGCCCAGCTTGCCCGCGATCGACCGCAGCGCCGCGCCCGCGGGGGAGTCCGGGTCGGAGAGCACGACGGGCTTGCCCTCGTCGCCGCCCTCGCGCAGCCGGACGTCGATCGGGATCGAGCCCAGCACGGGCACCGTCGCGCCGACCGTCTTCGTCAGCCCGTCGGCGACCCTCTGGCCGCCGCCCGAGCCGAAGACGTCCACCATCTCGTCGCAGTGCGGGCACGGCATGCCCGACATGTTCTCGACGACGCCGACGATCTTCTGGTGGGTCTGCACGGCGATGGAGCCGGCCCGCTCCGCGACCTCCGCCGCCGCCTGCTGCGGCGTGGTGACGACCAGGATCTCGGCGTTCGGCACCAGCTGGGCCACCGAGATCGCGATGTCACCGGTGCCCGGCGGCAGGTCCAGCAGCAGCACGTCCAGGTCGCCCCAGTACACGTCCGCCAGGAACTGCTGGAGGGCGCGGTGCAGCATCGGCCCGCGCCACACCACCGGCGCGTTGCCCGGAGTGAACATGCCGATGGAGATGACCTTCACGCCGTTCGCGGACGGCGGCATGATCATGTTCTCGACCTGGGTCGGGCGGCCTTCCACACCGAGCATGCGCGGCACGCTGTGACCGTAGATGTCGGCGTCGACGACACCGACCTTCAGGCCGTCCGCCGCCATCGCCGCGGCCAGGTTGACCGTCACCGAGGACTTGCCGACGCCGCCCTTGCCGGACGCGACCGCGTACACCCGGGTCAGCGAGCCCGGCTTGGCGAAGGGAACCTCGCGCTCGGCGGTACCGCCGCGCAGGCTGCTGGCGAGCTCCTTGCGCTGCTCGTCGCTCATGACGTCGAGCGAGACCTCGACCGAGGTGACGCCGGCGACGCGCTCGACGGCCTCGGTGACGTTCTTGGTGATGGTCTCGCGCATGGGACAGCCCGACACCGTCAGGTAGACGGTGACGGCGACCGCGCCGCCGTCGCCGATCTCCACCGATTTCACCATGCCGAGTTCGGTGATCGGCCGGTGGATCTCGGGGTCGTTCACCGTTGCCAGCGCATCGAGGATCGCGTCCTGCTCAGGCGCTGCGGCGGCGTCGGCGGAGCTTGTGTCGGTAGCCATGCCCCGATGGTACGGCTCGGTAGCACGGCTCAGGAAAGCCCGTCAGCGGTCGCCTTCGTCACGTTCCTGCGGGAATAGCCGCCGCTCGTCCATCTCCTTGATCAGGTCCTGGAACTCGGACCTGATCCAGTCACGCGTGGCGACCTCGCCCAGACCCATCCGCAGGGCCGCGATCTCCCGCGTCAGGTACTCGGTGTCGGCGATGGACCGCTCGTTCTGCTTGCGGTCCTGCTCCAGGTTGACCCGGTCCCGGTCGTCCTGCCGGTTCTGCGCGAGCAGGATCAGCGGAGCGGCGTACGAGGCCTGCAGCGACAGCATCAGCGTCAGGAAGATGAACGGGTACTCGTCCCACCGCAGGTCCTGCGGCGCGAAGATGTTCCACAGCACCCAGACGATGATGACGACCGTCATCCAGACGATGAACCGGCCCGTGCCGAGGAACCGCGCCACCCGCTCCGACAGCCGCCCGAACGCCTCGGGGTCGTACTCCGGCAGCAGCCGCCGGCGCGCCGGGCGCGGCAGGTCCAGCCGGGCCCGCGAACGCGTCAGCGCGCTCGAACCGGTCGACGGGCCGAACTGACCGGCCTTCGCCCGCTCGCCGCGCTCGAAGGAGGAACGTTCCACCCGCTCCGCGGCCGCCTCCGCCAGCCCGTGCTCGCGCGCCTGTCGCCGCGCCTGCTCGCGCCGCTCCCGGATCTGTTCGCGCCGCCGCTCACGCGACTGGTCGCCGCGCCCCCGCTCAGTGGCCACCCACGACCTCCTCCGAGTGGAAGTCCGTCTCGCGCCAGTCGTCCGGCAGCAGGTGGTCCAGCACGTCGTCCACCGTCACCGCTCCCAGCAGCGAGCCGCTCTCGTCGACCACCGGCACGGCCACCATGTTGTACGCGGCCAGGTAGCTGGTCACCACCGGCAGCGAGGCGTCCGGCCGCAACGGCGCCAGGCCGGTGTCCACGATCGAGCTGACCAGCGTGAACGGCGGGTCCCGCAGCAGCCGCTGGAAGTGCACCGTGCCCAGGTACTTGCCCGTCGGCGTCTCGTCCGGCGGCCGGCACACGTACACCTGCGCCGCCAGCGCCGGCGACAGGTCCGCCTGCCGTACACGGGCCAGCGCGTCCGCGACCGTCGCGTCCGGCCGCAGCACGATCGGCTCGGTGGTCATCAGACCGCCCGCCGTCCGCTCCTCGTAGGACATCAGGCGCCGCACGTCGGCCGCGTCGTCCGGCTGCATCAGCGTGAGCAGCCGCTCCTTGTCGTCCTCCGGCAGCTCGGACAGCAGGTCGGCCGCGTCGTCCGGGTCCATCGCCTCCAGGACGTCGGCGGCGCGCTCCTCCTTCAGCTTGCCGAGGATCTCCACCTGCTCGTCCTCCGGCAGCTCCTCCATGACGTCCGCGAGCCGGTCGTCGTCGAGGGCGTTGGCCACCTCGGCGCGCCGCTTGGGCGACAGGTGGTGCAGTACGTTCGCCACGTCGGCCGGGCGCATCTGCTCGAAGGTGGCGACCAGGTTCTCGGCGCCCTGCCCGTGCTCCTCCAGCGAGAAGCCGGTGACCGCGGACCACTCCACGGTCAGGGTCTCGCCGCGGCGGCGCAGGGCGCCCCCCTTGCCCTTCCGTACGAAGATCTTGTCGATCTCCCAGTCCCGGCGGGCCGGCAGCTGCTGGATGGCCACGTCCAGGACGGTGACCTCCTCGCCGGTCGCGGTCAGCGTCACCCGGCGGTCCAGCAGTTCACCGAGGACCAACCGCTCGGTGGGGCGCTGCTCGAAGCGCCGCATGTTGACGACACCGGTGGTGATGACCTGCCCGGACTCCACGCCCGTGACCCGGGTCATCGGCAGGAAGATCCGGCGCCGGCTGACCACCTCGACCACCAGGCCCAGCAGCCGCGGCGGGCGGCCGCCGACGCGCAGCATCGCCACGAGGTCGCGGACCCGGCCGACCTGGTCGCCGTTGGGGTCGAAGACGGGCACACCCGACAGATGCGAGACGAAGATCCGCGGGGCGCCTGCAGCCATCCGAGCGCCTCCAGACGCGTCAATCAAAAGTCCTGCCGACCCTCAGGCTAGCCCGTGCCATCGGCGAGCGTCCTGGTGGGGCGGTCCGCCCGGGGTCCGTTCGCCGGGCGTGGAAGGCGCACGGGCTGCTGCCACGCGTGAACGAGGGGTGCGGCGGGCGTGCCCGGCCGACGGGGAGGCGGGGGCGGCCGGCTCTCGCCGGTCCCGGTCTCCCAAGACCCTTCGGGGCCACGACCCGCCGGTCCGGTCGAGAGTGACCCGGCCGACAGCGGCCGGCATCAACAGGAAAGGTACGCTGCCTGCTGCTCGAAGAGGACGACGAGAGGCCCCCGCACGTGACCGCCTACTTCCCTGCCGCGCGGCTGCGCCGGGCCGCCTTCATCGGTGTGTTGTGCGCGGGCCTCGCCGTCACCGGTACGGGCTGCGGGGAGGATCCCGACGAGGGCACGAACGGGATCGGCAAGCTGTCCGCCGACAAGATCGAGGCGAAGGCGAAGGCGGCCGCCGGCGAAGCGGAGTCGGTGCACCTGTCCGGCACGCTGGTGACCGGCGGCAAGTCCTTCACCCTCGACATGCGGCTGAAGTCGGACGGCGGCTCGGGCGAGGTGAAGTCCCAGGACGACACCTTCCAGCTGCTGCGGGTGGGGGAGCAGCTGTACCTGAAGGCGAACGCGGCGTTCTGGGGCCAGTCCGACTCGGCCGGCAAGCTCGGCGACAAGTACGTGAAGGTGCCCGAGGGCGACCCCTCGTACAAGCAGTTCCGCGGCTTCACCGACATGGACGTGCTGCTGGACGGACTGCTGGGGCTTCAGGGCAAGCTCGCCAAGGGGTCCTACACCAAGGTCGGGCACACCCGCGCGGTCCAGGTGACGGCGGACGCGGGCAAGGGCGGCAAGCTCTCGGTGTCCCTGGAGGGGACCCCGTACCCGCTGATAATGGAGCGCGCGGGGGGCGCGGGCCGGGTGGAGCTCGCGGAGTGGGGCAAGCCCTTCCCGCTCGTCGCGCCCGCGCAGGACCAGACCGTCGACTACGGGTCCCAGCTGCCGACGACCAAGGACGGCGAGGCGAAGGGCACGCAGACCAAGGGCCCGGAGAGCACCAAGGGCTCCGGCCAGGGCTCCAACCCCACCCAGCCGTAGGCCGCGTCCCGGTCCCGGACCGCCTAGCGGGCGGCCTTCTTCCGCTTCAGCAGCAGCTTCGGCAGGCCCGCCGGGACGGGCCTGCGGGTGATCGCCGGCGAGGCCAGCGGGGCCGCGGCCAGGGAGCCGCCCGGCAGGGCCGACACCGCTTCCGGCTCCAGGCGCAGCAGCCGGCACTCCCGCGCCCACCGCTCGGTCATCTCCTCCGAGTCGGGCGCGTTCAGCCGCTTGCCCTTGAGCTCGGCGACGGCCGCCTTCCACTCCTCGCCGCGGGGCGCCAGCTCGCGTACCGTCGCCGTCCAGGCCACCAGCCGGCCGCCCTTGTCCTTGCTCCGCACGGTCACCTCGGCGGCCGCGCCGTCGGCCAGTCCCGGGAACGGCTGCTCGCCGGGCCCGTCGCCCAGTACGTGGGCCGCGCCGTCCACCCAGGCGTGCCACAGGGCGCGGTCGGCCCCGGCGCCGCGGACCCAGATCAGGCCGGACTTCTTGGTGGCCTCCTCGACGAGGGCGAGGTCGAGCGTGCTGAGAGTCATGCGGACAGGGTAGGGGGTGCTTCCCGGGGCGCTACAGCCAGCCGTGGCGGCGCAGCGCGCGGTGGATGGTGAAGCAGATGCCGACGATGGAGGCCATCACCATCGGGTAGCCGTACTTCCACTGGAGCTCGGGCATGTGCTCGAAGTTCATCCCGTAGACCCCGCAGATCATCGTGGGGACGGCGATGATCGCCGCCCAGGAGGTGATCTTGCGCATGTCCTCGTTCTGGGCGACCGTCGCCTGCGCGAGGTTCGCCTGGAGGATCGAGTTCAGCAGCTCGTCGAAGCCCACGACCTGCTCGTGCACCCGCGCCAGGTGGTCGGCGACGTCGCGGAAGTACTTCTGGATGTCGGGGTCCACCAGCCGCATCGGGCGCTCGCTCAGCAGCTCCATCGGACGCAGCAGCGGCGAGACCGCCCGCTTGAACTCCAGTACCTCGCGCTTGAGCTGGTAGATGCGGCCCGCGTCACCGCCGCGCGTACCGCCCTTCGCGGGCGCGGCGAAGACCTCGCTCTCCACCTCGTCGATGTCGTCCTGCACGGCCGCAGCGACCGCGATGTACCCGTCGACGACGTGGTCGGCGATGGAGTGCAGCACGGCCGAGGGGCCCTTGGAGAGGAGGTCCGGGTCGTCCTGGAGGCGGTGGCGGAGCCCCTTGAGGGAGCCCTGGCCGCCGTGCCGGACGGTGATGACGAAGTCGGGGCCCGTGAAGCACATCACCTCGCCGGTCTCCACCACCTCGCTGGTGGAGGTCAGTTCGGCGTGCTCGACGTAGTGGATCGTCTTGAAGACGGTGAAGAGCGTGTCGTCGTAGCGCTCCAGCTTCGGCCGCTGGTGCGCGTGCACCGCGTCCTCCACGGCCAGCGGGTGCAGGCCGAAGGTCGCCGCGATCCCCGCGAACTCCGCCTCGGTCGGCTCGTGCAGGCCGATCCAGGCGAAGCCGCCGTCCTCGCGGACCCGGCGGATCGCCTCACGGGGCGTCAGGCAGGCCGGCCCCAGCACGCGCCGGCCCTCGCGGTACACGGCGCAGTCGACCACGGCGCTGCTCGCCGACGGGTCGCGGGTGGTGTCGTATCCGGGCTGGGCCGGGCTGGACTTGCGCAGTGCCGGGCGGACGGCGGCACGGATGTAGGGCAGCATCGACATGGCAGGCTCCTTCGCGCGCACGGCTGCGGACCGTACGGGTGGGAGGCCTTCCGTGAGCGCGGGCAGGCAGCCCCGGCGGACGGAAGGAAACAGGACGGGAGGACAAAGTTCTGCCGTCGCTCTTCTACTGATCAGAAGATCAAAGGGGGCGGGAGGCGCCCGTCACAGAAGTGGAAGAGCGATTGGTACTGCACGATCGACTTCGATCCACCGCAGCCCCACCTCCTCCGGCCGGTCCCCCGTGAGAGACGTCCTGTCGTCCAGGCCTTGAAACAACGCGTCTGCGTGCGGCCCGAACCAGCTGTCAACACTATCAGCCGACGGATGGTCAAGACCCGCCCTTTACCCGGCGGATACGAGTTCTATGCTCGCTCCATGGCAGAAATTCTGGCCCTCGTGGAGGCTCGGCTCAGCACTGCGTTCGGCGTACCCGACGCACGCGCCGCCGTCACCTTCCTGGGCACCGACCGCATCGAGGTACTCCGCTTCACCGAGGGCGACCTCGTGCGGTACGCGACCCTCGGGATGTCCGCGCATCCGATGACCGACCCGACCGCCGTGGTCGCGGACCCCGTACGCGGGCCGCGCGCCGAGCTGGTCCTGACCGTACGGGGTGGACTGGCGCCCACCGACAAACTGCTCAGGCCGCTCGCGGTACTGGCCGCCTCCCCGCAGGTGGAGGGGCTGATCGTGGCCCCCGGAGCCTCGCTGGACGTGGGCGAACCGCTCTGGGACGGGGCCGCCTTCAGCTCCGTCCTGGTGGCGGAGCCGGGCGGTCTGGTGGAGGACCTGGAGCTGGACGAGCCCATGGACCCGGTGCGGTTCCTGCCGCTCCTGCCCATGACGGCGAACGAGGCCGCCTGGAAACGGGTGCACGGCGCGGCCGCCCTCCAGGAACGCTGGCTCGCGCGCGGCACGGATCTGCGGGATCCTCTGCGTACCGCAGTCGCACTGGACTGAGCCCGGACGGGTGATCGCGTCTTGACGGCGCGCCGGGCGGGGAGGAGCGTGGCTTCTTATGAGGGGCGAACCAAGTTGCCCGAAGTGCGGTGGCCGGGTCAGGGCGCCCGGTCTCTTCTCCGACTCCTGGCAGTGCGCGGTGCACGGCACTGTCCACCCCCTGCAACCCGTGATCCCGCCCAGCGTCGAGGGCCTGCGCGTGGTCGTCCACCGGACGCAGGTACCGGTGTGGATGCCGTGGCCCCTCCCGGTGGGGTGGCTGTTCACCGGCGTGGCGTCCGCCGGTGACGACCGCAGCGGGGGACGGGCGACGGCGGTGGCCTGCTCGGGGCCCGGACCGCTGGGCGGCATCGGCGAGCTGCTGCTGGTCGCCGAGGAGCTGGGCGTGGGGCTCGGCGCGCGGTTCGCGGGCATCGACGGTCCCGACCCCGGTACGTACATCGACGTATCGGCGCCACCGCACGCCAAGGTGGTCGCGGCCGGCCGGCCGACACCGCTGTGGCACGTCAAGGGAAGCCCCGACGACCGGGCCGTCTTCGCGGGCGAGGCCCGGGGCCTGTGGCTCTGGGCGATCGTCTGGCCGGAGCAGTCCGGCCTCCTGATGTACGACGAGCTCGTCCTCACCGACCTCCGCGACGCGGGAGCCGAGGTCGAGCTCCTTCCGTGCGGGGCGCTGAGCCCGCGCATCCTGGGCCCCGCCTAGTGCTGTGACCGGCAGGGTCCACCGGCACCGGCCGGCGCCGACCGGGAGGGGCCCTCGGCCCGGTTATCCTGGAGTGTCACCCCCGGCTGCCTCCCCCGGACTCCGTCCGGGTGGGACCCCGGGGAGGTGCCCCCACCGTCCGTACGAACGATCCTGGAGCCCGGCTGTGCGCATCGACCTGCACGCCCACTCCACGGCCTCCGACGGTACGGACACCCCCGCCGAACTGGTGCGCAACGCCGCCGCCGCGGGGCTGGACGTGGTCGCGCTGACCGACCACGACACGGTGGGCGGGTACGCCGAGGCCCTTGCCGCGCTGCCCGCAGGGCTGACGCTGGTGACCGGGGCCGAGCTGTCCTGCCGACTGGACGGCGTCGGGCTGCACATGCTCGCGTACCTCTTCGACCCGCAGGAGCCCGAGCTCGCCCGTGAACGGGAGCTCGTACGGGACGACCGCACGCCCCGCGCCCAGGCGATGGTCGGCAAACTCCGGGCGCTCGGCGTGGACGTCACCTGGGAGCAGGTGGCCCGGATCGCCGGCGAGGGTTCCGTGGGGCGCCCGCACATCGCGACCGCGCTCGTCGAGCTGGGCGTCGTGCCCACCGTCTCGGACGCCTTCACGCCCGACTGGCTCGCCGACGGCGGCCGCGCCTACGCCGAGAAGCACGAGCTCGACCCCTTCGACGCCATCCGCCTGGTCAAGGCGGCCGGCGGCGTCACCGTCTTCGCGCACCCCGCGGCCGTCAAGCGCGGCGAGTGCGTGCCCGAGTCCGCGATGGCCGAGCTGGCGGCGGCGGGCCTGGACGGCATCGAGGTCGACCACATGGACCACGACACCGCCACCCGCGCGCGTCTGCGTGGCCTGGCGGCGGAGCTCGGGCTGCTGACCACCGGGTCCAGCGACTACCACGGCAGCCGCAAGACCTGTCGCCTCGGGGACTACACCACCGATCCCGAGATCTACGGCGAGATCACGCGCCGCGCGACCGGGGCCTTCCCCGTCCCCGGCGCCGGCGGAGGCGTCCGCGCGTAAGCGCCGCTCCGCCCTTCCCGCTTTTCTTCACACCCCTCACCTGCAAGGCATCACTGTGTTCGACTTCGCCGTCTTCGGATCCCTCTTTCTCACCCTTTTTGTGATTATGGACCCGCCGGGGATCACGCCGATCTTCCTCGCCCTGACCTCCGGCCGCCCCGTCAAGGTGCAGCGCCGGATGGCCTGGCAGGCGGTCTGCGTGGCCTTCGGCGTCATCGCCGTCTTCGGGCTCTGCGGCCAGCAGATCCTGGACTACCTGCACGTCTCCGTCCCGGCGCTGATGATCGCCGGTGGTCTGCTGCTCCTGCTCATCGCGCTCGACCTGCTCACCGGCAAGAACGACGAGCCGAAGCAGACCAAGGACGTGAACGTCGCCCTCGTCCCGCTGGGCATGCCGCTGCTGGCCGGGCCCGGCGCGATCGTGTCCGTGATCCTGGCGGTGCAGAAGGCCGACGGGTTCAGCGGGCAGGTGTCCGTCTGGTGCGCGATCGTCGCCATGCACATCGTCCTGTGGATCACGATGCGCTACTCGCTCGTGATCATCCGGGTCATCAAGGACGGCGGTGTGGTCCTCGTGACGCGCCTCGCCGGCATGATGCTCTCCGCGATCGCGGTCCAGCAGATCATCAACGGCGTGCTCCAGGTGGTCCGGGGCGGCTGACCGCACGCCACGGGACGCGAGAACGCCCCCGCACCGGCATCGGTGTGGGGGCGTCGACGTGTGTGCGGTGTGTGCAGCGTCAGCAGGACGCCGTCCCGGCCGGTCGGATCAGAATGCGCTGGCCGACTGCGGCGGCCTGCTGCACGATCCGGTTGACGGAGGCCGCGTCCACGACGGTGCTGTCCACGGCGGATCCGTCGACGTCGTCCAGGCGCAGAATCTCGAAGCGCATGGGGCTTCTCCCTTCGTCGGTGTTTCTCCTTGCAGAGGGTTCAACGAAGTGTAAGAAGCAAACATTCCCTACGCTAAGGAAATTTTTTCACTTGCTAACGAGTGTGGGCGGTCAGCGGCCCCAGGAGTCCCAGAACACGACCAGGGAATCGGCTGTGACCTGCGGATTCTCTGCGTTGGGGGAGTGCTCGGCCCCCTCGACGACCACACGCGACGCACCCAAGCGGTCCGCCATGTCATCCATCAGCGGCACCGGCCAGGCGTAGTCCACCGCTCCGGACAGCACCAGCTTGGGGAGCGGGACGCCCGCCAGCTCCGCGACCCGGTCCGGCTCCGAGAGCAGCACCCGGCCCGTGGCGATCAGCTGCTCGGGGACGGTGGCCAGCCACCGCCCGCGCAGGAAGGCCGCCAGCTCGGGGGAGTCCGGGACGGCGTCCTGCGGGTCCTGCGCGCGCATCGCCTCCCACACCGCCGGCATGCTGTCAGCGGGCGCCGTCTCGCGCAGTGCCTCCAGCGCGGACACCAGCAGCTTGGTGCGCGCCTGCTGCTCCGGCGAGATCGCGGCGGGCCCGCTGCTCATCAGGGTCAGCGAGGCGAAGGGCGCCGCATCGCGCAGTACGGCCGTGCGCGAGATCAGCCCGCCGAGCGAGTGGCCGACGAGGTGTACGGGCCCCGCGCCCAGGGCGCGGACCTGCGCGAGGACGTCCTGGGCCAGCTCCTCCAGGGCGTACGCCGACTCCTCGCGCGGCCCCGGGGTCTCGTACTGGCCGCGCCCGTCCACCGCGACCACCCGGTACCCGGCGGCGGCCAGCGGTTCCAGGAGGGCGATGAAGTCCTCCTTGCTCCCCGTGAAGCCCGGGACCAGCAGGGCGGTTCCCCGGACGGCCTCGCCCGCCTCGTGCACGGCGAAATCGCCACGGGCGGTCGAAAGGCGGCGGGCGCGGGCGACGGACGGCAGGGTGAGACGCGGCGGCTTGCTCATGGCCCGAGGTTACCGGCCCGTACGAAGTGCTGAGGCGGCCCGTACGAGGTGCTGCGGCAGCCCGTACGAGGTGCCGCGGCGGGATACGCCGACGGCCCGGCCCCCTGCGACAGGGGACCGGGCCGTCGGGCCGTGCTCACGCCTCGGGCGCGGCCGCGGCCTTGCGGGTGCGGGTGCGCTTCGGCTTGGCCGGAGCTTCCTCGGCGGCCGCGGTGGCCGGAGCCTCCGGGGCTGCCTCGGCGGCCTTGCGGGGCCGGGTGGTGCGGCGGGCCTTGACCGGCTCCACGGGCGGGGCCATCTGGAAGTCCGGCTCCGGGGCTGCCTCGGCGGCCTTGCGGGGCCGGGTGGTGCGGCGGGCCTTGACCGGCTCCAGGGGCGCGGCCATCTGGAAGTCCGGCTCCGGGGCGGCGGCGGCCTTGCGCGGGCGCACGGCACGGCGGGGCTTCTCCGGGGCTTCCTCGACCGGGGCGACCGGGGCGGCCGGGGCGGCCTCCGCGACCGGAGCGGTCTCGGCGGCCTTGCGGGTCCGGGTGCGCTTCGGCTTGACCGGAGCCTCCTCGGCCACCGCGGCCGGGGCCTCGACCACGGCCGCCTCGGCGACCGGGGCGGCCTCGGCGGCCTTGCGGGTCCGGGTGCGCCTCGGCTTGACCGGAGCCTCCGGGGCGGCCTCGGCGACCGCGACGGCCACCTGGGCCGGGGCCACGGCTACCGCAGTCGCCTCGACGGCGGGCGCCGGGACGAGCGCGGCACCGGCGGACACGCGGGTCCGGCGGCGGCGCGGCCTGCGCGGCTCGTCGGCGGCCGGAGCCTCGAGAGCCTCGGCGGCGACGGGCGTGACGGCGTCGGACTCGGCGCCCAGCTCGGACCCGCCCCGCGTACGGCGGCGCTGACGCGGCGTACGGGTACGGGCCGGACGCTCCTCGGTCACCACGGCCGCCGCGGCCGGGCCGGAGCGCCCGCCACGGCCACCACGGCCGCCGGTCTCACCCAGGTCCTCGAGGTCCTCGGCCTTCAGGCCGGCCCGCGTGCGCTCGGCGCGCGGCAGGACACCCTTGGTGCCGGCCGGGATGTTCATCTCCTCGAACAGGTGCGGGGAGGTGGAGTACGTCTCGACGGGGTCGTGGAAGTCCAGCTCCAGCGCCTTGTTGATCAGCTGCCAGCGCGGGATGTCGTCCCAGTCGACCAGGGTGACGGCGATGCCCTTGTTGCCCGCGCGGCCGGTGCGGCCCACACGGTGCAGGAAGGTCTTCTCGTCCTCCGGCGTCTGGTAGTTGATGACGTGGGTGACACCCTCGACATCGATACCGCGCGCGGCGACGTCGGTGCACACCAGCACGTCGACCTTGCCGTTGCGGAACGCGCGCAGCGCCTGCTCGCGCGCGCCCTGGCCCAGGTCGCCGTGGACGGCGCCGGACGCGAAACCGCGCTTCTCCAGCTGCTCGGCGATGTCGGCCGCCGTGCGCTTGGTGCGGCAGAAGATCATGGCAAGGCCACGGCCCTCGGCCTGCAGGATGCGGGAGACCAGCTCCGGCTTGTCCATGTTGTGCGCACGGAAGACGTGCTGCTTGATGTTGGCGACGGTCACGCCCTCACCCTCGGGCGAGGTGGCGCGGATGTGCGTCGGCTGCGTCATGTACCGGCGGGCCAGGCCGATGACCGCGCCCGGCATGGTCGCCGAGAACAGCATGGTCTGACGCTTCGGCGGCAGGTAGTTGATGATCTTCTCGACGTCGGGCAGGAAGCCCAGGTCGAGCATCTCGTCGGCCTCGTCCAGGACCAGGGCGCGGACGTGCGACAGGTCGAGCTTCTTCTGACCGGCCAGGTCGAGCAGGCGGCCCGGGGTGCCGACGATGATGTCGACGCCCTTCTTGAGCGCCTCGACCTGGGGCTCGTACGCGCGGCCGCCGTATATGGCGAGCACGCGGACGTTGCGGACCTTGCCCGCGGTCAGGAGGTCGTTGGTGACCTGGGTGCACAGCTCGCGGGTGGGAACCACCACGAGGGCCTGCGGGGCGTCGGTCAGCTGCTCGGGCTTGGCCCGGCCCGCCTCGACGTCCGCGGGGACGGTGACCCGCTCCAGCAGCGGAAGGCCGAAACCGAGCGTCTTGCCGGTTCCGGTCTTGGCCTGGCCGATGACGTCCGTGCCGGAAAGGGCGACGGGAAGGGTCATCTCCTGGATCGGGAAGGGGGACACGATGCCGACGGCCTCAAGGGCTTCGGCGGTCTCGGGGAGAATCCCGAGGTCTCGGAACGTAGTCAGGGTGCTGCCTCTTCTGTGAGACGCGGCGCGAGGCGGCGAGGGGGGTCGTACCGTGCCGGGCTTGCAGTACTGCTACGTACGTACGAAGCTGCGCGGGACCACTAGCCTTCGCTCAAGCGCTTGTGCCGCTGAGGGGGCCCCTCAAGGGTGGCGGCACATGAACGCACGCACCACGCAGAGGGCGGGTCGGTTGGAGCCGATCGGGCCACCGACCGGGCATCCTCATTCGGATGGCCCGCCGAGTATCCGGCAGGCGCATTACCACTGTACCCCGGAATCGCGCAGCTGTGTCGGGCGAATTCACCGGCCCGGCGCGTTTACGTGGACGGACGGTGTGGATGTGTGGTGGCGTGGGCCGCCTGCCGGACGGCTATTGTGCGGAGCATGTCGACCGTTGAAAACGCCTCGCCCGCCGACGACGGCGCCCCCGCCGAAACCTCGGGCATCGCCGCCCAGGACTGGGCGACCGCCTCTGCCTCGCCGCAGTACCGGGCCGCCGTCGTGGACCTGCTCGGCGCGCTCGCGTACGGCGAGCTCGCGGCCTTCGAGCGCCTCGCGGAGGACGCGAAGCTCGCGCCCACCCTCGACGACAAGGCCGAGCTCGCCGCCATGGCCTCCGCAGAGTTCCACCACTTCGAGCGGCTGCGCGACCGGCTCGCCGCGATCGACGCGGAGCCCACCGCCGCCATGCAGCCCTTCGCCAAGGGCGTTGACGACTTCCACCGCCAGACCGCGCCGTCGGACTGGCTGGAAGGCCTGGTCAAGGCCTACGTGGGCGACTCGATCGCCAGTGACTTCTACCGCGAGGTGGCCAGCCACCTGGACACCGACACCCGCGCCCTCGTGCTCGGCGTGCTCGACGACACCGGCCACGGCAACTTCGCCGTCGAGAAGGTGCGCGCCGCCATCGAGGCCGACCCGCGCTGCGGCGGCCGCCTCGCCCTGTGGGCACGCCGGCTGATGGGCGAGGCGCTCTCGCAGGCCCAGCGCGTGGTCGCCGAGCGCGACGCGCTGTCCACCATGCTGGTCGGCGGCGTCGACGGCATGGCCGCGGGCTTCGACCTCGCCGCCGTCGGCGAGATGTTCACCCGGATCACGAAGGCGCACACCAAGCGGATGGCGGCCCTCGGCCTCGCCGCCTAGGCGTCGTTCCCCGCGCACGTACGCCGGCCCCGGCACGGAATCCTCCGCGCCGGGGCCGGCGTACGTGAACGATGAGGGGCCGGGATCAGGGGTCAGCCCCGTGACGGGAGTGAAAACGGAGTCCTGTGCGAGGGCCTGCGGGGCCCGGCGGCCGGCCGGAGCAGCAGGGACAGGACCACGGCCGACACCAGCACGGCCCCGACGAACGTCGCGGTCAGCGTGTTGTGCCCGGGGCCGAGCGCGAAGTGCGTCAGATAGGCCCCGAAGAGCGCCCCGAGCACCCCGCTGACCAGCACCACCCTCCGGTCGGGCAGCCGGCTGGCGAGCGCGCGGGCGGCGGTCGCGGACAGGGCGAGCCCCAGCAGAGCCGAGCCGAACGTCTCCATCAGCAGCATGGGTTCCCTCCCACACGTCGGGGCATACCGGATCACTGCCGTCCTACCCGAAGCGGAGGAAAGGGAAACGGCCCGGTGGATCCAACCACCGGGCCGTTTCACTCAGTTCTCGGCACGTCACGTGCCGCCGCGTCAGAGCGCGCCGAAACCGACCTTGCGCGCGCTCGGCTCGCCCAGGTCGACGTACGACAGGCGGTCGGACGGCACCAGGACCTTGCGGCCCTTGGTGTCGGTGAGGCTGAGCAGCGGCGCCGTACCGGACAGCGCGGCGGCGACGATGGTCTCCAGCTCCTCGGCGCTCAGGTCGCTCTCCAGCACGATCTCCCGGGGTGCGTGCTGCACGCCGATCTTGACCTCCACGGCTTTGTCCCTCCGACGATCCGGTTCGCGCGATCAGCCGCGCCGTACGCGGTCCACATTAGCCCGGAGAGGGGACGCGGACCGCGCGGAGCGGACATGCTCGCAGCGAACAGCCACTCAGCCCTCGGTGCCGTGCAGCGGGAATCCGGCGATGCCGCGCCACGCGAGCGAGGTCAGCAGGCCGACCGCCGTGTCCCGGGCGACCGGGCTCTCGCTCGACAGCCAGTACCGGGCCACCACCTGCGAGACCCCGCCCAGTCCCACGGCCAGCAGCATCGACTCGTCCTTCGACAGGCCCGTGTCCTCGGCGATGACGTCCGAGATGGCCTCCGCGCACTGGAGCGAGACCCGGTCGACGCGCTCGCGCACCGCCGGCTCGTTCGTCAGGTCGGACTCGAAGACCAGCCGGAAGGCACCGCCCTCGTCCTCCACGTACGCGAAGTACGCGTCCATCGTGGCGGCCACGCGCAGCTTGTTGTCGGTCGTCGACGCGAGCGCGGTGCGCACGGCGAGCAGCAGGGCCTCGCAGTGCTGGTCCAGCAGCGCCAGGTAGAGGTCGAGCTTGCCGGGGAAGTGCTGGTACAGCACCGGCTTGCTCACCCCGGCCCGCTCGGCGATGTCGTCCATGGCCGCGGCGTGGTAACCCTGCGCGACGAAGACCTCCTGAGCCGCGCCCAGCAGCTGATTGCGCCGGGCCCGGCGCGGCAGTCGCGTGCCCCGCGGTCGCGCTGCCTCGGTCTGCTCGATGGCTGTCACGCCGCCTCCCACTTTCTCTAAGAACACAGTGCGCTCTGCGCCGCGCCGCCATCGTACTTTTCGGTAACCGAATCTGGTGGGTTCAAGCCGACTTTTCTCGCGGTACGGACCGGTCGGATGCGCTGGTCAGCGGTAGTCGTCGTCGTCCAGCGGCACCACCCGGGCCTGCTCGACCGCGTCGCCGTCGGTGGCCTCGCCGCGCTCCACACCGGTGACCCGGTCATCGTCCTCCGGCGGCTCCGCCTCGGTCAGCTGTTCCGCCAGGTCCGCCTCCGGCGCCTCGGGGTCGATGGATTCGGGAAACGGCTCCCGGAAGGTGTCCGGTTCCGCAGGGTCGACAGTCATACCACTCCCCTCGCTTCCTTCTTCTCCTATGAGCCTATGAGGATCGCGGGTGCCCCGCTATGCGGATCCGCATGCGTCTGTGACGGCGAACACAAGAAGTGGAGTGTGATCGTCTCGTAACATTGCCCGCATGTCTTCGACCGAGCTGCCCGGCGTACGGTCCGCCGCCGAGCCGACTTCCCCGGCGGGAGCCGTCCGCGTGGCCGACGGAGAGCAGCTGCGCACCGTCGCGCTGCCCGGGCTGGAAGTGGCCGTCCGGGGGCGTCCGTCCGTGCGCGCGGACCTGCCGCCCGCGCTGTTCGTCCACGGACTCGGCGGTTCCTCGCAGAACTGGTCGACGCTCATGGCGCGGCTGGCGGACACCGTCGACGGCGAGGCCCTCGACCTGCCCGGCTTCGGCTGGTCCCCGCCGCCCGCCGACCGCGACTACTCCGTCACCGCGTTCGCCCGCGTGGTCATCCGGCACCTCGACGCCGCCGCGCGCGGGCCGGTCCACCTGATCGGGAACTCCCTCGGCGGCGCCGTCTCCACCCGCGTCGCGGCCGTCCGGCCCGACCTCGTGCGCTCGCTCACCCTGGTCTCGCCCGCCCTGCCCGAGCTGCGCGTCCAGCGGGCCGCCGTGCCGACGGCGCTGCTCGCCGTGCCCGGCATGGGCGCGCTGCTGGCGCGGCTGGCGCAGGGGCTGACCGCCGAACAGCGCACCCGGGGAGTGACGGAGCTCTGTTACGGGGACCCCGCGCGGGTGACACCGGAGGGCTTCCGCGACGCCGTGGAGGAGATGGAGCGGCGGATGGCCCTGCCGTACTTCTGGGAGTCCCTGAGCCGCTCCTCGCGCGGCATCGTCGACGCCTACACCCTCGGTGGGCAGCACGGGCTGTGGCAGCAGGCGCAGCGGGTGCTCGCGCCGACGCTGCTGGTCTACGGTGGCCGGGACCAGCTCGTCTCGTACCGTATGGCGCACAAGGCCGCCGCCGCCTTCCGGGGTTCGCGGCTGCTGTGCCTGCCCGAGGCCGGGCACGTGGCGATGATGGAATATCCCGAGGTGGTGGCCGCCGCCTTCCGGGAGCTGCTCCTGGACACCGAAGACGGCAGAGGCTGAGAACCGTGGGACGACATAGTCGCAAGGACCCCGCCCCGGCTCCCGCCCCTGCCCCGGCCCGCCCGGCGCAGGTGTACGAGGAACCGGCTGCGTACGAGCAGGCGTTCCCGTACGAGGACCCGTTTCCGTACGGGGACCAATTCCCGGACGAGGGACGTGCCCCGTTCGAGGGACGCGCACCGTACGCGGAACCGCGCACCCGGCAGTGGCCCGAACCCACCGTCACCCACCAGGGATACGCGCCCCAGGAGCGGTCCGTTCCCGGCGGCCACCCCGAGCAGCGCGAGCCCGGCGGCGCCTGGGGCACTTCGTCCGGCTCCGTGTACGGCGACTGGCGCGGGATCCCGCGGGCCCGGACCGCGACCGCCCTGCTCGACACCGACACCCCGGCCTACGGCACCCCCGCCGTGGGCTTCCCGCAGGTCGTCCTGCCGGAGCCGGCGCCGGCGCCGATGCGCGCCCCGGCGCCCGGACCCGCACCCGACCCCGTCACGTCCACCGGATCGCACCGCCGCGTGCCCGGGCCGCGCACGCCGGCCGACGCCCCGGCGGAGCAGCCCGGCCCCGGCTCCGGCCCCGGCCGCAGCCGCAAGGTCCGCGCCTACACCGGCGCGGCCGCCGTGGCGGTCACCGCCGTCGTCGCCGTCGTCGTCGCGGGCCAGGTGCTCCACCACGGCGAGACCGCCCAGCACGGCACGCTCGCCGCCGGCGACAGCGGCCGGGCCGAGGCGCCCACCTCCCGTTCCGACGGCCGCCCGACGCCGGACGCCGCCGCCGGCGGCGGCGCGCAGCCGGCCGCGCCCGAGCTGACGTACGAGCAGAAGATGGCCCAGCAGCTGCCGATCGACGAGAAGCTCGCCGGGCCCGGCACCTTCGACACCGTGCCCGGTGTGGCCAAGGCCCCCGGCAAGGGCAAAGTCGTGCGCTACCGGGTCGACGTGGAGCAGGGCCTGGGCCTGGACCCGCAGCTGTTCGCCGAGGCCGTGCACCGCACCCTCAACGACGACCGCAGCTGGGGCCACGGCGGTGCGAAGACCTTCGAGCGGGTGCCGGGCGGCGAGGCCGACTTCGTGATCACCCTGGCCAGCCCGGGGACCACCGGGACGTGGTGCGCCAAATCGGGGCTGGACACCACCGTCGACAACGTCTCCTGCGACTCGGCGTCCACCGAGCGGGTGATGATCAACGCGTTCCGCTGGGCCCAGGGCTCGGCCACGTACGGCCCGGACCAGATGCTCGCCTACCGCCAGATGCTCATCAACCACGAGGTCGGCCACCGGCTCGGACACGGCCACGTGAACTGCCGCACCCCGGGCGCGCTCGCGCCGATCATGCAGCAGCAGACCAAGTCCCTCGACATCGACGGGATCCAGTGCAAGCCCAACCCCTGGGTCTTTCCCGGCAGCTGACCGGTCACCCGGCCGTCCGCACCGGCGGCCCCGCCGCACCGGCGCCCGGTCCCGGACCGGCCGCGCGGCGCCGTGCGCCGCGGCGGGAGATCTTCGTGTAGGACACCCCTTCCTAGCGTGCTCGAACGCGAACCGTACGGGAAAGTTACGACTCTTCACCCCTTCCGGTGGCGGGGGGGGGCCCCCGCCCCCGCGCCCCCCGCGGAAGCACGGGGGTGTTTAAGCGGCGGGGGGGGCGCCCCCCCCCCCCCCCCCCCGCGCCCCCAGGGGGGGGGGCCCCCA
>NZ_JBHJTK010000014.1:97527-156942 GCF_042267665.1 Streptomyces sp. NPDC056224
CGGCCCTGCGCGGGCGTGTTTTTTTTTTGGTGTTTGTTGTGTGTGTTTTATTCCAGCCCCTGTTGGGGGGGGCCCCACCAACCCGCGCCCCCCCCGCCTCCGGTATATCCGCTTGAGTTCTTCCGCGGCGGGTCGCCGGCCCACGACGACCGCCTGGAACGCGAGATCGGGGGTGCCACTCGTGCGGATCGGACTGGTCACGGAAGGTGGTTATCCGTATGCCACGGGAGAGGCGAGGCTGTGGTGCGACCGGCTCGTGCGCGGGCTCCCGCAACACGAGTTCGAGCTCTACGCGCTGAGTCGCAGCGCCGGGCAGGAACGCACCAGGGTCCCTCTGCCCGAGCACGTCACACGCGTGTGCACCGCCCCCCTGTGGGCCCCGGCCGACGACGGGCGGACCTACGGCCGACGTGAGCGCCGGCGCTTCGCCGACTGCTTCCGGGAGCTGGTCCACGGGATCTGCGCCGGCGAGGCACCGGCCTTCGCGGCCGGGCTCTACGGGCTCTACGGGCTCGCCCGCGACCAGGGCGGGCTCTACGCGGCGCTGCGCTCCGAGTCCGCGGTGCGGGCGGTGGAGTCCGCCTGCCGGGTACCGGGCGCGGGGCGCACCGTACAGGCGGCGCAGGTGCCGGACCTGCTGGAGTTCGTGGACGAACTGGAGCGCACGCTGCGGCCGTTGTCCCTCGACTGGTGCGAGGAGCCCGGCGGTCTCGGCGCGGTCGACATCTGCCACGCCGCCGCGGGCGGCGTGGCTGCGATCCCCGGGCTGCTGGCCAAACGCTTCTTCGGGGTCCCCCTGCTGGTCACCGAGTACGGGGTCCAGCTGCGGGCCCACTACCTCGACCAGAGCCAGGAGGCCCGGCCCGCCGTACGGGCCCTGCTCGCCGCCTTCCACGTCCGGCTGGCCGGCGAGATCTACGCCCAGGCCGACCTCCTGACCCCGGGGAACGCGCACGCCCGGCGCTGGCAGGAGCGGTGCGGGGCCCCGAGGGACCGGCTGCGGACGGTCTATCCGGGGATGGAGGCGGACCGATTCGCCACCGTCGGGGAGGCCGTGGACTGCGGGGACCCCGAAACCCTGGTGTGGGCCGGCCGGATCGAGCCCGCCAAGGACCTCATCGGCCTGCTGCACGCGTTCGCGGAGGTCCGCCGGGCCGCGCCCCGGACCCGGCTGCGGATCTTCGCCACGGCCGTGGCCCCCGGCTACCTGGCCGACTGCCGGTCCCTGGCCGCGCAGTTGTTCCCCGACGAGGCCGCCGACGCCGTCACCGCCGGGGAGAACCCCGTCACCTTCGAGGAGATCGGCGGACCCGAGGCGCCCTCCCCTGCCGAGGCGTACGGCGCGGGGCGCGTGGTCGTCCTGTCCTCCGTGATCGAGGGCTTCCCGATCACCCTGGCCGAGGCGATGTTCTGCGGCCGGGCCACCGTCTCCACCGACGTCGGCGCGGTCCGCGAGGTCATCGGCGGCACCGGGCTCGTCGTACCGCCGCGCAACCCGCGGGCCCTCGCCGACGCCTGCCTCTCGCTGCTGCGGGATCCCGAACGGGCGCAGCGGCTCGGGGCCGCCGCCCGGGCGCGGGCCCTGGAACTCTTCACCGTCGAGCAGAACGTGGCCGCCTTCCAGGAGATCTACCTGCGGCTGCTCGCCCGGGGTTCCGACCGGCCGGACGGGGACATCCCCTTCGCCCGGCCCCCGGAGGCGCGCGTGCCCGGGCACTGGACCAGCCCGACGTGGGCCGCGGCCCCGGCCGCGGTTCCGGCCGGAGCTCCGGCCTCGGCCTCGGAGGCCGCCGTATGACCCCCGTCGACCCGCACACCGTGGCGGAACCCGGCACCGGTGCGGCACACGGCGCGGGCGCGGAACCCGGCACCAGTGCGGCACACGGCGTGGGGACGGAACCCGGCACCGGTGCGGCGCCGGCCGGAACCGCTCGGCGGCGAGGTGGCGCAGACCCCGTCAAGGCGCTCCTGCACCGCCACCACGACCTGTGCGAACGGGCCGTGGACCCGCTGGAGATCGCCGCCGGGCTGGAAGCCCACGGCATCACCGACCGGACCGCCGCGCGCTTCCGCCACCGGGACGTGTTCTCGCTCGCCGAGGAGCTGTACGCCCGGACCCCGCACGCCGACGCACCCGCCGCGCTCGTCCCCGCCCCGGCCGGCCCGTCGGCGCTCCGGGGCCTCGGCCTCGCGCTGCTGCCCGGGGCCGTCGCGTTCGCCGCGGCCGCCGCCGCACCCTCCTGGGCCGGGACCGCCGCCGGGGCAGCCACCGTCACCGCCCTCGTGTGGCCCGGCCGGGCCGGCGGCCGCTTCCCGTACGCCGCGCACCTGCTGGCCGCGGCGGCCGTCGGCTGGGCCGCGCACCGGCACGGCTCCGCCCTCGCCGTCGGCCTCGCCCTGGCCGTCGCGCCCGCCCACCTGGCCGCCGCGGCGTTCGCCGCGGCGGCCAGGGCCCGGCTCGCCGGGAGCCGCGCCCTGGAGGACTTCACCGACCGGGCCCGGCCGCTGCTCCTCGCGGCCGTCGCCCTGTTCACCGGGGCCGCCGCCGGGGCCGCCGCGCTCGCCGGAGCACCGCTCGCGGCGGCCGTGCCGCTCGCCGTGCTGCTGTTCCTGACCCGGCTCCTGCTCCGGCACGGTGCCCACCGCGGACCCGTGGCCGCCGCCCTGGTACTCGCCCTGGTCCCGGTCCCCGCGGCGGTCACCGCCGCCGCGGCGGGACTCCTCGTACACGCCGTCCTCGCGCTGTCCCGCGCATCCGCCCATGCGCGGCCCCATCCACCCACTCGCAAGGAGAAACAGAAGATGACCGGCCAGCCAACCGAACAAGGGGCCACGCGATGAGGGTGCTGCTGATCGGAGCCAACGGATACCTCGGCCGCTACGTCGCCGACCGCCTGCTCGCCGACCCCGCCGTCCAGCTCACCGCGCTCGGCCGCGGCGACGACGCCGACGTCCGGTTCGACCTCGCCACCGGCAGCCCCGGCGCGCTCACCCGCTTCCTCGACGCCGTCCACCCCGGCGTCGTCATCAACTGCGCCGGCGCCACCCGCGGCGGCGCCCGGGAGCTCACCCGGCACAACACCGTCGCCGTGGCCACCGTCTGCGAGTCGCTGCGCCGCAGCGGTTGCGGGGCCCGCCTCGTCCAGCTCGGCTGCGCCGCCGAGTACGGGCCCAGCCAGCCCGGGTCGTCCACTGCCGAGGACGCCGTGCCGAGACCCGGCGGACCGTACGGAGTCAGCAAACTGGCCGCCACCGAGCTGGTCCTGGGCTCCGGGCTGGACGCCGTCGTGCTGCGGGTCTTCTCGCCGGTCGGCCCCGGCACCCCCGCCGGATCTCCCCTCGGCCGTCTCGCGGAGGCCATGCGCCGCGCGATGCAGTCCGGGGACGGCGAGCTCAAGCTCAGCGGGCTCGGTGTCCAGCGCGACTTCGTGGACGTCCGGGACGTGGCGCGGGCCGTGCACGCCGCCTCCCTCTCGGCCGCGCAGGGCGTCGTCAACATCGGCACCGGCCGCGCGGTCCGGCTGCGCGACGCGGCCGCCGTCCTGGCCAGGGTCGCCGGTTACGGCGGCGCCCTCCACGAGCTGGACGTACCGCACGGCGGGCCGCAGCAGGCGCACGGGCATCCCGGCCGCGCGGCCGGGCTCGCCGCCATCGGGTCCCCCCGGTCCGAGGCGACGGCCGAGCAGCTCGCCGCCGCGGCCCCGCCGCCGTACCCGTACCCCGACGGCTGCGGGGCCTGGCAGCAGGCCGACGTCCGCACCGCCCGCGACCGGCTCGGCTGGCGGCCCCGGATCAACCTGGAGGAGTCCCTCGCGGACATCTGGATGGAGGCGGCGTGCCGTATCTGACCACCCCGCCAGGTGTCCCCGCGGCCGCCGCGACCGAGGCCGGCCGCCTCGGCCTCGGCATCCCCGGCTACGCGCACCCGCTGCTCGCGCCCGTCGAGTGGGCCGAGCTGACCCGACCCGGCACCCCGCTGCACTGGGCCGTGCTCAACGTCGCGGACGGCCCGGGCGGGCGGCCCGACCCGAACTGCACGGAGACGGCCGCGAAGCTGCGCGGCGCGGGCGGCGTGATCCTCGGTCATCTCGCGATGCGGGGCGGCGAGCGGTCCTTCGGGGAGCTGATCTCCGACGCCCACCGCTTCCGCGACTGGTACGGGGTCGGCGGCTTCTACCTCGCGGGGGCCCCGGCGGGCAAGGCGGAACTCGCCCAGGTGCGCCGGGTCGCGGACACCCTGCGCGCCCTCGGCGGGGACGCGCGGATCGTCCTCGGGCACGGCACGCACCCGTACGAGGGCTACGCGGAGGCCGCCGACCAGCTGGTCACCTTCTCCGGGAGCTGGGCCGACTACCGCTGGTCGCAGGTGGCGGAGTGGACCGCGGACCACCCGGCGGAGCGGTTCTGCCACCTCGTCCACGGGGTGCCCCGCACCCACCTGGAGGAGGCGATGCGGATCGCCCGCTGGCAGGGCGCGGGTACGGTCTGGTTCACCGACCGGCGCGGATCGGGGGACCGGGATCCATGGGCCTCGATGCCCGCGTACTGGGACGAAATCGTCTCACGCATCGGAACGGGTGTCTTGGAATGAAGACGGGCGTGGCAGTGTTACGGGGAGAACCACCGTTAAGACGTAACCATCTACGGAGTCCCCGTGTCGCTGCCACCCCTGGTAGAGCCAGCTGCTGAGCTCACCGTTGACGAGGTCCGTCGGTACTCCCGCCACCTGATCATCCCGGATGTCGGGATGGACGGCCAGAAGCGCCTCAAGAACGCCAAGGTGCTGGCCGTGGGCGCGGGCGGCCTCGGTTCGCCCGCTCTCATGTACCTGGCCGCGGCCGGTGTCGGCACGCTGGGCATCGTGGAGTTCGACGAGGTCGACGAGTCGAACCTGCAGCGCCAGATCATCCACAGCCAGGCGGACATCGGCCGTTCCAAGGCCGAGTCGGCCCGTGACAGCGTGCTGGGCATCAACCCGTACGTGAACGTGGTCCTTCACGAAGAGCGGCTCGAAGCCGAGAACGTGATGGAGATCTTCAGCCAGTACGACCTCATCGTCGACGGCACGGACAACTTCGCCACGCGCTACCTGGTCAACGACGCCTGCGTGCTGCTGAACAAGCCGTACGTGTGGGGTTCGATCTACCGCTTCGACGGTCAGGCCTCGGTCTTCTGGTCCGAGCACGGCCCGTGCTACCGCTGCCTGTACCCGGAGCCCCCGCCGCCGGGCATGGTCCCGAGCTGCGCCGAGGGCGGCGTCCTGGGCGTGCTCTGCGCGTCCATCGGCTCCATCCAGGTCACCGAGGCGATCAAGGTCCTCACGGGCGTGGGCGAGCCGCTGGTCGGCCGCCTGATGATCTACGACGCCCTGGAGATGCAGTACCGCCAGGTCAAGGTCCGCAAGGACCCCGACTGCGCGGTCTGCGGTCCGAACGCGACCGTCACCGAGCTCATCGACTACGAGGCCTTCTGCGGCGTCGTGTCGGAGGAGGCCCAGGAGGCGGCCGCCGGCTCGACGATCACTCCCACGCAGCTCAAGGAGTGGATCGACGCGGACGAGAAGATCGAGATCATCGACGTCCGTGAGAAGAACGAGTACGAGATCGTCTCGATCCCCGGCGCGAAGCTGATCCCCAAGGGCGAGTTCCTGATGGGCACCGCCCTCCAGGACCTGCCGCAGGACAAGCGCATCGTCTTGCACTGCAAGACGGGTGTCCGCAGTGCGGAGGTCCTCGCGGTCCTGAAGTCCGCCGGTTTCGCGGATGCGGTCCACGTCGGCGGCGGTGTGATCGGCTGGGTCCACCAGATCGAGCCCAGCAAGCCGGTCTACTAGTCCGGTCTACCAGTCACGCCCCGAAGGGGCCGCACCCGCGAGGTCCGGGGTGCGGCCCCTTCGGGGTGTCCGGGGGCGGGCGGCAGGCCGGCGGGCCGCCGGTCAGACGGGGGCGGCCCCGGTCGGCGGCGCGGTCGGCGGCGCGGTCGGCACGGCCGGAGGCGCGCTCGGGGTCGCGCCCGCGGTGCAGACGGTGCCGGCCGCGGGGGTCTTCCCCTCCAGCAGGTACGCGTTCACCGCGTCCTGCACGCACATGTCGCCGCTGTTGTAGGCGCCGTGCCCCTGACCCTTGTAGGTGAGCTCCACCCCGACGCCGGGGCCGAGCCGTTCGACCATCTTGCGGGCGCCCTCGTACGGGGTGGCCGGGTCGCCGGTGTTGCCGATCACCAGGATCGGGGCGGCCCCCGGGGCGGAGACGTCCGGGGTCTCCCAGGCGCCCGCGACCGGCCAGCCGGTGCAGCCCATCATCGCCCAGCCGAGGAAGTCCCCGAAGACGGGCGAGGCCGAACGGAAGGCCGCCAGCTTCGCCTTGGTCTGCTCCAGCGTGTAACGGTCCTTGGAGTCCGCGCAGTTGATCGCGGTGTTGGCCGCGCCGATGTTGCTGTAGTTCCCTTGCTGGTCACGGCCGTTGAGCGCGTCGGACAGGGCCATCAGCAGCTGTCCCTGCCCGCCGTCCGCCTCGTCGAGCCCCTGCTCCAGCAACGGCCACAGCTCCTTGGAGTACAGGGCCTGCGCGATGCCGTTGGTCGCGGCGCTCTCGGTCAGCATCCGGTCGCCGATGCCCGGGATGGGCTGCGCGGCCAGGTCCTTCTGGAGCTTGATGACGCCGTCCTCGATCTCCTTGGCCGTGCTGCCCGCGAGCCTGCACTCGTCGCCGCGGTCCACGCAGTCCTGCGCGAAGTTGCCGAGGGCGAGCTGGAACCCCTTCGCCTGCGCCAGGGCCCCCTCCTCGGAGGTCTTGGTCGGGTCCACGACCGCGTCGAACACGGCCCGCCCGACGTTCTTCGGGAAGAGGTGCGCGTAGACCCCCCCGAGCTCGGTCCCGTAGGAGATCCCGAAGTAGTGCAGCTTCTCGTCGCCGAGGGCCTGACGGATCCGGTCCATGTCGCGGGCGGCGTCGGACGTGCCCACGTGGGGCAGGACCTTGGCGGAGTTCTTCTCGCAGGCCTGCTGGTAGCCGCGGATGTTGTCGGTGAAGACCTTCTCCTCCTGCGGGGTGTCGGGGGAGGAGTCCTGGGCGTAGTACTCGTCCAACTGCTTGTCGTCCTCGCAGCGGACGGGGACGCTGCGACCCACCCCGCGGGGGTCGAAACTGACCAGGTCGTAGCGGGAGCGCAGGGCCTCGTACTCCTTGGCGGCGCCGGGGAGGGTGGTGATGCCGGAGCCGCCCGGTCCGCCGAAGTTGAAGACGAGCGAGCCGATGCGGTTCTTCTGGTCGCGGGCCTTGGCGCGGATCAGGGCGAGCGGGATGGTCTCGCCCTCGGGCTTCGCGTAGTCGAGGGGCACGTCGAGGGTGGCGCACTGCCAGTCCTTGGGCGGGGCCTGGCCGCCGCCCTCCAGGGGCGTGGGAGCCGGGCATTCGCCCCACTTGAGAGGCTTCGCCCCCTTGGTGCCGTCGGCCTTCGGTTTCGTCCCGTCGCCGTCGTCGGAGCAGGCGCTGGTGGTGAGCAGCACTGCGGCGAGCGCGGCGGTGGCGGTGGACCGCAGGACGTTTCTCGGCATGCCCCCATCCTCTGCGCCCTCCGCCACACCCGCCCCCGCGCTGACCCATCCGGGGGTGCGATGCGGTGCGGTGCGGGGTCGGGACCGGGGCCCGGTTCGCCGGGGCCGGGCGGACGCGTAGGCGCGGCGGGTCCCGGGGCCCCGCCGGGCCGGAGGCCAGTGCTGTGACCGGCAGGGTCCACCGGGTCGCGGCCCCCGGCACGGCACGGCACCTCGCCGCGTTGCCGGACCGCGCCGGTACGTCCCGTACGAGCCGCGGGCCCCCGCCGCACCCACCGGCCGGGCCGGAGGCTAGATGGCTTCCTTGCGGGTCAGGAAGTTGAACGAGAGCCAGCCCGGCAGCACCGGCAGCCAGAACGTCATCAGGCGGAACAGCAGCACCGCCGAGATGGCGACCTCCTTCTCCAGCCCCGCCGCGATCAGGCCCAGTGTCAGCGTGGTCTCCACCGCGCCGATCCCGCCCGGCGTCGGCGCCGCGGACCCCAGCGCGTTGCCCGCCAGGAACACCACCGCGATGCTCGCGTAGCTGATGGCCTGGCCGCCTCCGAACGCGCGGATCGACGCGTCCAGGCACATCACGAAGCAGCCCGTCAGCAGCAGCATCCCGCCGATGCCCGTCATCAGCTTCTGCGGCCGCTGGAGCACGTCCAGCATGCGCGGCACCACGCCCGCGAACAGCGCCCGTACCCGCGTCGCCACGAACTTGCGCATGAACGGGACCGCCGTCACCACGAGCACCAGCACCGCCACCGTCAGCAGACCCGCGATGACCGTCCGGGACGGCGTCATCTCCGGGGTCTTCTCGGTCCCGGTCAGGTAGCCGAACGACAGCAGCAGCAGGATGTGGCTGGCCAGCCCGAACAGCTGCGAGGCGCCCACGCTCGCGACCGCGAGACCCGGCCGGATACCCGCTCGCTGGAGGAACCTCGTGTTCAGCGCGACACCGCCCACCGCCGCCGGGGCCACCAGCTTCACGAAGGACCCGGCCACCTGCGCGAGCACGGTCCGCAGGAACGGCACCCGCTCGGGCACGAAGCCCAGCAGGCTCATCGCCGCCGCGAAGTAGCTCAGCGCCGAGAAGGCCAGCGCCGCCCCGACCCAGCCCCACTGGGCCTCGCCGACGATGGTCGCGAAGTCCACGTGCGCCAGCTGGGTCAGCAGGAAGTACGCGCCGAACGCGCCCGCGATGAACGACACCAGCGTGCGCGGCCGGATCCGCTCCAGCCGGGCCGGCTCCACCGGCGCCTGCGGGCGGATCAGCAGCACCTGCTGGCGGATCTGGCTCAGCAGGTCCTCCTCGCGGGCCCCGTCCAGGGCATCGTCCAGCGCCCTCTTCTCCGCCTTCCGGTCGGCGGCCGGGCTGCTCGCCGCGCCCGCCTCGCGCGCCGCCTTCGCCGCCCGCGAGGACTCCAGTACGGCCTCCCGCTGGCGCTGCGCCCGCTCCCGGGCCAGCTTGCGCAGCGTCGCCCGCGTCGAGCGGCTCAGCGCGATCGGCTGGAGCAGCGGCAGGCAGTCCGCCACCGCGTCCGGGCCGAGCACCGACACCGCCGAGGACACCGCCCGCTCCGCGCCGACCCGCAGGCCGAGCGTGGTCAGCAGCTGCGCGATGTCCATCCGGAGCACCAGATCGCCCGCGGCGATCTCGCCGCCCCGCAGGTCGGTCAGGATGACATTGCCGGAACGATCCACCACCAGGGCGTCCCCGGTCAGCCGCCGGTGCGCGATCCGCCGCGACTGCAGCGCCCGGACCTGTTCCCACGCGTTGCGGCACAGGTCGTCGGTGATCTCCTCGTCGGAGAGGGAGTCCAGGCTCCGGCCGCCCAGGTGCTCGTACACGAGCATCACGGCGTCCGGCCCGAGTTCGGAGGTGGCGATCAGCTTCGGCGCGTTCGCCCCGGCCGCGATGGCGGCGTACGCGAGGAGCGCCTCCTGCTCCAGCGCCTGGCGCAGCGACTGGAGGCTGCGCCCGGTGGTGATGCCGCGCAGCGTGAGCCGGCGCCAGACCCGGTAGAAGAACCCGTGGGCCTGCTGCTCGCGGTCCACGACGGTGACGTCGAGCGGCGGGCCGTCCTCCAGGGTGACGTGGTAGCGCCGGCCCCGGTCGCTCACGTCGGGGGCCTCGGAACCTTCGGGCGTCTCCGCACGCATCGCGCTGACCGGCTGGAAACCGACCCGGCGCAGCCCCGCGAGGAGGTGCTGCCCGGTGGGGCGCACGTTGGGCGAGCCGACGGCGTACAGGGTCCCGTAGGCGACGCTCCAGCCGATCAGCACCGTCAGGATGATCGAGAAGGGGGTCGTGTAGCCGCTGACCAGCATCGTGAACGCGTCGAGCAGCAGGACCACCCACAGCGCGACGCGCCAGTGCGGGCGCCGGGTCATCCCCACGGCCGTCATGTACGCGATCACGGGCGCGAGGTAGCCGTGCACCGGATCGGTGAGCGCCCCGTCGGCGCCGGCGGGGCGGGTGAGGGCTTCCTGGATGGTGCCGGGGGCGGCCTGGGACACCCACAGGTCGGTGGCGAGGGTGACCCCGTGCGCGAGGACGGCGGCGAGCACGCCGTCGGCGATGCGCAGTCCGTCGCGCTTGATCAGCCGCTCGATGGCGAAGGCGACGGGCAGCAGGAGCACGGCGATGCTCGACACCAGCGCGGCGACCTTGACCAGCAGGTCCGGTGCCTGGCCGGTGCCCTTGTTGATGTCCTCCTCCAGGCCGACGGTGGTGCCGTGGGCGAAGGCGGCGATGGCGAGGACGACGGCGATGCCGAGGATGCCGACGAGGAGGCGTACGAGGTCGGACGGGCGGTGCACGCGGGCGGCGAGCAGCGGTTCGTCGACCTCGACCCGGTCGGCGGTCGTGGGGGCGTGCTCGTGCGGGCCCTTGGGGGCCTCGTGGCCCTCGATGCCCTCGGGGCGGGCGGTGCCGTTGCCGTCACCGCCGCGCGGGGCCCCGGCGCTCTGGTGGTCCGGGCGCGCGTCGTCGTCCGGCGCCGCGCTGTCCGGAGGGCTCACACCCTGCTCCTTCGTCGTCACATCCGTCTCTTCTTGATCACGTATCACCAGTCACCGCCCGGAAGATGGTGGCACGGACCGGCGGGCGAGCGGGGCATCAGGGTGCGCGCCGGTGCGGAAGCACGTCCTCCGTCGCCGGACGGCCGACGTACTGCACCATGGGCCGAATGAGCGAGGAGCTGCCCGCGTACGCGGAGCGCGTGCTGGAGCTGGCCGAGCGTATTCCGCCCGGCCGGGTGATGACGTACGGGGACGTGGCCGAGTGGATCGGCGAGGGAGGGCCGCGCCAGGTCGGGCGCGTCATGGCCCTGTACGGAGGCGCCGTGCCCTGGTGGCGCGTGGTGCGGGCGGACGGCGTACCGCTGCCCGGCAGCGAGCGGCGAGCCCTGGAGCACTACCGGGCCGAGGCCACGCCGCTGCGCCTGACGGCGGGCGGCGATCCGCGGCTGGACATGCGGCGGGCACGCTGGGGCGGAGACGGCGCAGAGGACGGAGGGGCCGGCGGAGGGGACGGGGACCGCGACGAGGCTCACACCTGACAGCTTCGGCCATGCGCGGCCCGCACGGGCGGCCGAGCGTCCGTGCGAAGACCCGTCCGGGGGACGGGGACGGACTGCGCGGCGTCGGCGGGTTGCCGTAGCGTTGCCTCTTCGGCTCCGGCCGATGCCGTTCCGGCGGCACCCGAAGACCGCGCACCACCCGAAGACCCACCAGGACCGGCAGCTCACGTGATCACCTCTCCCTCCGACCGCACCGAACGGCGGCGTACGCGGACCCCTGACGCGTACCGCCTGGTGCGCACCGGGCCGGAACGGGTCGATCCCCCTGTCCTGGACGCAGCGCAGCGCGCGGTGGTTGACCATACGGCCGGACCGCTGCTGGTCCTCGCCGGACCGGGCACCGGGAAGACGACGACGCTGGTCGAGGCGGTCGCCGCCCGGGTCGAGGGGGGCGCGGATCCAGCCCGCATCCTCATCCTCACCTTCAGCCGCAAGGCGGCCGTGGAACTGCGCGACCGGGCCGCCCTGCGGCTCGGCGGCGCGCGCGCCCCGCAGGCGACCACCTTCCACTCCTTCTGCTACGGCCTCGTCCGCGCCCACCAGGACACCGATCTCTTCGCCGACCCGCTGCGCCTGCTGTCGGGCCCGGAGCAGGACGTGACGGTCCGCACGCTGCTGGAGGGCCAGCGCCGGATCCGCTCCATCCGCTGGCCGGACGACCTGCGGGCCGCGCTGACCACGCGCGGGTTCGCGGACGAGGTCCGCGCGGTCCTGGCCCGTGCCCGCGAACTGGGCCTGGGCCCGGAGGCCCTGTCCGACTTCGCCGGGCGGATCGGCCGCCCCGACTGGAAGGCGGCCGCGGCGTTCCTCTCCGAGTACCTGGACGTCCTGGACATGCAGGGCACCCTGGACTACGCGGAACTCCTCCACCGAGCCGTCCTCCTGGCGGAGCGCACCCCGTCCCTCTCCTCCGCCTACGACGTGATCTACGTGGACGAGTACCAGGACACGGACGCCTCGCAACTGCGGCTGCTGCGGGCGCTGAGCGGCACCGGCGGCACACTGGTCGCCTTCGGCGACCCGGACCAGTCCATCTACGCCTTCCGCGGCGCCGACATCAACAACATCCTCGACTTCGAGGCGTCCTTCCCCGGCGCGCGGGTGCGGGCCCTGACCGTCGCCCGCCGCTCGGGCGCGGGGCTCCTGGCGGCGACCCGGCTCCTCACCACCCGCATGCCGCTGCCCCGCCTCCCCGCGGCCGCGGTCCGCGCGCACCGCGGTCTCGCGGCCGCGCGGGAGGGCGGCGCGGTGGAGGTGTACACGTACCCCACGGCCGGGGCCGAGCTCGACAACATCGCCGACATCCTGCGCCGGGCCCACCTGGAGGACGGTGTGCCCTGGCAGGACATGGCCGTCCTGGTCCGCGCGGGCGGCCGTACCCTCCCCGCGATGCGCCGCGCCCTGATCACGGCGGGAGTCCCGGTCGAGACGGACGGCGCGGACACCCCGCTGCGCCACGAACCGGCCGTCTCCCCCCTCCTCACGGCCCTGCGCGCCACGGCCACCTTCGCCGAGGGCCTCCCCGCCGACTCCGCTTCACCGTCCGCCCTGCCGGGCGCGGGCGCGTCCGACCCCGGCTTGCATGCAGGGACGGCCGCCGACCCGGCGGCGCCGGAGTCCGGCGGGGACTTCGTGTCGGGTGACGGGTCCGTTCCCGGCCCGGTGGCGGCCGTCGACGGCGTTGCGCCTGCGGCGCCGGCCGTGCAGGCCGCCCCCTCCGCGTCTGCGGAGGGACCGGACCTCGACTCGGCCGCGGCGGTCGCGGCCGGCGCCGACGAGGGGTGGATCGGCGTGGAGGCCGCCCTGGCCCTGCTCGCCTCCCCCCTCGGCGGGATGGACGCCGCAGACCTGCGCCGCCTCGGCCGCGCCCTGCGCGACGAGGAGCGCGCCGCCGGCGTCAAGGTGCCCGCGCCCTCCGACGTCCTGCTCGCCAGGGCACTCGCCGAGCCGGAACGGCTCACCGCCCACGATCCGGCCTACGCCCGCGGCGCGCAGCGCCTCGGCCTGCTCCTGCGCAAGGCCCGCGAACTCCTCCAGGGCGGCGGCACCGCCGAAGAGGCCCTGTGGACCCTCTGGGACGGCACCCCCTGGCCCCAGCGGCTGGAGCGCTCCGCCCGCCGCGGCGGCGCCGCCGGCCGCAACGCCGACCGCGACCTCGACGCCGTCTGCGCCCTCTTCGACACCGCCGCCCGCGCCGAGGAACGCACCGGCGGCCGCGGCGCCCTCAACTTCCTCGAACAACTGGAGGCGGAGGACATCGCCGCCGACACGTTGACGACCCGCGCCACCCGGTCCGACGCGGTCCGCCTCATGACCGCCCACCGCTCCAAGGGCCTGGAGTGGTCCCTCGTCGTCGTCGCGGGCGTCCAGGAGGGCCTGTGGCCCGACCTGCGCCGCCGCGGCTCCCTCCTGGAGGCCGACCGGATCGGCCGCGACGGCCTCGCCGAGCCCCTCAGCCCGGGCGCGCTCCTGGCCGAGGAGCGGCGGCTCTTCTACGTAGCCGCCACCCGCGCCCGCGACCGCCTCGTCGTCACCGCCGTCAAGGCCCCCGCCGACGACGGCGACCAGCCCTCCCGCTTCCTCACCGAGCTCGGCGTGCCGCCGAAGGACGTCACCGGCCGCCCCCGCCGCCCCCTCGCCGTCCCGGCCCTCGTCGCCGAGCTGCGCGCCACCACCGTCGACCCGGACGCCTCGCCCGCCCTGCGCGACGCGGCCGCCCGCCGCCTCGCCCGCCTGGCCGCGCTCACCGACGACGAGGACCGCCCGCTGGTCCCCGCCGCGCACCCGCAGCGCTGGTGGGGCCTGTACGAGCCCACCCGCAGCAGCGTCCCGTTGCGCGACCGCGACCGGCCCGTCGCCCTCTCCGGCAGCGCCCTGGACCAGCTCGCCAACACCTGCTCCCTCCAGTGGTTCCTCGGCCGCGAGGTCAAGGCCGACGCCCCCTCCACCGCCGCCCAGGGCTTCGGCAACGTCGTCCACGTCCTCGCCGACGAGGTCGCCTCCGGCCGCACCCCCGCCGACCTGGCCGTCCTCATGGAACGACTCGACTCCGTCTGGGACGCCCTCGCCTTCGACGCGCCCTGGAAATCGGCCCAGGAGAAGGAGAACGCCCGCGCCGCCCTGGAACGCTTCCTGCGCTGGCACACCACCGACCGCGGGGGCCGGGCGGCGGTGGCCACCGAGCACGAGTTCGACGTCACGCTCGAAGCGGGCGAGTACGCCGTCCGGATCCGCGGCTCCATGGACCGGGTCGAGGCGGACCCGCAGGGGCGCGCGTACGTCGTCGACTTCAAGACCGGCAAGTCGTCGCCCACCAAGGCCGAGGTCGAGCGCCACCCCCAGCTCGCCGTCTACCAGCTGGCCGTGCGCGAAGGCGCCGTCGACGAGGTCTTCGACGGCCTGCGCCCCGCACCCGGCGGTGCCGAGCTCGTGCAGCTGCGCCAGCCCGCGCCCAAGAAGGAGGGCGGCGACGCGGTACCGAAGATCCAGGCCCAGGAACCCCTGCCGGGCGGCCCCTCCGGCGAGTGGGTCGGCGACCTGCTCGCCACGGCCGCCGGCCGGGTCCTGGACGAGCGCTTCGCGCCCGCCGTCGGCACACACTGCGACCACTGCTCCTTCCGCAGCTCGTGCAGCGCCCGCCCCGAGGGCCGCCAGACCGTGGAGTGAGACGGACGACGGCGCGGAGCGCCGCCGAGCGCATTCGGCGACGCGCGCGTCGGGGAGTGTCAGCGAGGGCGGCTAGCCTTTTCACGTGTCCGTGCGTGCGCCCGTCCTCACCGATCCCGAGCAGCTCAAAGAGCTCCTCGGGATCCCGTTCACGCCCGAACAGCTCGCCTGCGTCACCGCCCCGCCCGCCCCCCAGGTCATCGTCGCCGGAGCCGGCTCCGGCAAGACCACCGTCATGGCCGCCCGCGTGGTCTGGCTGGTGGGGACAGGCGCGGTCGCGCCCGAGCAGGTCCTCGGCCTGACCTTCACCAACAAGGCCGCCGGAGAGCTGTCCGAGCGCGTGCGCAAGGCCCTCGCCCGGGCCGGCATCACCGACCCGGACCCGCCGCCCCCCGGCTTCGCCGGGGGGACCCCCACCCCGGCCGAGGCCGACGCGGCCGGCGGCGAGCCGCGGATCTCCACGTACCACGCCTTCGCCGGCCAGCTCCTCAAGGACCACGGCCTGCGCATCGGCCTGGAGCCCAGCTCCCGCCTCCTCGCCGACGCCACCCGCTTCCAGCTCGCCGCCAAGGTGCTGCGCGAGGCCCCCGGCCCCTACCCCGCGCTCACCAAGTCCCTCCCCGACCTGGTCAGCGACCTCCTCGCGCTCGACGGGGAGCTCTCCGAGCACCTGGTCGAGCCGGAGCGGCTGCGCGCCCACGACACCGGGCTGCTCGGTGAGCTGGCCGAGGCCAAGCTCACCAACGAGGACCTGCGCAAGGTCCCCGAGGCCGTGCGCGGCCGCCTCGAACTGCTGGAACTCGTCGGCCGCTACCGCGCGGCCAAACGCTCCCGCGACCTCTTCGACTTCAGCGACCAGATAGCCCTCTCCGCGCAGCTCGCCACCACCCGGCCCGAAGTGGGGGCGCTGCTGCGCGAGGAGTTCCGGGTGGTCCTGCTCGACGAATACCAGGACACCTCCGTCGCGCAGCGGCTGCTGCTGTCCGGCCTCTTCGGCGCGGGCAGCGGCCACGCCGTGACCGCCGTCGGCGACCCCTGCCAGGCCATCTACGGCTGGCGCGGCGCCTCCGTCGCCAATCTCGACGACTTCCCCGAGCACTTCCCGCACGCCGACGGGACCCCCGCCACCCGCCTCTCGCTCAGCGAGAACCGGCGCAGCGGCGGCCGCCTGCTCGACCTGGCCAACGGGCTCGCCGCCCCGCTGCGCGCCATGCACGAGGGCGTGGAGGCGCTGCGCCCGGCGCCCGGCGCGGAGGGCGCCGGCTTCGTCCGGTGCGCCCTGCTCGAGACGCACGCCGAGGAACTGGAGTGGCTCGCGGGCTCCGTCGCGCACCTGGTCCGCACCGGGACGGAGCCCCGCGAGATCGCCGTGCTGTGCCGGTCCGGCGGCGACTTCGCGCGGATCCAGGCCGTCCTGGTGGCCCGGGACGTGCCGGTCGAGGTCGTCGGCCTCTCCGGGCTGCTGCACCTGCCGGAGGTCGCGGACCTCGTCGCCGTCTGCGAGGTCCTCCAGGACCCGGGAGCCAACGCCTCGCTCGTCCGGCTGCTCATCGGCCCGCGCTGGCGGATCGGCGCGCGCGACCTGGCCCTGCTGGGGCGCCGCGCCCGGCTGCTGGTGGGCCGGGCGTCCCCGTCCGGGGCGGATCCGGACGAGCGGCTCGCCGCGGCCGTCGAGGGCGTGGACCCGGCGGAGATCGTGTCGCTGGCCGACGCACTGGAGACCTTCCTCGACGGCGCCGGGCATGCCCCGGACGACCTGCCGTTCTCCGCCGAGGCCCGGGTCCGCTTCGCGCACCTCGCGCAGGAGCTGCGCGACCTGCGCCGTTCGCTCGCCGACCCGCTGATGGACGTACTGCACCGGGTCCTGTCCGCGACCGGCCTGGAGGTGGAGCTGTCCGCGTCCCCGCACGCGCTGGCGGCCCGCCGCCGCGAGACGCTGTCGAACTTCATGGACGTCGCCGCGGGTTTCGCCGCACTGGACGGCGAGGCGACCCTCCTCGCCTTCCTGGGCTTCCTGCGCACCGCCGCCCAGTACGAGAAGGGCCTGGACCACGCCCTGCCCGGCGGCGAGAACACGGTCAAGGTCCTGACGGCCCACAAGTCGAAGGGCCTGGAGTGGGACGTGGTCGTCGTCCCGGACCTGTGCGCAGGCGCCTTCCCGAAGGAGAAGGCGCCCGAGGCCTGGACCTCCTACGCGAAGGTGCTCCCGTACGCCCTGCGCGGCGACGCTCCCACCCTGCCGGGGGACCCGGCCTGGACCTCGGCCGGCCTGAAGTCCTTCAAGACGGCGCTGAAGGACCACAAGTCGGTGGAGGAGCTGCGCCTGGGCTACGTGACCTTCACCCGCCCCCGCTCCCTCCTGCTGGCCTCGGGCCACTGGTGGGGCCCGACCCAGAAGAGGCGCCGCGGCCCGTCCGCGTTCCTGTCCGCCCTGTACGAGCACTGCGCGGCCGGGTTCGGCGAGATCGAGGCCTGGGCACCCGAACCCGACCCGTCGGCCGAGAACCCGTCCCTCGCCGACGACTCGACCCCGGACCACTCCTGGCCCCTGCCGCTGGACCCGGCCTCCCTGCACCTGCGCCGCGCGGCGGCGGCCCTGGTGGACTCCTACCTGGCCGACCCGCCGCCCCCCGCTCCGGAGGAGGACGATTCCTACCTCTGGCCCCCCTCCTGCGAGGAGCCGTCCTACGGGGAGCCGTCCTACGAGGACGAACCCTGGCCGGACGACGACCTCTGGCCGCAGGATCCGGCCGAACCGCGTGCCGGTGGTCCCGCCGACCGGCAGAGCGACGACCTCCGGTCTCCGGCCGGCGTCCGGGACGGAGCCCCGGTTCCGGTGGGGGGCGGGGCGGCGGAGGAGTCCTGCCCGCCCGCCCCCGCGGACCCGCCCGCCCCCGCGGACCCGCCCGCCCCCGCGGACCCGCCCGCCCCCGCGGACCCGCCCGCCCCCGCGGACCCGCCCGCCCCCGCGGACCTGCACGCCGACCTCTGGCCGGAGGCCGACCTCTGGGCCCCCGCCGAGGCCGGGCGGCCCGCCGCCGGCCCGACCCCGCACGGTGCCCGCGGCGGTGCCCCGCACTCCGCCCCCTGGCCGGAGGCCGACCGGGCCGTACCGCGCCCCCGCGCAACCGGCACCGCGCCCGCCCCCGCCGCGGGCACCGGCCCCCTCACACCCGAAGAGGCGCGGGCCGTGGCCTCCTGGGACCGGGACCTCGACGCCCTGGAGGGCGAGCTCCGCCGCGCCCGCGCCGCCGTGCGCGACGTCGAGCTGCCCGCCGCGCTCTCCGCCAGCCAGCTGCTCCGGCTCGCCGCCGACGAGCAGGGCTTCGTCCGCGACCTCGCCCGCCCCATGCCCAAGCCCCCGCAGCCCGCGGCGCGCCAGGGCACGCGCTTCCACGCCTGGGTCGAGTCCCGGTTCGACGAGCTCCCGCTCCCGCTCCTCGACGTCCTCGACCCCGCCACCGAGCTGCCCGGATCCGACCAGGAGGTCGCGGACGAGGCCGATCTCGCCTCCCTCAAGGCCGCCTTCGAGCGCAGCCCGTACGCCGACCGGCCACCCCACCGCATGGAGGCCCCGGTCCAGCTGACCCTCGCCGGCCGCGTCATCCGCGGCCGGATCGACGCCGTGTACAAGACCACCTCCGACGAGGACGGCGATGCGTACGAGATCGTCGACTGGAAGACCGGCCGCACCACCGAGGCCGACCCCCTCCAGCTCGCCGTCTACCGCCTGGCCTGGGCGGAAGCCACGGGCACGCCCCTCAGCCGGGTCACCGCCGCCTTCCTGCACGTCCGCAGCGGCCGCGTGATCCGCCCCCGCGACCTGCCCGACCGGGCCCGTCTTGAGCGGATCCTCCAAGGCACGTCGGGCACCGACGGTGACCCTCAGGTGGACGGCTAGGCTCGGGGCATGAGTGACAGCCCGCCGGACAGCGCCGTCCGCACGTACATCGAGACCCACCGCGCAGCCTTCCTCGACGACCTCGCCGAGTGGCTCCGCATCCCCTCCGTCTCGGCGCAGCCCGAGCACGCGGGCGACGTACGCCGCAGCGCCGAATGGCTGGCGGCGAAGCTCAAGGAGACCGGCTTCCCGGTCGCCGAGGTCTGGGAGACGCCGGGCGCCCCGGCCGTGTTCGCGCACTGGCCGAGCGAGGACCCGGACGCCCCCACCGTCCTCGTCTACGGGCACCACGACGTGCAGCCCGCCGCCGTCGCGGACGGCTGGCACACCGACCCGTTCGAGCCGGTCGTCAAGGACGGACGGATGTACGGGCGGGGCGCCGCCGACGACAAGGGCCAGGTGTTCTTCCACACCCTGGGCGTACGCGCGCACCTGGCGGCCACCGGCGCCGCCGCCCCCGCCGTGAACCTGAAGCTCGTCGTGGAGGGCGAGGAGGAGTCCGGCTCCCCGAACTTCCGCGCCCTCGTCGAGGCCCGCGCCGCCGAGCTCGCCGCCGACGTCGTGATCGTCTCCGACACCGGCATGTGGTCCGAGACCACCCCCACCGTGTGCACCGGCATGCGCGGCGTCGCGGACTGCGAGATCGACTTCCACGGCCCGGACCAGGACATCCACTCCGGCGCCTTCGGCGGTGCCGTGCCCAACCCGGCCACGGTCGCCGCCCGGCTGGTCGCGGCCCTGCACGACGCCGACGGGCGGGTCATGATCCCCGGCTTCTACGACGGCATCGCGGAACTCACTGACGCCGAGCGCGCGCTCATCGCCGAGCTCCCCTTCGACGAGTCCGAGTGGCTCCGTACGGCCAAGTCCCACGCGGCCGCCGGCGAGGCCGGCTACTCCACCCTGGAACGCGTCTGGGCCCGCCCGACGGCCGAGGTCAACGGCATCGGCGGCGGCTACCAGGGCCCCGGCGGCAAGACGATCGTGCCCGCCTCCGCCCACCTGAAGCTGTCGTTCCGCCTGGTGTCGGGACAGGACCCGTACGAGGTCGAGGCAGCGGTCACGGACTGGGTCGCGGCCCGCGTCCCGGCCGGAATCCGCCACTCCATCACCTTCGGCGCCCCGACCCGCCCGTGCCTGACCCCGCTCGGCCATCCGGCGCTGCAGTCGGTCGTCCGGGCCATGGGCCGGGCCTTCGGCCAGAAGATCCGCTTCACCCGCGAGGGCGGCTCCGGACCCGCGGCGGACCTCCAGGACGTCCTGGACGCGCCCGTCCTCTTCCTGGGCATCTCCGTCCCGTCGGACGGCTGGCACTCCCCGAACGAGAAGGTCGAGCTGGACCTCCTCCTCAAGGGCGTCGAGACGACCGCGTACCTCTGGGGGGACCTGGCCGCGTCCCACCGCACACCCCGCCCGACACCCGGCGCCGATCTCTGACGCCCGGCACACACGCCACCCGAGTCACTGAGCCTGCCTGTCCCACCACCGGGGGAGTTGGAAGTACCCGTGAGCATCCATACCGAGCACCCGATCTCGCTCACCGCGCCCAGCGGAATCGACCGTGCCGCGCACCACCGCCTCGACGAGGCCTGGCTCGCCGCCGCCTGGAGCCACCCGACGACCCGCGTGTTCGTCGTCTCCGGAGGCCAGGTCCTGATCGACGACACCCCCGACGGGGGCTCCGGCATCGTGATGACCCCGGCCTTCGAGGCCCCGGTCACCGAGACCCACCGCTACTTCCTGGGGACCGACGAGGACGGCGTGCGGTACTTCGCGCTCCAGAAGGACGCGCTGCCGGGCCGCATGGACCAGTCGGCCCGCCCGGCCGGCCTGCGCGAGGCCGGACTGCTGCTGAATGCGCGCGACGCCGGGCTGATGGTGCACGCGGTGGCGCTGGAGAACTGGCAGCGACTGCACCGCTTCTGCTCCCGCTGCGGCGAGCGCACCGTGGTCGCGGCCGCCGGGCACATCCGCCGCTGCCCGGGCTGCGGCGCCGAGCACTACCCCCGCACCGATCCGGCCGTGATCATGCTGGTCACGGACGACCAGGACCGCGCGCTGCTGGGCCGCCAGGTGCACTGGCCGGAGGGCCGCTTCTCGACCCTCGCCGGGTTCGTGGAGCCGGGCGAGTCGATCGAGCAGTCCGTCGTCCGCGAGGTGTGGGAGGAGGCGGGCGTCAAGGTCGGCGAGGTCGCGTACATGGCCAGCCAGCCGTGGCCGTTCCCGTACAGCCTGATGCTGGGCTTCACGGCCCGCGCCACCAGCTCCGAGATCAACGTGGACGGCGAGGAGATCGAGGAGGCCCGCTGGTTCTCCCGCGACGACCTGCGCGCGGCGATCGAGGCGGGCGAGGTGCTGCCCCCGTCGGGCGGCATCTCCATCGCCGCCCGCCTGGTCGAGCGCTGGTACGGCCAGCCCCTGCCGAAGCCCCCGGCCGCCTGACGGCGCCGCGGGCCTGGACGCAGAAGGCCCCCGCCGGGGCGGGGGCCGCTCTGGGGGCGGACCGGTCAGACGGCGAGGGCCTGCTTGACCTGGGCCAGGCTCGGGTTCGTCATGACGGACTCGTTGCCGGCGGAGGACTTCACGAGCACGGTGGGAACCGTCTGGTTGCCGCCGTTCGCCTTCTCCACGAACGCCGCGGACTCCGGGTCGAGCTCGATGTTGATCTCGTTGTACGCGATGCCTTCCCGGTCCAGCTGGGTCTTCAGCCGGCGGCAGTAGCCGCACCAGGTGGTGCTGTACATCGTGACGGTGCCCGTGTCCTGCATGCTGCGGTCTCCTTCGTGGGGTCTCGGTGGTCCGAGTACTCGAACGTACGCGACCGCGCGGCCATTCCCGCAGGGCCGGTGCGGGCGGCCGGTGCGGCAAGGCAGCCGGTGTGACAAGTACGACGTATACGGGTGACCTGTGGACAAGTTTCCCGTCGGCCCCTCCAGACCTGGCAGCATGGCGGGGTGACAGCAGCAACGCACTCCCCATCCTTCTCCGCCGCCGAGGCCGCCGACTCGGCCGACGCGGTGCTCCTGGGCCTGGACCCGGAGCAGCGCGAGGTCGCGACGACCCTGCGCGGGCCGGTGTGCGTGCTTGCGGGTGCCGGCACCGGCAAGACCCGTGCGATCACCCACCGCATCGCCTACGGAGTCCAGTCCGGCCAGCTGATGCCGGCCAGTGTGCTGGCCGTCACCTTCACCAACCGCGCTGCCGGAGAGATGCGCGGCCGCCTGCGTGGCCTCGGCGCCGGCGGGGTCCAGGCCCGTACGTTCCACTCCGCCGCCCTGCGCCAGCTCCAGTACTTCTGGCCCAAGGCGGTCGGCGGGGACGTCCCCCGGCTCCTGGAGCGCAAGATCCAGTTCGTCGCCGAGGCCGGCGCGCGCTGCCGCATCCGCCTCGACCGGGGCGAGCTGCGCGACGTCACCGGCGAGATCGAGTGGGCCAAGGTCACCCAGACCGTGCCCGCCGACTATCCGGTGGCCGCCCTCAAGTCGGGCCGCGAAGCCCCCCGCGACCTGGCCGAGATCGCCCAGATCTACGGGACGTACGAGCAGCTCAAGCGCGACCGCGGCATGATCGACTTCGAGGACGTGCTGCTCCTCACCGTCGGCATCCTCCAGGACCGCCACGACATCGCCGAACAGATCCGCGCCCAGTACCAGCACTTCGTCGTGGACGAGTACCAGGACGTCAGCCCCCTCCAGCAGCGGCTGCTCGACCTGTGGCTCGGCGAGCGGGACAGTCTCTGCGTCGTCGGCGACGCCAGCCAGACGATCTACTCCTTCACCGGCGCCACCCCCGACCACCTGCTGAACTTCCGTACCCGCTACCCGCAGGCCACCGTGGTGAAGCTGGTCCGCGACTACCGTTCCACCCCCCAGGTCGTCCACCTCGCCAACGGCCTCCTCAAGCAGGCCAAGGGCCGGGCCGCCGAGCACCGCCTGGAGCTGATCTCGCAGCGCGAGACCGGCCCCGACCCGGTCTACGCCGAATACCCGGACGAGCCCGCCGAGGCCGAGGGCGTCGCCGCGCGGGTCCGCGACCTGATCGCGGCGGGCGTACCGGCCGGCGAGATCGCCGTCCTGTACCGCATCAACGCCCAGTCCGAGGTGTACGAGCAGGCCCTCGCCGACGCCGGGGTCCCCTACCAGCTGCGCGGAGCCGAGCGCTTCTTCGAGCGCGGAGAGGTCCAGAAGGCGATCCTCGCGCTGCGCGGAGCCGCCCGGTCCGGCGGGAACGACCCGCTGCTCGACGATGTCGTCGAGCTCGGCTCCCAGGTCCGGGCCGTGCTCAGCTCCACCGGCTGGACCGCCCAGCCGCCGGCCGGCTCCGGCGCGGTGCGCGACCAGTGGGAATCGCTGGCCGCCCTGGTCCGCCTCGCCGAGGACTTCGCCCGGATGCGGCCCGGGGCCACCCTGGCGGACCTCACCGTCGAGCTCGACGAGCGCAAGGCCGCCCAGCACGCCCCGACCGTGCAGGGCGTCACCCTGGCCTCGCTGCACGCGGCCAAGGGCCTGGAGTGGGACGCCGTGTTCCTCGTCGGCCTCACCGACGGCATGGTGCCGATCACCTACGCCAAGACCGACGAGCAGGTCGAGGAGGAGCGCCGGCTGCTCTATGTCGGCGTCACCCGGGCACGGTTGCACCTGACCCTCTCCTGGGCGCTCTCGCGGGCCCCGGGAGGCCGGGCCTCACGACGCCCCAGCCGCTTCCTGAACGGCCTGCGGCCGGGTTCCGCGGCCCCGGGAACGGGGCCGGGCGGCGCGGGCGAGCGGGCGGCCCGCAAGCACGGGCGCCGCGGGCCGGTGCTCTGCCGCGTCTGCGGCAAGACCCTGACCGAGGCCGGCGAGCTGAAACTGATGCGCTGCGAGGACTGCCCGTCCGATATGGACGAGGGTCTCTACGAGCGGCTGCGGGAGTGGCGCCGGGCCCAGGCGAAGGAGCAGGGCCTGCCCCCCTACTGCGTCTTCACGGACAAGACGCTGATGGCGATCGCGGAGGCCGCACCCTCCGAAGCGGGCGAGCTCTCGATGATCTCCGGCGTGGGTGCGCGCAAGCTCGACCGGTACGGAGCCGACGTGCTGGCCATCTGTGCAGGTGAGGAGCCTGGGTTCGAGGAGTCTGACGACGCGTAGAAACTCGTCGGAAAAATAGTTTGCACATGCCCAGCGAATCCCCATAGGTTCTTAGCAACGGAAACGGTGGCTTCTCCGAAGCCCTGGTTCCGTGCTGTACTTATCCGAATACGCATGGGACGGGCCCCCGGGCCCCCGTCCCCGAGACGCCGAGAGGAGGCGAGACCAGTGACCAGCTTCATGACCTTCACCAAAATGACCGATCGCTCGGTCGACGCTTCCTGCCTGCTCGGTTCCGTCTCCCTCCTGGGTACCGGTGTGTCCGCGATTTCCGCTGACATCCCCGCCCTGCTGGCGACCCTTCCGGTCAGCGAGCGCAATGAGCGACCGACCCAGGCACCGGTGGCAGTACTGGCAGCGGAAGCCCAGGCGCATGGCGCCTATGGCTTCGCCGCCGCAGCCGGTGCCGCCAGTGCCGGATTCAAGCGCCAGACCAAGCAGACGACGAAGCAGCAGCACCACCTGATGTGGGCCTTCCGTGGGCTCGAACCCTGGAGTGATCCAGCCTGATCGCATGATCAGGCCGGCGCCTTCAGGGCCGCGGAACCCCACCCGGGATCCGCGGCCCTTCTGTTTGTCCCCGAACGGGGACGACGGCAAGGCGCCTCGGGACTGGCAGAACCCCAGCCGAATCCGGCCGACCGGCCGGAACGACTAGACGACCAAGACGAGGAAGAAACCACCGTGCAACTCGAAGCGCACGCCCCGTCCGCACCGCAGACCCAAACGATCTCCCCGCCCGCAGTCCCGGAGGACCACACCTTGACCCCGCTCACCGCGCTGACCGCGCTCGACGACGCCATCGAGAACCTCGGCGTACCCGTCCCGTGCCGCACCTTCGACCCCGAGGTCTTCTTCGCCGAGTCCCCGGCGGACGTCGAGTACGCCAAGTCCCTCTGCCGCACCTGCCCGCTGGTCGAGGCCTGCCTCGCCGGTGCGACCGAGCGCCGCGAGCCCTGGGGCGTCTGGGGTGGCGAGCTCTTCGTCCAGGGTGTCGTCGTCGCCCGCAAGCGGCCGCGTGGCCGTCCGCGCAAGAACCCGGTTGTCGCGGCATGACCGCCCACGGAACCATCGACCGCCCCCTCACGCACGACCCCCTGAAGCAGGCCCTCATGACCGCCCACTCCACGAGCGAGCAGCCGCACGGCTCCGCCACCGCAGACTTCATCACCGCAGGCGCGATCACCTCGCGTCAGAACAGGACCCGCGAAATGCAACTCATCCCAGAAGCCCTGGCTCGCGCCCATATGGACGACCGCATGCGTGAGGTGGACGCCGAGCGTCACGCCGTGCGCCTGATCGCCGCCCGCCGCATGCAGCGGCGAGCCGAGCGCGTCTCGATGCGCGCCCGGCGTGCGCTCGCCATGGCCGTCATGCACTAAGAGCCCTGCAGCTGCGAGGCTCTGAACAGCACAGACACGATGCCTTGGGGGACCGGTCCGAACGGACCGGTCCCCCCGGTGCGTTGCGCAGCCCTGTCCGCCCCGTACGGGGATATCGTCTGGAGGTGGACCAGCCGACTCCCCACCCCGCCAAGCCGGGATCCGAGGCCCAGCCCGTCGTCTGCGCGCGCTGCGGTGCCCGGTCTCCGGACGGCGCCCCGATCACCTGGACCTGCTCCATGGAAAACGGCAGCAGGCACTACTTCTGTCACGACTGCGCCCGGGCCAACATCCGGGCGATCGAGGGCAGGCTCGACTCCTCCTGGTGGTGACCCGGAGCCGGCCCGCCCGCTCGCGGCTCACTCCGCGGGCGCGAATCCCGGCAGCCAGGAGTCCAGTTCGTCCCGCAGCCGCACCGTCGAGCCCAGCTGGCACAGCACCCCGATGGTGCTCAGCGTGACCCGGTGGATCAGCAGGTACGAGGGCGGCAGGTTGATCTGCCGACCCAACTGGTGTGCGGGGGACCGGGGATCGGCGATCCGCGCCGCCTGGCCGCGCAGCCACGCCCGCGTGAAGGTGAACTCCTCGGCCTCGGCGGGCTCGATGATCGGCTTGAGGTAGTCCAGTACCGCATCCGGGTCCAGCTCGATGGACTCCTTCACGAACCCCTCGGCGCACAGGTGTCCATAGACCCCCTCGGCGTCACCGTCCAGCGTCATCCGCAGGGACCTGCCGATGGGCTTGGGCCAGCCGCCCGGCAGCCGGTCGACCGTGCCGAAGTCCAGGACGCCCAGCCGCATCCGGCCCTCCGGCCCCGATATCAGCCGGAAGTTGCCCGGGTGCGGGTCCGCGTGCAGCAGCCCGGTGCGGGCGGGACCGGAGAAGAGGAACCGGGCCAGCAACTGACCGGCGCGGTCACGCTCCTCCTCGGTGCCGTCGGCTATCACCTCCGACAGCGGAGTCCCCTCCAACCACTCGGTCACCAGAACCTGGTCGCCCTGGTGCACGACATCCGGCACCACGACGTCGGGGTCGCCCTCGAACGCGTCCGCGTGCGTCCGCTGCGCCTCGGCCTCCAGCTCGTAGTCGAGCTCCTCCGCGACCCGGTCGCGCAACTCCTTGATGAGCGGCTTGATCTCCATGCCCGGTATCAGCGGCCCCAGCAGACCCGCGAACCGGGCCAGCTGCTTCAGGTCCGACAGCAGCGCCTCGCCGGCCCCCGGGTACTGGACCTTGACCGCCACCTGCCGGCCGTCGTGCCACACCGCCCGGTGCACCTGCCCGATCGAGGCCGCCGCGGCCGGCTTGTCCTCGAACTCCTCGAACAGGTCCCGCCAGTCCGCGCCCAGCCGGTCCGCCAGCACCTGGTGCACCGTGGCCGTGGGCAGCGGCGGAGCCGCTTCCTGAAGCTTGGTCAGCGCCGCCCGATAGGGCCCCGCGACCTCCTCGGGCAGGGCCGACTCGAAGACCGACAGGGCCTGCCCGAACTTCATGGCGCCGCCCTTCAGCTCCCCGAGCGTCCGGAACAGCTGCTCGGCGGTGCGCTGCTGGAGCTCGCGCGCCACTATCTCCGCCGACTTGCCGCCGATCCGCTTGCCCAGCCCCCAGGTCGCCCGCCCCGCGATGCCGAGCGGCAGCGCGGCCAGCTTGACGGTACGGGTGACCGCCTTCCGGGGAAGATCAGACATACGCCCCTCCATGTCCCAGACAGCTGCGCCGCAAGCGGCGGTGTGGGAAGACCCCTCCGACCCACGCATCCTGTCATGGCCCCTCCGGAGGATCCCCTCCCGATCCTCCTCCCAGTCGCTGGAGCACAGCTGGACGACCGGCGCTCGCGCCGCAGGGGCAGTCCGGGTGCGGGCCGACCGGGCTGCGCTGCCAGTGCAGGGCCGGGAGCGCGGCCTCCCAGCGGGAGGCGGTGGAGGCGGGCAGTTCGCCGTCCAGGAAGGACAGCGCGTGGGCCGCGGCCAGGCCGGCCACCATCGTGGACAGGCCCAGGTCACAGGCGCCGCCCGCCCGGCGGCGGTGCGCCGAGCGCCACTGCACCAGCATCCTCGGCCAGGCCGGATCCAGATCCACGCGCTCGCGCTCCATGCACCCCGCGCACGCCGTCGTGCCCGGCAGCACCAGCGGCCCCACCAGTCCGGTGCCCTCCAGCACCCCCGCGTACAGGTGCGGGACGCCCGTCGCCACCCAGTCGGCCGCGGTGTCCGGATCGGGGGCCCAGGCCTGCAGCCCGTCGCGGGGCGCGACCACCACCAGGGCGAGCCCGGGCTCCGGGCCCCCGCTCTCCCCGGCGCGCGGCGCTCGCCCCGGAGCGGACTCGCGCACCAGCCTGCCCGCGGCCTCGCCCCGCGGCCGGCCCACGCTGCCGGACCCGAACCCGCCCGGCGCCACGTCCCCGGGCTCCACCCGGCCCCCGTCGAGCACCTCGACGCCGCCCACACCGGCTCCCGACAGGACCGCGGCGATCAACGCGCCCACCCGGCCGCTCCCGCGCACCTGCACCCGTATCGCCCGGCGCGCGGCGATCCCCCGCAAGTCCCCGCCCGGCTCCCGGTGGACCAGGGAGAGCGAGCCCAGGTCGGGCCCCAGCCGCTCCAGGGCCTCCGGCCGTTTGCGCACGGCCTGGGCGCGCGGACCACCCGCCGTGGCGTCGTCGAGCAGCCCGGCCCCGGCCAGCCGCCGGACCAGTTCGTCGGCCAGGCCGTCCGGCAGTCCCATCCCCGCGGCCTCGGCCCGCAACAGCTCCATCCGCCGCGTCCCGTCGATCCGGTCGATGAGCGCGCCCGTCGCCGTGTCGACGGGGCCGAGCACCACCGCGTGGTCGGGGGTCACCCCGAACTGAACCGTCTGCAGATCCCGCCAGGCCCTTGCCAGCGCCGGCTTCACCTTCGGATACACGGCCGCCCCCTCGATTTCGACGTGCGCACCGGCGCCGTCCCGTTTTCCGGTCTCCCGCAACACTGCCCGTCCGCCGCATTCGGTGCGGGAATTTGTCCACAGCCGAGGTGTATTAGGCATATGAGATGGAGAAATGGGGTCTTGCGGATACCGGCTGCGAATCGATCGCGATCGACCGCCGGACGGGCGGGACTTCCGCCGCGGCTACCGGGTACCGTCGTGGCGTGTCCGCCGACCCACCGCAGCGCGCCGTCGAAGTCCGCCGGAGCGCGCGCCGCCGCAGGACCGTATCCGCCTATCGCGAGGGTGACCGTACGGTCGTCCTCATCCCTGCCCGGATGTCCGAGGCCGAGGAGCGGCGCTGGGTGGGCGTGATGCTCGACAAGCTGGCCGCCCAGGAGAGCAAGCGCACCCTCGGCGACACGGAACTCACCGAGCGCGCCGAGCGTTTGTCCGAGCAGTACTTCACCGGCCGTGCCCGCCCCCGCTCGGTCCGCTGGGTCACCAACCAGAACACCCGCTGGGGCTCCTGCACCCCGGCCGAAGGCAGCATCCGGCTCTCCCACCGCCTCCAGGGGATGCCGGAGTACGTCGTCGACTACGTCCTCCTGCACGAGCTGGCCCACCTGCTCGTCCCCGGCCACGGCCCCCGCTTCTGGGAACTGCTGGAGGCGTATCCGCGGACCGAGCGGGCCCGCGGGTACCTGGAGGGAATCGTCGCCGCCGAGCGCCTCCCGAAGGTCCCCGCCGCCCGCGGTGAGTAGCGCGTCAGCCACACGCACTGTCACGGACGGTGATATGTACCGGGTCGGTACCGACTTGGCCGGATGTCGGCAGTTGCCGTTAGCCTGAGCGGCACGCATTCACAGTCGGGATGGGGGACGGTCGTTACGTATGGCCAGGGAATTCCAACGGGGCCACAAGGCCAAGATCAGTGATCTGACGCCGGGCACGGATCTGTACGTGGGCGTCCAGATCGCCGGACCCGGACTCACCTTCGACATCAGCTGCTTCGGCCTCGACGCGAACGAGCAGCTGTCCGACGACCGCTACTTCGTCTTCTTCAACCAGCCGAAGTCGCCCGAGGAGTCCATCCAGCAGCTCGGCGCCCAGGCCGGAGACACCGAATCCTTCCGGGTGACCCTGGACCGCGTGCCGGCCTCCATCCACAAGCTGTCCTTCACCGCCACCATCGACGGCGCCGGCCAGATGTCTCAGATCGGACCGGGCTACATCCGGATCGTCGCGGGCGGCGAGGAAGTCGTCCGGTACTCGTTCACCGGTGCGGAGTTCACCACCGAGCGGGCCGTGATGCTCGGCGACTTCTACCTCAAGGACGTGTGGCGCTTCGCCGCCGTCGGCCAGGGCTTCGACGGCGGACTCGCCGCGCTGCTCAAGAACTTCGGCGGCGAGGTCGCCGAAGAGGAGCAGCCGCAGCAGCCGGCCCCGGCCCAGGGCGGCGCCGCGCCGGGATTCGCCCCGCCGCCGCAGGCCCAGGCACCGTCCTTCGGCGCCCCCGCCCAGGCCCCGGCTCCCCAGGCCCCGGCCCCGCAGGCCCCGGCCCCGCAGGCCCCGGCTCCCGCGCCCGCCTTCGGCGCGCCGCCCGCCGCCGCCCCGCAGCCTCAGGCGTACCCCCAGCACAGTGCGCCCACCATGGCCGCGCCGCTCGCCCCGCCCGCCCCCGCGCCGTACGGCCAGCCGGCGCAGCAGCACTCGTACGGCCAGGTCCCCGCGCCCGCTCCGGCCCCTGCCCCCTACGGGCAGCAGCCGGGCTACGGGCAGGTACCGGGCCAGGCGCCCGGCCAGTACCCTCCCGCCGGCCAGCAGCCCGGCTACGCCCAGCAGGCCCCCGCCCCCGCCGCAGCCGGTCTCGCCGCCGCGCTCCAGCCGTACAAGGAAGCCCCGACGGGCGCCCGTTGGACCGCGCAGAACCAGCAGCTCATGCGCGTCGACCTGTCGATGGGCGGCCAGGCCGTGCTCGCCCGCCAGGGCAGCATGGTCCTGTACCAGGGCAAGGTCGACTTCAGCTACAAGGGCGCGGGCTTCGCCGGCCGCGTCGTGGGCAACGCCACCGGTCAGGAGATGCAGCTCATGCGCTGCACCGGCCGCGGCCAGGTCTTCCTCGCGGAGAACGGCTCCCACCTGCACGCCATCGAGCTCCAGGGCGACGCGATCTGCGTCTCCGCCGAGAACGTCCTCGCCTTCGACGAGTCGCTCCAGCACGAGGTCCGCCGCATCGAGGGCCACGGCATCCCCGGCGGCGCCCTGTTCACCATGCAGTTCCAGGGGACCGGGACCGTGATCGTCAAGACGCACGGCGTCCCGGTGGTCCTCCCCGTCACCCCGACCACCTTCGCGGACAGCAACGCCATCGTGGCGTGGTCGGCCGCCTCACAGGTGATCATTTCCAGTCAGGTCCGGCTCCGGCGCAACGCCTATCCCGGCCACAGCGGGGAGACCGTGAACCTCCAGTTCCGCGGCGCTCCCGGCAACTTCATCGTCGTCCAGCCGTACGAGGTCTGAGGGAGCCCGACATGAACGCAATGAACCAGCAGCTCGCGGGCTACGCCCCGACGCCCGTCACGGCCCGCATGGAGAACCACGGCCGGGCCATGCTCAAGGTCGCCATGCAGAGCGGCCAGGACCTCTTCGCCCGCACCGGCTCGATGGTCGCGTACGAGGGCTTCGTCCAGTACGAGCCCAACCCGCCGGCCGTCCGCCAGATGGCCTCGCAGTGGCTCACCGGCGAGGGTGCCCCGCTGATGAAGTGCACCGGCGACGGCCTGCTCTACCTCGCCGACTACGGCGCCGACGTCGTCGTCATCAACCTCAACAACGACGCCCTCTCCGTCAACGGCACCAACCTGCTCGCCTTCGACGCCCACCTCCAGTGGGGCGTCGAGCGGGTCAAGGGCATGGCGAAGTTCGCCGGCCAGGGCCTGTTCAACGTGCAGGTCGCCGGCACCGGATGGGTCGCGATCACCTCCCGGGGCACCCCGATCGTGGTCGACTGCGGTCGCGGCGAGGACGAGACGTACGTCGACCCGGACGCGCTCGTCGCCTGGTCGCCGAATCTCAAGATCAAGGGGAAGCGCAGCTTCAAGGCCTCGTCGATGATCGGCCGGGGCAGCGGGGAGGCCTACCAGATGGCCTTCTCCGGCCAGGGCATCGTCGTCGTACAGCCCAGCGAGGACAGCACCGACCGGCTCCGGGCCCGGGGCTGAGGGGGAGCGGACACATCATGCAGAGCGCACTTTTCGCCCACGCCGAGGCGCAGTCCCAGGAGCGGTACGCCGTCCAGAACCCGCAGCTGCTGCGGGTCTCGCTGACCGGCCACGACGACGTACTCGCCCGCAAGGGCGCGATGGTCGCCTACCAGGGGATCATCGACTTCGACGGCGAGTACCAGAGCACCACCCAGCGCACCGCCCGCGCCCGCACCGGCGAGGGCCTCGACCTCATGCGCTGCTCCGGGCAGGGCACGGTCTACCTGGCCAACCTGGCCCAGTATGTCCACGTCGTGGACGTGGACCAGGACGGCCTCACCGTCGACAGCAGCTACGTGCTGGCCCTGGACTCCACCCTGCACACCGAGGCCATCGCGGTGGACAGCCAGTACGGAATCTCCGGGTCCGGCAAGTACCAGCTCAACATCACCGGCCGCGGCAAGGTCGCGCTGATGACCTCCGGGCAGCCGCTGATGATGCAGGTCACGCCCGACAAGTACGTCAACGCCGACGCGGACGCGATCGTCGCCTGGTCCACCTCGCTGCGGGTGCAGATGCAGGCCCAGACGCACTCCTCCGGAGTGTGGCGCCGGCGCGGCAACACCGGTGAGGGCTGGGAGCTGAGCTTCCTCGGCACCGGTTTCGCCCTGGTGCAGCCCAGCGAGGTGCTGCCGCCGCAGAACGCCCAGCTAGGCCAGGGGGCAGCGGCGCAGTTCGGCATGGGCCAGCACGGCTCGCACGCGCAGAACCAGAACAACGCCTGGAACTAGTGCGGCATAGGCACGGCGAGGTACGTGGGGCGGACCCGGGCCGCCGGGTCCGCCCCTTCCTCACGTCACGTCACGACGCCACGTGCCGAGCCGCGTCGAGACGGGCCAACGTCGCCTCCAGCAGCCGCACGACCGAGGCGTCGGCCACCGCCGCCACCTCCTCGTACGGGAACCAGCGCAGGTCCAGGGACTCCTCGCTGATCTCCGCCACCGCACCGGCCGGTGCCAGCGCCGCGTACTGCACGTCCAGGTGCCAGTGGCAGGGCGCCGGGATCGGATGCCGGTCGAGGCGCACCGGCCCGCCGGGCACCAGGCTCAGCCCGGACGCGATGCCGGACTCCTCGCGGGCCTCGCGCAGCGCCACCTCGGCGAGGGTCGTGTCGCCGGGCTCGCAGTGGCCGCCCATCTGCAGCCACATGCCCAGCTTCTTGTGCAGGGTCAGCAGGACGCGCTGCCGCTCCGGGTCGATCACCAGCGCGCTGCCGGTGACGTGCCCGGCCCCGCACGGCTTGTAGACCCCGTCCGGATGGGCGGCCAGGTGCTCCAGGTAGACATCGCGCAGATCGGGCTGGTCCTCGTAGCGCTTCAGTACGAGGACCGCGTCGTCGTGCAGGCTCACTTCTCCCCGCCGTCTTCCTCGTCGCGCTTCTGGGCCGCCTCGCCGAGCATCTTGTCGAGCTCGGAGAAGTCCAGCTGCTCGCGGTGCACGAAGCCGTCCGGGTCGTCCAGGTCCGAGGCCGTCGGCAGCATGTCAGGGTGCTCCCACAGCCCGTCACGGCCGTCCACACCGCGCGCGTCCGTGAGCGAGGCCCACAGCCGCGAGGCGTCGCGCAGCCGGCGCGGCCGCAGCTCCAGTCCGATCAGCGTCGCGAAGGTCTGCTCCGCCGGACCGCCCGAGGCGCGCCGCCGGCGCATGGTCTCGCGCATCGCGTCCGCCGAGGTCAGGCGCGGCTTCGCCGCCTCGTGGACCACCGCGTCGACCCAGCCCTCGACCAGCGCGAGCGCCGTCTCCAGGCGGGCCAGCGCGGCCTTCTGCTCGGGAGTGTCCTGCGGCTGGAACATGCCGCCCTGCAGCGCTTCCTGCAACTGCTCCGGGTTCGACGGGTCCAGCTGTCCGACCACGTCCTCCAGCTTCGAGGTGTCGACCTTGATGCCGCGGGCGTAGCCCTCGACCGCGCCGAACAGGTGCGAGCGCAGCCACGGCACGTGGGCGAACAGCCGGGCGTGGGCCGCCTCGCGCAGGGCCAGGTACAGCCGCACCTCGTCCGCCGGGACGCTCAGGTCCTTGCCGAAGCCCTCGATGTTCAGCGGCAGCAGCGCGGCCTTGCCGGCCGGGCCCAGCGGCAGCCCGATGTCGGTCGAGCCGACGACCTCGCCCGCGAGCACGCCCACGGCCTGGCCGATCTGCTGGCCGAACATGGCGCCGCCCATGGAGCGCATCATCCCGAGCAGCGGGCCCGCCATGGCCTGCATCTCCTCGGGCAGCACGCTGCCCATGGCCGCGCCGACCCGCTCGGCGACCGGGTCCACGAGCTCCTTCCACACCGGGAGGGTCGCCTCCACCCACTCGGCGCGGCTCCAGGCGACGGCCGTGGTGGCGCCCGAGGGCAGCGAGGTCACGCCGTCGAGCCAGTGATCGGCCAGACGCACGGCCTCGTCCACGGCGGCCTTCTCGGCGATGCCGACGCTCGCGTCCTTCACGCCGTCCGCCGTGCCCTGTGCCACGGTCTGGCGCGCGATGTCCTTGGCCATGTCCCAGTTCACGGGACCGCCCTCGTAGCTGAGCATCTGGCCGAGCTGCTGGAAGGCCGCGCCCAGGTCGTTCGGGTTCATCGAGCCGAACATCGCCGCGAACGGATTGTCCGCGCCGCCGGGACCGCCCGCGCCGCCCGGCAGGCCCATGCCGGGGAACCCGAACGGATTCGGGCCGCCCTGGCCGCCCTGATTGCCCTTCTTCTTGCCTTCGTCGCCGTCTTCCGGCTCCTCCGGCGGAAGGCCGAATCCGAATGGGGTGTCGCTCACGGGTTTCCTCGGCTCGTAGGGCCGCCGGCGGGTGCCGACGGGCAATGGTCCGACAACACCACCCAGCGTAGACACCGGAACCGCTTGCGGGCTCGGTGCTCCGCCGACTCCTGGGCTGCGGCAGGATGGACATCACCTGGTGGGTACGCGTCACGGCGCGTCCCTACTGAAGACAACCGCTGGAGACGCCTGGTGAGTTCCCCAGATCCGCACGCTTTGGACAAGCACGGCTCGGACGAGTACAGGCCCGACGCCGAAAACCGCCCCGAGCGGAGCGACGGCGCGCACGATGTTCGCCAGCCGCGAAACCCTGCCGTGCGAGGCCCCGTGATCGCCGTCACCGGCGCCGCGTCGGGCGTCGGCGCGGCCCTGGTGACCCGCCTGGCGGCCTCCGACGAGGTCAAGCAGGTCGTGGCCATCGACGAGCGGCGTGGCGACTGCGCGGCCGCGCAGTGGCACGTCCTGGACGTACGGGACCCCGCGATCGCCGAGAAGCTGCGCGGCGCCGACGTCGTGGTGCACCTCGCCCTGGACCTGGATCTGGAGACGGACCCGGCGGCCCGCACGGCGTACAACGTGCGCGGGACCCAGACCGTGCTGACGGCCGCCGCGGCGGCCGGCGTGCACCGGGTCGTGCTGTGCACCTCCGCGATGGTCTACGGGGCCCTGCCCGACAACGACATCCCGCTCTCCGAGGACTCCGAGCTGCGGGCCACCGCCGAGGCGACCGGCGTCGGCGACCTGCTGGAGATCGAGCGCCTCGGCCGCCGGGCCCCCCGCGCCCACCCCGGCCTGAACGTCACCGTGATCCGTCCCGCGGTCCTGGTCGGCGGTACGGACACCGCCCTCACCCGGTACTTCGAGTCACCGCGCCTGCTCGTGGTCGCCGGCTCCCGCCCCACCTGGCAGTTCTGCCACGTCGAGGACCTGGTCAGCGCGCTGGAGTACGCGGCGCTGGAAAAGGTCGAGGGCGAGCTCGCGGTGGGCTGCGAGGGCTGGCTGGAGCAGGAGGAGGTCGAGGAGCTGAGCGGGATCCGCCGCATGGAACTCCCCTCGGCGGTCGCCCTGGGAGCCGCGGCCCGGCTGCACCGGATCGGCCTGACGCCCTCCCCGGCCGGGGACCTCGCCTACACCATGCACCCGTGGGTGGTCAGCGTCAGCGGGCTGCACGCGGCGGGCTGGCGGCCGCGCTGGACCAACGAGGAGGTGCTGGCCGAGCTCCTCCAGGAGGTCGCGGGCCGGCACACCGTCGTGGGCCGCCGGCTGGGCCGCAAGGACGCCACCGCCGCGGGCGCGGCGGGCGCGACGGTCGCGCTGCTCGGTGCCGCCGCCGTGGTGCGGGCGGCCCGCAGGCGCCGGGGCATCTGACCCGGCGGCCGCCCGTCCGGGCCCGGGTCACGCGGCGGCGTCGCGGGGGCGGCCCGGGGCCCCGCCCGGGCTGCCCGGGGCCCCGCCCGGGCTGTCCGGGGCCCCGCCCGGACCCCGCTCCTCCACGGCCGGCGGGGTTCGGAATGCGGGGATTTCTGTAGGAGGCTCCCAAGCAGGCGGGCGCGGCGCGGGTGAATCAGCTATTTCGCCTCGTCAGCGGCTAGGGCACGATGAAGACATGGCACCGCACTTCGATCACCCCGGCGAGCAGGCCGCACAGGACCCGATCCGGCTGCTCGCGATCCGTGACACCCCGCTCTCGATCGACGAGGTCTTCCAGGCCGTCGGCGACGACGCGACGGGCGGCACGACGCTCTTCGTCGGCACGGTGCGCAACCACGACAGCGGCGCGGACGTCGACTCGCTCGGCTACTCCTGCCACCCGACGGCCGAGGCCGAGATGCGCCGGGTCGCCGAGCGCGTCGTGGCGAAGTACCCGGTCCGCGCCCTGGCCGCCGTGCACCGCGTGGGCGACCTGGCCGTCGGTGACCTGGCCGTCGTCGTCGCCGTGTCCTGCCCGCACCGCGGCGAGGCCTTCGAGGCCTGCCGCATGCTGATCGACGACCTGAAGCACGAGGTCCCGATCTGGAAGCACCAGACCTTCGCCGACGGCACCGAGGAGTGGGTGGGCGCCTGCTGAACGCCGACCGAGCGGACCGAGCGGGCCGGCGGACGGAGTCCGGCGCGGGCGTCCGAAGCCTGTGAGGCGCCCCGGCGCCGATCCGTGCGAGGGCGGCTCTGGACGAGGGGTCCTTCGCCGACGGCAGCGAGGAGTGGGTGGGCGCCTGCTGAACCCGGCGCCGGCCGAACCCCCGGTCGCGGGACCGCCCCCGGAAGGGGGTAGCCTCGCACCCGTTCGGCCGCGCAACACGCCCTCGATTTGCGTAACCCCTTCCCGGGCAGCAGCGTTGAAGCCACCAACGACACGTACTTCGGGGTAGGGAGGCACGCCCATGGCGTCACTGGCGTGGTTGCTGATTCCGCTGTTCGCCGCGATCGGAGCGGCGATATGGGGCAGCTGGGCGGCACGCGACCGCACACAAGGCGACATATCCGAGCTCGCCGGCTACGCGCGATTCCGCGAAGCCATGGGAAAGGCCGAACAGACCCGGCACAAGGCAGAGGCTCACTCCGGTTCCGACGCCGTCTGACGCGTCCCGCGAGATGCCCCGAGATCACCCGGAGCCCGAGGGCTCCGCGCACGGCCCCGTACGGACCGGCCCCACGGGCCGCCCGCCAAAGCCGTCCCGTACTGTCGGATCCATGCCACGCCGCACTGCGACGATGCTCGCCTCCACCCTCATGCTGTTCGCGCTGCTCTGCGCAGGGGTGTTCATCAAGGTCCCGTACTCCGAGATGAGCCCCGGGCCGACCGTGAACACGCTCGGGGACTCGCACGGCGAGCCCGTCCTCAACATCGCGGGGCGCAAGACGTACCCGACGAGCGGCCACCTCAACATGACGACGGTCCGCGTCACGGGCGCGGACTACGACATGAACCTGGTGGAAGCGGTGTACGGGTGGCTGGCCGGCGACAACATCGTCGTACCGCACGAGAACCTCTACCCGGACGGCAAGACGGACGCGGAGTCCACTCAGGAGAACGCCGAGGAGTTCAGCCAGTCGCAGCAGAGCGCCAAGGTGGCCGCCCTCAAGCAGCTCGGCATCCCGGTCTCCGCCCGCGTCATCGTCTCCTCCGTGGTCAAGGCCAGCCCCGCCGACGGCACGCTGCACGCCGGTGACGTCGTCAAGGCCGTGGACGGCGCCCCCGTCACCGCCCCCGAGGACGTGGCCAAGCTGGTCACCAAGCACAAGCCCGGCGAGCCCGTCGAGTTCACCATCGTCCCCGCCGCGGACGCGGCCGAGGCCGTGAAGGCGAACCGCGAACCCACCGGCTCCACCAAGGTCACCGTCACCGCGGGCAAGGCGGAGGGCGACGGCCACGCCATCGTCGGCATCCGGGCCGGGACCGACCACACCTTCCCGTTCACGATCGACATCAAGCTCGCCGACGTCGGCGGTCCCAGCGCCGGGCTGATGTTCGCCCTCGGCATCGTCGACAAGCTCACCCCGGAGGACCTGACCGGCGGCACGTTCGTGGCGGGCACCGGCACCATCGACGACGCGGGCAAGGTCGGGCCCATCGGCGGCATCCAGATGAAGACCATCGGAGCCCGCCAGGCCGGCGCCGAGTACTTCCTGACCCCGGCCGAGAACTGCGCCGCCGCGGCCGTCCACGTGCCCGACGGGCTGACCCTGGTGAAGGTCTCCACCATCGGGGACGCCACGCAGGCGCTGCAGAAGATCAGCAAGGGGGACACGGCCGGGCTGCCGCAGTGCGGCGCCAAGCCCTGACCGGCCCCCCGGCCACCCCGCTACGAGTACTACGAGAAGGTCGCGGCCAGCGCCTCGGCCAGCCCGGGCACCAGGTTCCCGCCGGTGAGGACCTCGGTCGAGGAGTCCTTCTCGCGCAGCCGCACGGCCGACTCGCGCGAGCCGTCGCGAAGGACGGCCACCGTCAGGCGTACCTCCTGCCGCTCCGGGTGCCCGGCCACCCACTTCGCCAGCTGCTTGTCGCTCAGCCCCTCCGGTACGGAGGCCTCCGCGGACGGCGGCAGCATCAGCCGCTCCACCGTCAGCGCGCAGCCGACGACCGCGGCGGGCCAGGCGATGGTGCCCAGGAACTTGTCGAGCGGGGTCCCGGCCGGGACCTCGTCCTGCTCGACCGGGGTGAGGGAGGACTTGCCCGCGTCGTCCTGGTCGAGGCCGAGCTGGCTCGCGAGGCGCGGCTCCTGCTTCTTGAGCCGGGCGGTGTCCACGAGCGCGAACAGCCGGGCGGGCTTGTCCCAGCCGAGTCCGGCCGCGTACTCGTCGATTTCGAGGCAGGCGCGGGTCAGCGGGCTGGCCGCCATGGGCGTGCCGGGGGAAGGGGAAAGGTTGGACATGGACAACATCCTGCCTCCTTTCCACCCGATACCGGGAACTGACCAAGGCCCCGGAAAGTTGGATGAGTGGGGCTCTAGGATCGGGTGCCCGTTCAATACCAGACTCAGCGACTTTCGAGGTGCGCACCTTGGCTTTCCAGATGCCGGACCGCGGCGGAGGCCCTTCGGGGCCACGGATGAGAGTCGGCCGCCCGTCCCGGCGAGCCCGCACTCTCCTCATGACCTTGGGCGTCCTGGCCGTCCTGGCCATGCTCTTCATCATGTTCGCGGGCTTCTGGACGGACTGGCTCTGGTTCCGCTCGGTGAAGTACTCCACGGTCTTCACCACCACCCTGTGGACGAAGATCGGCCTCTTCGCCGTCTTCGGCCTGCTGATGGCGGGTGCCGTCGGGTTCAACATCTGGCTGGCGCACCGGCTGCGTCCGCCGCTCAGCGCGATGTCGATGGAGCAGCAGAGCCTCGACCGCTACCGGATGAGCATCGCCCCGTACAAGAAGTGGCTGCTCCTGGGCATCGCCGTGATCGTCGGCCTGATCGCGGGCGCCTCGGCGGCGGGCCAGTGGAAGACCTGGCTGATGTACGTCAACGGGGTGCCCTTCGGGCAGAAGGACCCCGAGTTCCACCTCGACGTGTCGTTCTACACCTTCGACCTGCCCTGGTACCGCTTCCTGCTGGGCTTCGGCTTCGCCGCGGTCGTCCTGTCGGTGATCGCCGCAGCGGTCGTGCACTACCTGTACGGCGGACTGCGCGTGACGAGCCCGGGCGCCCGGGCCACCGCCGCCGCGACCGGTCACCTGTCGGTGCTGCTCGGCCTCTTCGTCACGCTGAAGGCGGTCGCGTACTGGCTCGACCGGTACGGCCTCGCGGTGAAGTCCAGTGACTTCAAGGCAGCCGACAACTGGACCGGCCTGCGCTACGTCGACGCGAACGCGTACCTCCCGGCGAAGACGATCCTCGTCGCCATCGCGGCGATCTGCGCCGTCCTGTTCTTCGCGACCCTGTGGCGCCGCACCTGGCAGCTGCCGGTCATCGGCTTCGGCCTGATGGTGCTCTCGGCGATCCTGATCGGCGGCCTGTACCCGGCGATCGTGCAGAAGTTCCAGGTCCAGCCGAACGAGCAGGCCAAGGAATCCCCGTACGTCGAGAAGAACATCAAGGCGACGCGCGACGCCTACGGGATCGCGGGCTCCGAGGTCAAGGACTATCCGGGCGTGCCGCAGACGCAGGACCGGACCAAGCTGCGCAAGGCGGCCGACACGACCGCCAGCGTCCGCCTCCTCGACCCGAACATCGTCTCGCCGGCCTTCCAGCAGCTCCAGCAGGTCAAGGGCTACTACGCCTTCCCGTCCACGCTCGCCGTGGACCGGTACAGCGGCCAGGACACGGTGATCGGGCTGCGCGAGCTGAACATCGGCGGCATCCCGAAGAACAACTGGATCAACGACCACTTCAAGTACACGCACGGCTACGGAGTGGTCGCCGCCAAGGGCACCACGGTCGGAGACCAGGGCGCGCCCGACTTCACCCAGTCCGACCTGCCCTCCAAGGGCATGTTCGGCACGGACTTCGAGCAGCGGATCTACTACGGCGAGCAGACGAAGCAGTACTCGATCGTCGGCGGACCGCAGAAGGAACTCGACTACTCGGACGACCTCAAGGGTGAGAAGGAGACGAGCTACAAGGGCGACTCCGGCGTCAACCTCGACAGCCCGATAAACCGGGCCGCGTACGCGCTCACCTTCAGCGAGCCGCAGATCCTGTACTCCGGGGCCATCGGCGACGGCTCGCGGATCCTGTACCACCGCACGCCCAAGGAGCGCGTCGAGGCCGTCGCCCCGTGGCTCACCATCGACGGCGCCCCGTATCCGGCGGTCGTGGACGGCCGGATCAAGTGGATCGTCGACGCCTACACGACGACCAACGGCTACCCGTACGCCTCGCGCACCACGCTGGGCCAGAGCACCGCGGATTCGCTGACCAACAGCCAGCGCGCGGTGGTGGCCCAGGAGAACCAGGTCAACTACATCCGCAACTCGGTGAAGGCCACGGTCGACGCGTACGACGGCACGGTCAGCCTGTACCAGTGGGACACCCAGGACCCGGTCCTGAAGACCTGGATGAAGGCGTTCCCGGGCACGGTGAAGGCCAAGAGCGAGATCTCCAAGCCGCTCATGGACCACCTGCGCTACCCGCAGGACCTGTTCAAGGTCCAGCGCGAGCTCCTGACCCGCTACCACGTCACCGACCCGCAGACCTTCCTCAGCGGCAGTGAGGCCTGGGCCGTCCCGGACGACCCGACGACCAAGGCCGGCACGGCGGTCCCGCCGTACTACCTGTCGATGAAGCTGCCGGGCCAGACGGAGAAGGACCAGGTCTTCTCGCTCACGACGACGTTCACGCCGAACGAGCGGGACAACCTGAGCGCCTTCATGGCGGTCAACGCCGATCCGGGCACCCCGGACTACGGCAAGATCAGCGTCCTGAAGCTGCCGACGAGCAAGCCGGTGGACGGGCCCAAGCAGGTCCAGAGCAAGTTCCAGTCCGAACCGAAGATCGCCGAGTCGATCCGCCTGCTGCGCGGTGGCGACTCGGAGGTCGAGTACGGAAACCTGCTCACGGTCCCGCTCGACGGCGGCATGCTCTACGTGGAGCCGGTGTACGTGCGCAGTTCGGGCCTGAAGTACCCGCTGCTGCGCAAGGTGCTCGTGACCTACGGCGGCCAGACCGCGTTCGAGGACACGCTGGAGAAGGCGCTGAACGTGGTGTTCGGGGCCGAGGCCCCCACCACGCCCGTGCCTCCGGCCCAGCCGCCGGGCGAGGGCACCACGACGCCTCCGACTGCCACGGACCCGACGGTGAAGGCGGCGCTCGCCGACGCGTCGAGGGCCATCGAGGACGCCGAGAAGGCCAGGCAGGCCGGCGACTGGGCGGCCTTCGGCAAGGCCCAGGACGAGATCAAGGCGGCGCTGAAGCGGGCGATCGACGCGGAGGCGAAGCTGACCCCGCCCACACCGGCCGGCTAGTGCCACCTCGGTAATGGGTCCGTCCCGCGTCGTGATACTGTGGTTTCACCGACGCGGGGTGGAGCAGCTCGGTAGCTCGCTGGGCTCATAACCCAGAGGTCGCAGGTTCAAATCCTGTCCCCGCTACTGAAGACGAAGGCCCGGATCCATGGGATCCGGGCCTTCGTCGTGCCCGGGGCGGACACGCGGTAGCCCACAAGGGTGAGTTGGGCCGGGAGCGTGTTTGACTTGACTCTCTATGGGCATGTCGACAAAACGCTGTAGTGACCTCACTGGCTGCGACATACCTGGTGTACGCGGGTAGCAGGTGATGCGACGATGGGATTTATGGGGGACAGGTCAACTCTGCTGGAGACAGGGCGGTTTGTGAGGGCGGAGGCCGAGCCGGGTACGGGAGCCGGTGAGTCGGCTCCCGTTGCCAACGCGCAGACCGCGCTGACCGATGCGGATTTCTTGGACAAGCACAGCGCGGAGGAAGTGTTCGCCGAGACCGACACGGCGAGCGACGCCGAGCTGGAAGCCCGGCACCGGGTGGCCGCCGACAAGGGCGACCCGGGTGCCATGAGCGTGCTCGGTGCGCTGCTGCTGCGCCGGGGCGACCTCGACGGCGCCGAGCCGTACCTGCGCGGCGCCACCGGGGAAGGGGACCGCGCCGCCGCGAACAACCTGGGCGTCCTGCTGCACCAGCGGGGCTACCCCGAGGAGGCGGCCAGCTGGTGGCGGGTCGCCGCCGTGGCCGGATCCGCGCCCGCCGCGCACGCTCTGGGCCGCCACTTCCGCGAGCGCGGGGACGAGCCCGCCGCCGAGTACTGGCTCCGCCAGGCGGCGGAATCCGGCCATGCCCTGGGTGCGTACGGGCTGGCCGACCTGCTGGAGCACCGGGGGGACAAGGGCGTCGAGCGGTGGTTCCGCGCCGCCGCGGAACAGGGGCACCGCGAAGCCGCCTACCGGCTGGCGCGGCACCTGAGGAAGGGCGACCCCGCCGAGGCCGAGCAGTGGTACCGGCAGGCCGCCGCGCGCGGGCACCGCCGTGCCGCGCTGCACCTGGGCGCGATGCTGGAGGCGCGCGGCGAAGTCAAGGAGGCCGGGCGCTGGTACCTGACCTCCGCCAAGCAGGGCGAGGCCAGGGCGGCCTGCGCGCTCGGCTTCCTGCTGCGCGACGCCGGCGACGAGGAGAGCGCGTCCACCTGGTGGCACCGGGCCGCGCAGGACGGCGACGGCAACGCCGCGAACGCCCTGGGCGCGCTGTACGCGGCGCGCGGCGAGACCCAGACCGCGGAGCGCTGGTACCGGACCGCCATGGACGCGGGCGATCAAAACGGGGCGTACAACCTTGCTCTGCTGTGCGTCGCACAGGACCGGACCGCGCAGGCCGAGCAGTGGTACCGGCGTGCCGCGTACGCCGGACACCGCGAGGCGGCCAACGCGCTCGCCATCCTGCTGCTGCAGGGCGGGGACGCGGAGGGCGCCGAGCCGTGGTTCTCCAAGGCCGCCGAGGCCGGCAGCGTCGACGCCGCCTTCAACCTCGGGATCCTGTTCGCCAGCCGCGACGAGGACCGTACGGCGCTGAAGTGGTACGAGCGGGCCGCGTCGGCGGGGCACACCGACGCCGCGCTCCAGGTCGGCATCGCGCTGGTCCGGGACGGGGAGGAGCGGGCCGCCGAGCGCCACCTGCGGTGCGCGGCGGGCGGCGGCAGCGCGGAGGCGGCCTTCCGGCTGGCCTCGCTGCTGGAGTCGCTGGCCCCGCCGCCGGAGCCCGTGGCACTGGGCGAGCCGGTGGGCGGCGCCCCGCGGAGCGAGAGCGAGGAGTGGTACGAGCGGGCCGCCGAGCTGGGGCACCGCCGCGCCCAGGTGCGGATCGGAATGCTGGCCGCGGCCCGGGGCGACCTGGCCGTCGCCGCGCGCTGGTACCGCGAGGCGGCCGAGGCGGGCTCCCGGAACGGCGCGTTCAACCTGGGGCTGCTGCTGGCCCGCGAGGGGAGCGAGCCGGAGGCCGCCCTGTGGTGGACCCGCGCCGCGGTGGCGGGCCACGGCCGCGCCGCGCTGCGGCTGGGGCTGCTGGCGGCGCGGCACGGGGACCTGGCGGAGGGGCAGAAGTGGTGTGTGCGGGCCATGGAGCTCGGGCCGGAGGAGGTCTCGCAGCGCGCGGCGCGGCTGCGCGAGGCCCTGGCCGAGGAGCTCTCGGCCTGACCCTTGCGGCCAGGACCTGTCCTCAACCGATTTGCATCTGCTGTGCGGCCTCACGTAGAGTCGTGTTTACCGACGCGGGGTGGAGCAGCTCGGTAGCTCGCTGGGCTCATAACCCAGAGGTCGCAGGTTCAAATCCTGTCCCCGCTACTGAAGACTGAAGGCCCGGATCCTCTGGATCCGGGCCTTCAGCCGTTTCCCGGGCGTTCGACAAGGAAAGGGGCCCGGAGCGTTCGCTCCGGGCCCCTTTCGCCTCGTCCGTCGGGCCGGTTACGCGCCGGCGCAGGTCGGGCACACCCCGCGGTACGTCACCTCGACCGCCGACACGACGAAGCCGAAGCGCTCCGTGTCCGGCAGGTCGGCCAGCGGGTTTCCCGCCGGGTGGACGTCGCGGATCGCGCCGCACCGGGCGCAGACCAGGTGCTGGTGCGGCCGGTGGGCGTTCGGGTCGTACCGCTTGGCGCGGCGGTCCGTGGAGACTTCCAGGACTTCGCCCAGGGACACGAGCTCGCCGAGCGTGTTGTAGACCGTCGCGCGGGAGATCTCCGGCAGCTTGGCCACGGCGCGCGCGTGCACCTCGTCGGCCGTCAGGTGAACGTGGTCACCGTCGAGCACCTCGGCCACGACGCGCCGCTGTGCGGTCATGCGCCATCCGCGTCCGCGAAGTCGTTCCAGCAGGTCACTCATGGAAACCAGCCTAACAGCGTGGGGACTCGGTGTAACTCCCGAACCAGTGCGGAATTGGATGCTTACTTGACTTAGACAATGTCCATCGTAGGATCGAGTACGGCACGGACCGAGGACAGGACATGCAGGGAATGACGCAGGAGGCGCACGTGACGCAGGGACCGCTCACCACGGAGGCCGGGGCTCCGGTCGCCGACAACCAGAACAGCGAGACGGCCGGCGTCGGCGGTCCCGTCCTGGTCCAGGACCAGCTGCTGCTGGAGAAGCTCGCGCACTTCAACCGCGAGCGCATCCCGGAGCGCGTGGTGCACGCCCGCGGCGCCGGCGCGTACGGCACCTTCACGCTGACCCGTGACGTCTCGCGGTGGACCCGCGCCGCGTTCCTGTCCGAGGTCGGCAAGCAGACCGAGACCTTCCTGCGCTTCTCCACCGTCGCGGGCAACCTCGGCAGCGCCGACGCCGTGCGAGACCCCCGCGGCTGGGCGCTGAAGTTCTACACCGAGGAGGGCAACTACGACCTCGTCGGCAACAACACCCCGGTGTTCTTCATCAAGGACGCCATCAAGTTCCCGGACTTCATCCACACCCAGAAGCGCGACCCGTACACGGGCTCGCAGGAGGCGGACAACGTCTGGGACTTCTGGGGGCTGTCGCCCGAGTCGACCCACCAGGTGACCTGGCTGTTCGGTGACCGCGGCATCCCGGCGTCCTACCGCCACATGAACGGCTACGGCTCGCACACGTTCCAGTGGAACAACGAGGCCGGCGAGGTCTTCTGGGTCAAGTACCACTTCAAGACCGACCAGGGCATCAAGAACCTCACCCAGGCCGAGGCCAACAAGCTCGCCGGTGAGGACCCCGACTCGCACCAGCGCGACCTGCGCGAGGCCATCGAGCGCGGCGACTTCCCGTCCTGGACCGTGCAGGTCCAGATCATGCCGGCGGCCGAGGCGGCCGGGTACCGCTTCAACCCGTTCGACCTCACCAAGGTGTGGCCGCACGCGGACTACCCGCCGATCGAGATCGGCACGCTGGAGCTCAACCGCAACCCGGAGAACGTCTTCGCCGAGGTCGAGCAGAGCATCTTCTCCCCGGCGCACTTCGTCCCCGGCATCGGCCCGTCCCCCGACAAGATGCTCCAGGGCCGCCTCTTCGGCTACGGCGACGCCCACCGCTACCGCGTCGGCATCAACGCCGACCACCTGCCGGTGAACCGTCCGCACGCCACCGAGGCGCGCACCAACTCCCGTGACGGCCACCTGTACGACGGCCGCCACAAGGGCGCGAAGAACTACGAGCCGAACTCCTTCGGCGGCCCGCACCAGACGGACCGCCCCCTGTGGCAGCCCGTCGACGTGACCGGCGGCACGGGCAACCACGCCGCCGCGGTGCACAGCGAGGACGACGACTTCGTCCAGGCGGGCAACCTCTACCGCCTGTACTCCGAGGACGAGAAGTCCCGTCTCGTCGAGAACCTGGCCGGGTTCATCGCCAAGGTCTCCCGTGACGACATCGCCGAGCGAGCGATCGACAACTTCCGCAGGGCGGACGGCGACTTCGGCAAGCGGCTGGAAGCCGCGGTCCAGGCCCTTCGCGGCTGATCCGGACCGCTTGCCGCGGCAGGACGGAGGGCCGGAACCCACGGGTTCCGGCCCTCCGTCGTTCTACGCCGGGACCGTCCGCCGCGCCGGCACCCAGCAGCGGATGACGTCGCGTACGGAGACGATGCCCACCGGGCCGCCGTTCTCCAGCACGATCAGGTGCCGGAAACCGCCGTGGGCCATCGCCTCGGCGGCCTCCTGCACCGTGGCGTCGGGGGTGCAGAACACGACGTTGTTGGTGGTGTGCGCACCCACGGACTCGCGGTCGGGATCGTGGCCCGCGCCGATCGAGTTGAGGATGTCGCGCTCGGTCAGGATGCCGATCCCGCTGTGCTCGGGGTCGAGTACGACGGCCGCGCCCACGCGCCGGCCGGACATCAGGCAGGCCGCCTGACGCAGGGTGTGTGCGGGGCCGAGGGTGAGGATCACGGTGCTCATTGCGTCACGGACGAGCATGAAGAGAGCCACCTCCTGGGTGAGTCCCTCCGCTTGGGTGGGGTGCGGCGGCGAACCAAGAGAATGGATTCACAAGCGCACAAGCGGGGGGATCCTCAGATTCCCACGGACACGCAGGGCCAACAAGGGGGCGTGCTCAGGCGCGTGGGCGCAAGTGCTCCAGCATCTCCTCGTGGAGGTGCCCGTTCGACGCCGCCGCGTTCCCGCCGTGCACCCCGTCCACCCCGTCCAGGCTGGTGAACCGGCCGCCCGCCTCCTGGACCACGACCGCGATGGCCGCCATGTCCCACAGGTTCAGCTCCGGCTCGGCGCACAGGTCGAGCGAGCCCTCCGCGACCATCATGTACGGCCAGAAGTCGCCGTAGCCGCGCGTACGCCAGCACGCGCGTGTGAGGTCGAGGAAGCCCGCGAGGCGGCCCTGCTCCTCCCAGCCGCTCAGCGAGGAGTACGCGAACGAGGCGTCGGCCAGCGTGCCCACCTTCGAGACGCCGATCGCGCTGGTCGCGCCGAGCGCGCCGCCCGCGTGGGCGCCGCCGCCCTGTGCAGCCCACCAGCGCCGGCCCAGCGCGGGCGCCGACACGACGCCGACCACCGGGCGGAAGACCCCGTCGGCACCCTCGGCCATCAGGGAGATCAAGGTCGCCCAGACGGGCACCCCGCGCACGTAGTTCTTCGTGCCGTCGATCGGGTCCACGACCCAGCGGCGCGGGCCGCTGCCCTCGAGGCCGTACTCCTCGCCCAGGATCGCGTCGCCCGGCCGCGCGGCCGCGATGCCCGCCCGGATGATCTCCTCGGCGGCCTTGTCCGCCTCGCTCACCGGGGTCATGTCCGGCTTCGTCTCGACCTCCAGGTCGAGGGCTCGGAACCGCTCCATCGTGGCGACGTCCGCGGCGTCGGCGAGTTCGAGGGCAAGGCGCAGGTCATCGTCATACTCGGACATGGCCGAACAGTATCGCGGCCGGTGGCGCGGCCGGGACGCGCCCTTGACAGGACCTGTCGCCCCGTCAACTCTGGCCGTGGAGCCAAACGGGGGAGGCGCGTGTGCCGGCAGCCCGGGAAACCCTGCTGGAGGCGGCGGGAGCGGCGCTCTGCGCGCGCCCCTGGCCGGCCGTGCGCATGGTCGACGTGGCGGCCGCCGCCGGGGTGTCCCGGCAGACCCTCTACAACGAGTTCGGCGGCAAGGGGGGCCTCGGCCGGGCCCTGGTCCGGCGCGAGGGCGAGCGCTACCTCGACGGCGTGGAGCGGGCCCTGGCGGTCCCGGGCCGGACCGTCGAGCGACTGGCCGCGGTCGCGGAGTGGACCGTACGAGCGGCCCGCGCGTACCCCCTCGTACGAGGCCTGCTGACCGGGTTCTGGGGCCCTGACCTGCCCGCCGCGGGCCGGTCGCCCGGGCCCGGTGAGCTGGTCCGGGTCGTGCGCGACCGGGCGGCCGCCGTGCTGATGCCCGCGGCGGACGCCGAGCGGTGCGAGCTCGCCGTACGGCTCGCCCTGTCCTACGTGGTGGCGCCTGGGGAGGAGCCGGGGGCGGGTGAGCTGCTAAGGCTGCTCAGTGCGCAGAACCGGACAACTGGAGCCCGATGACCCCGAGGATCACCAGCGAGATCGAGACGAGCTTGAGGGTGGAGACCAGGTCGCCGAGGAAGACCATGCCGTAGATCGCCGTCCCCGCGGCCCCGATGCCCGTCCACACCGCGTACGCCGGGCCCACGTCCAGCTTCTTCAGCGCAAGGGTCAGCAGACCGAAGCTGCCGAGGGCGAAGCACGCGAAGGCGATGGTCGGCCACAGCCGCGTGAAGCCGTGGGACAGCTTGAGGCAGACCGCGAAGCCGGTCTCCAGGAGCCCCGCGACCACCACGAGCAGCCACGCCATGTCGAATGCCTCCCCGCGTCACGTGACTTCGCGCCACTCGGTGCGACTATGCATGTATCCAGACACGATCTTCGGCAAACCCCATCGGCCCCGCGCGCCCCGCCGTCCCCTCGGCGCCACCGTCCCGCCAGGCGGTCAGTCGCCCTCGCGGCGCTCCCGCGTCTCCAGCAGCCGCCGCAGCGAATACAGCCGCGCCGGGTCCGCGTGACCGTCCTGCACCCACCGGTCGAGCGCGCAGTCCGGCTCGTCGTGGCTGCAGGCGCGCGGGCACTCCTCGGTGCCGGGCACCAGGTCGGGGAAGGCCAGGATCACCCGGGAGGGATCCACGTGGTGCAGGCCGAAGGAGCGCACGCCCGGGGTGTCGATGACCCACCCCTCCATACCGGGCAGCGGCAGCGCCAGGGCCGAGGTGGTGGTGTGACGGCCGCGCCCGGTGACCGCGTTCACCACGCCGGTCGCCCGCTTGCGGTCCGGCGCCACCAGCGAGTTGACCAGGGTGGTCTTGCCGACGCCCGAGTGCCCCACGAACGCGGTGATCCGGCCCTCCAGGCGCTCGCGCACCCTGGCGGCCGCGTCTCCCGTCGCGAGTTCCTCGCGGTTGGTCACGACGAAGTTCACGCCGAGCGTCGAGTAGATCTCCAGGATCTTGTCGGCGGACGTCAGATCGGACTTGGTCAGCACCAGGAGCGGCTCCAGCCCGGCGTCGTACGCCGCCACCAGACAGCGGTCGATCATCCGGGGCCGGGGCTCCGGGTCGGCGAGGGCCGTGACGATGGCCAGCTGGTCGGCGTTGGCCACGACCACGCGCTCGTACGGGTCGTCGTCGTCGGCCGTGCGCCGCAGGACGGACTTGCGCTCCTCGATCCGCACGATCCGGGCGAGGGTGTCCTTCTTGCCGGACAGGTCACCGACGATCCAGACCCGGTCGCCGACCACCGCCGCCTTGCGGCCCAGTTCCCTGGACTTCATCGCGTGGACCGCGCGGTCCCCGACCAGGCAGGTCAGCCGGCCGCGGTCGACGGTGAGGACGAAGCCCTCGGAGGCGTCCTCGTGCTTGGGCCGGATGTTGGTCCGGGGCCGGTTGCCCTTGGGGTTGGGACGCTGGCGGATGTCGTCCTCGTCGGTGTGCTTGCCGTACCTGCGCATGACGGGCCCTACGCTCCCGCACCCGCCGCATGGCTCCCGGCATCCCCGGAGACGACCCCGGCACCCGCGGCGAGCATGTCCGTCCACATCCGCGGGAAGTCCGGGAGGGTCTTCGCGGTCGTCGCCACGTTCTCGATCATTACGCCCTCCACCGCCAGGCCGATCACCGCACCCGCGGTGGCCATCCGGTGGTCGTCGTACGTGTGGAAGGTGCCGCCGTGCAGCGGGCGCGGCCGGATGTGCAGGCCGTCCGCGGTCTCGGTGACGTCGCCGCCGAGCGCGTTGATCTCCTTGGTCAGCGCGGCCAGCCGGTCCGTCTCGTGCAGCCGCAGGTGCGCGACCCCGCGCAGGACGGACTCCGAGTCGGCCAGGGCCGCCACCGCCGCGATGCCCGGGGTGAGCTCGCCGACCTCGCCCAGGTCCACGTCGATGCCGTGGATCTTGCCGGTTCCGGTGAAGACCAGACCCGCGTCGGTCAGTTCGCAGGAACCGCCCATCTCCGTGAAGATCCGGCGCAGCGCGTCACCGGGCTGCGTGGTGCGGCGCGGCCAGTCCGGGATGGTGACCGTGCCGCCGGTGATCAGGGCCGCGGCCATGAAGGGCTGGGCGTTGGACAGGTCCGGCTCCACGATCATGTCGCGGCCCAGCAGCGCGCCGGGGGTCACCCGCCACACGTTCTTCTCGCCACCCGCCTCGGGGGTGTCGACCTGGGCGCCCGCCGCGCGCAGCATCTCGACGGTCATCCGGATGTGCGGCATCGACGGCAGGGTCGTGCCCACGTGCCGGACCTCGACGCCCTGGTTGAAGCGCGGGGCGGAGAGCAGCAGCGCGGAGACGAACTGCGAGGAGTTGCTGGCGTCGATCTCGACCGTGCCGCCCTCCAGCGCCCCGCCGCCCTGGACGGTCATGGGCAGCGCGCCCCGGCCGTCGTCGTCGATGCGGGCGCCGAGCGTGCGCAGGGCGCTGATGACCTGGCCGAGCGGGCGCTCGTAGGAGCGCGGGTCGCCGTCGAAGCGGATGTCGCCGTCGGCGAGGGTGGCGACGGGGGGCAGGAAGCGCATGACCGTGCCCGCGTTGCCGACGTCCACGGTCGTCGGGCCGTGCAGGGCCGCGGGGATGATCCGCCAGGCCTCTCCGCCGACGGTGCCGCTGGGGGACCCGGCGGAGCTGGAGGAGACGGTCTCCTCGATGCCGACGCCCATCGCGCGCAGGGCGTCCGACATCAGCTGGGAGTCGCGCGAGCGCAGCGGGCGGCGCACCCAGCCCGGCTCGGCGGCGAGCGCGGCGAGCACGAGGGCCCGGTTGGTGACCGACTTGGACCCCGGCACGGTGACGGTGGCGTGGACGGCCGAGTCGGCGATCGGGGCGGGCCAGAGGACGGGGAGCGCGGGGGTCTCGGTCATGGCCACCACTTTAGTGGCTTCCTCCGGCACCAGATCTTGATCGCTGCGCCGTCTCAGAGACCGAGAAGCCAACGGCCGCCGCCCACCAGCGAGCACAGGGCGACAACATGGAAGAGGAGCAGCCACACCACCGGGTGCACGTGGGTGAGCCGTCCGAGCTGGTCGGCGTCGGAATCCGGTGCTCCGCCGTGCCGCCGCTTGGCCCCGAGCTCGAAGACCGGCCGGACGCCGCCGAGCAGCAGGAACCACACCACCCCGTACGCGAAGACGGCCTGCACCTCGGCCGGGGCCTTCCAGGACACCAGCACGAAGGTGCCGCCGGTCAGTACGACGGTCAGGACCCCGTACGCGTTCCGGATCATCACCAGCATCGCCAGCAGCAGGGCGGTGGCCGCCCACAGCAGCAGCGTGATCCGGTGCGCGGACAGCAGTGCTGCCCCGCCGAGCCCGAGCAGCGAGGGGGCGGTGTACCCGGCGGCGGCGGTCAGGATCATCCCGAGGCCGGTCGGGCTGCCCCAGCTGAGCGTGACCCCGCTGGTGTCGGAGTGCAGCCGTATCCCGTCGAGGCGCCGCCCCGTGAGCAGTGCCAGCAGGCCGTGCCCGCCCTCGTGCGCGATGGTCACGGCGTTGCGTGACAGCCGCCACAGCGGGCGGGGGCCCACGGCGGCCAGCGCGGCCAGGCCCGTCACGATCACCAGCCACAGCTCGGGCGGGGTCTGTATGCCGGTGAGCCGGTCCCACAGGCCGGCCGTCGTGGTGCTGTCCATGGGGTGGCGGACTCCTTGCGGTAGGGGGCTGGGGGCACCTCCCGGCGTGAGCCGGGGGAGTGACATGGCAGTGTGGCAGCCATGTGCGGAAGGTATGCAGCGAGCCGTGGGCCCGAGGACCTGGCGGAGGTCTTCGGCGTCGAGAAGTGGGAGCCGGAGGAGACGCTGGCCCCCGACTGGAACGTGGCGCCGACGAAAGAGGTCCGCGTCGTCCTCGACCGTCCCGTGAAAGACGCTCCGACTCCGCGTCCGGTTCGTCAGCTGCGCGTCCTGAAGTGGGGGCTCGTTCCCTCCTGGGCCAAGAACCCCGACGGCGCCGCCCGGATGATCAACGCCCGGTCCGAGACCCTCGCCGAGAAGCCGTCCTTCCGCCGGCCGTTCGCCCAGCGCCGCTGCATCATCCCCGCCGACGGCTATTACGAGTGGGTCACCGCCCACGACGAACGGCAGCTGGAGGTGGAGGGGAAGAAGAAGCGCGCCCGCAAGCAGCCCTACTTCGTCCTCCCCGCCGACGGCTCGGTCTTCGCCATGGCCGGGATCTACGAGTTCTGGCGCGACCGGACGCTGCCCGACGCGCACCCGCTCGCCTGGTGGGCCACCTGCTCGGTGATCACCACCGAGGCCGAGACCGGACCGCTGGGCGTGGCTCCCGCCGAGGGGCCGCGCTCGCTGTCCGACATCCACCCGCGGATGCCGCTGATGCTCACCCCGGACCGCTGGGACGCCTGGCTGGACCCGGCGAACACCGACACCGAGGGCTCGCTGCGGCGCCTGCTGGAGCCACCGCCGGGCGGCCTGATGCGCGCCTATCCGGTCAGGGCCGCGGTGAGCAGCGTCCGCAACAACGGGCCGGAACTGCTGGAGGAGCTCGCCGCGCCGGAGGAGGCCACCCTCTTCTAGACGCTGCCCGGGGCCCGTCCGCGTGCACGATGGATCCATGACCACGCGTACGCGTACCGAGAGCGTCGACACCCCGGCGGGTGAGGCCCGCATCGGCTGGCACACCGCACGCGGGGCCCGGCTCGTCCTCGCCGTCGGCCACGGCGCCGGCGGCGGCGTCGAGGCCCGCGACCTCCAGGCGCTGGCCGCCGCCCTGCCCGCCCGGGGGATCACCGTGGCCCTGGTCGAACAACCCTGGCGGGTCGCCGGGAAGAGGGTCGCCGCCGCGCCCAAGGTGCTCGACGAGGGCTGGCGCGGCCTGTGGCCGGCGCTGGCCGGGCCCGGGCTGCCGGTGGTCGCGGGCGGCCGCAGCGCCGGGGCCCGGGTGGCCTGCCGGACAGCGGCCGGACTGGGCGCGGCCGGGGTGCTGGCGCTGGCGTTCCCGCTGCACCCGCCGGGCCGGCCTGAGAAGTCCCGGGCCGGGGAACTGCTCGGCGCCGGGCTGCCCACCCTGGTGGTCCAGGGAGGCCGGGATTCCTTCGGGCGTCCCGAGGAGTTCCCGGAGCCGGCCGCGCACCACCCGTACGAGCTGGTGGAGGTTCCGTACGCGGACCACGGCTTCGCCGTGCCGAAGAAGGCGGGGACCACCCAGGAGGAGGCCCTCGCGGTGATCACCGGGGCGGTGGCGGAGTGGCTCGCGGCCCTGGCGGTCTGACCGCGACCTGACGTATTGCGGGGTGATCCGGATCACCCCGGCCCGGCGCCGGCCGCGCGGACCCGTACGGAGGCCGGAAACCGGGCCCCGCCGGGGAATGTGCCGCCCGCACCTTCTGTTGTCCCGGATGTCGGTACGCACAGGATTTCGTCGGAGGAGAGGGAGCGCATGACCCAGGTCATCAGCCAGAACCGTCCGCAGGCCGCTGACCTGGACTGGACGGTGCTGCCCGCGCCGAAGCGCGGCCCGCTTCGGGCGGCGGAGGGCCGGGAAGGTCGACTATTCTCCGATTCGAGCGGGTCCGCTTTCGGAGCCGCCACGCAGTCGGAGGAGGTGGGTCCTGTCGCTGGGACCGACGAAGGCCACGCGGAGGAGACGACCCCGGAGCGCAACGCGCGCTTCGAGCGGGACGCCCTCGGCTACCTCGACCAGATGTACTCGGCCGCGCTGCGCATGACGCGCAACCCGGCCGACGCCGAGGACCTGGTCCAGGAGACGTACGCGAAGGCATACGCGTCCTTCCACCAGTTCCGCGAGGGCACCAACCTGAAGGCGTGGCTGTACCGCATCCTGACCAACACGTTCATCAACTCCTACCGCAAGAAGCAGCGCGAGCCCCAGCGCAGCGCCGCGGAGGAGATCGAGGACTGGCAGCTGGCACGCGCCGAGTCGCACATGTCGACCGGCCTGCGTTCCGCCGAGTCGCAGGCGCTCGACCACCTGCCCGATTCGGACGTGAAGGAAGCGCTCCAGGCCATTCCCGAGGAGTTCCGCATCGCGGTCTACCTTGCCGACGTAGAGGGCTTTGCGTACAAGGAGATCGCCGACATCATGGGTACACCCATCGGTACGGTCATGTCGCGACTGCACCGTGGCCGCCGTCAACTCCGTGGAATGCTGGAGGACTATGCCCGTGAGCGCGGGATGGTCCCCGCCGGCGCGGGAGAGTCGAACGACAGGAAAGGCTCGGGCTCATGAGTTGCGGAGAGCCGCACGAGACGGACTGCTCTGAGGTCCTGGACCACCTTTACGAGTTCCTCGACCATGAGATGCCCGACAGCGATTGCACGAAGTTCGAGACACACTTCGGCGAGTGCAGCCCCTGTCTGGAGAAGTACGGCCTGGAGCAGGCCGTGAAGAAGCTGGTGAAGCGCTGCTGCGGGTCGGACGACGTGCCGACCGACCTGCGGTCGAAGGTGATGGGCCGGATCGAGCTGATCCGGTCGGGGCAGGCCGTGCCGGACCACGACGTCACCTCCGACGTCACCTCCGACATCGGGGCCGGTGTCACCTCCGACGCCACGGCGGATGCCACCGCGGACCGTCCGGCCGCCGGCTGAATCGGCGGTCGCGGTGTGAACAACCGCCCCCGGAGAGGTACTTCATTCACCCGAAGGTGCTAATCCGGGGGCGTCCGTATGGCGCAATGCAAAAATGTGGCCCACTTCGCCCGGGGCCCCGCCTATTCTCCCCAATCGGTACTGGTCCGATTCCGTACCCGGCTTGAACGGCCCAGGGGAGGGGAGCGCCATGCGGTTACTTCCGCCGGGGGCGCGCGGATACATCCTGTGCGCCGTTCTCGCGGCCACCGCGTGCGTCGTCCCGGCCTTCACCGATTCCGGTACGCCCTGGGTCACCGTGGCCCTGCTCGCCGGGCTCTACCTCGGCTGCGAGCTCGTGAAGACCCGCCCGCTGCCGGGCAGCCGGGTTCCCGAGGACATCGGCTCCTTCTTCCCCGTGGTGCTGGCCGCCGTCTTCCTGCTGCCGCCCGCCGCCGCCGCGCTCGTGGCGCTGCCCGGTGGCCTCGCGGGGACCGTGGTCCAACGGCCCGCCCGGGTGCGCCGGGTGTGGCACGGAGCCCAGCAGGCGATGGCCGCCTGGGCCGCGGGGCAGGCGTACCGGCTGCTGCACGGCCCGGCGGCGCTGGGCTCCGGGGGATCGGGCGGCTCCGGCGGCCCCGGGCCCTCCGGCGGCTCCGGGCCGGCCGGAGCGGCGGACCCGCCCGTCTGGGTGGCCGACTTCCCGTACGTGATGCTCCCCGCGGCGGCCGCGGCCGTCGCCTTCTGCCTGGTGCTCACCGCCCTCGACGGGGGCATCCTCGCCACCGCGGAACGCCGGCCCGCCGCCACCGCCTGGCGCGGGCTGCTCACCCGGTCCCTCGCCCCGCACTGTGTGCACGGCCTGGCCGGCCTGATGATGGCGGTCATGTGGCGCAGTCCGTACGGGCTCCCGGCGGCGCTGCTCGTCCTGCTGCCGATGTACATCTCCTGCTGGGTCTTCGCCCAGTACCACCGCGAACGCGCCGCCCACCAGGCCACCATCCGCGCCCTCGTCCAGGCCGTCGACATCAAGGACCGCTACACGCGCGGCCACAGCGAACGGGTCGGCCAGGCCTCCGCGATGATCGCCCGCGAACTGGGCATGGCCGAGGACCGCCTGGAGGCCGTCCGCATCGCCGGGATCCTGCACGACGTGGGCAAGCTCGGCGTGCCGACGCGGCTGCTGCGCAAGGACGGGCCGCTCACCCCGGAAGAGCGCCGCGTCATCGAACTGCACCCCGAGTACGGGCACGAGATGGTGCGCGGCATCGGTTTCCTCGGGGAGGCCCGGTCCGCGATCCTGCACCACCACGAGCGGGTCGACGGCTCCGGCTACCCGTACGGGCTGACCGGCGACCAGATCCCGGTACTGGCCCGGGTGGTGGCCGTGGCCGACGCCTTCGACGCGATGACCTCCACCCGCTCGTACAGCCGGGCCCGGCCGGTGGAGGCCGCCCTGGCGGAACTGGCGCGGTGCGCGGGGACGCAGTTCGACCCGGCGATGGTCGGAGCCCTGACCGGGGCCGTCGGACGGCACGGGTGGCATCCGGTGGTCACCTCCGACGACGACCTCCAGACGATCAGCGGCTCCCCGCCCGCCGGGGGCGGGCCCGGCTCGCCGACCCTGCCCGCCCTGCCCGGGCAGGGCGGCCGTCCGTCCGCGGCCACCCCCGCGTCCCCCGCGTCCCCCGCGCCGCCGGGGGCCGGCACATGAGGCGGGCCACCGTCCGGACCGTGCGGGGCGCGGCCGCGGCGCTCACCGCCGCCGCGCTCGGGCACACCCTGTGGAACGGGCTCGTCGAGCCCGGCACCGCCCTGGCCTTCGGGATCCTGATCACCATCGGCGAGCTCGCCCGCCGCGACCGGCCGGGGCCCGCCGACCGCCAGCCCGCACCGCTCGGCTCCGCCGGAGCCCTCGCCTACGCCCTGCTCGGCCCGCTCGCCGGCCTGCCCACCCACCACGGGGCGCTGCAGATCGTCGCCGTCGTCGTCGCGGCCGCCCTCGCCGGGATCGTCCCGCACGTCGCCCGGGGCCGCGGCCCCGCCCTGGACCACGTCGCCCGCCGGGTCCTCACCGTCGCCTTCGCCGCCGTCTGTTTCCAGCCCCTGTACAACTCGGGCCGCCTGGAGGAGCGGGTGGGCCAGGGCCCTTTGCTCGTCCTCTTCCTGCTCCTGCTCCTCGGACTCACCGCCCTGTGCGACGCCGTGCTCGCCGCCGCCCTCGCCGCGGCCCGGACCGGCTGGCCGTACGGGCCCCTGCTGCGCGACGAGCTGCGGGCCCAGCTCGGCATCGGCTCGGCGATCTGCGCCACCGGCGCCGTGATGGCCCTCGGCGTGGCCGGCGCCGGGCTGTGGGCCCTGCCCGTGTTCAGCGTGCCGCTGCTGCTGACCCAGATGTCCTTCCACCGGATCACCGCGATCCGCACCACCTACCGCCAGACCATCACCTCCCTGGCCCGGGCCACGGAGATCGCCGGCTACACCCCGCCCGGCCACTCCCGCCGGGTCGCCGCCCTGAGCTGCGCCGTCGGCCGGGAGCTGGGGCTCTCGGAGCGGGAGCTCACGGTGCTGGAGTACGCGGCGCTGATGCACGACATCGGGCAGCTCTCCCTGGTCGACCCGGTCCCGGACGGGGCGACCGCGCGGCTGCCCGCCGCCGAGGCCCGCCGGATCGCCGAGCTGGGCGGGGAGGTGGCCCGCCGGACCGGGGTGTCCGCCGCGGTCGCCGTGGTGGTGGAGCGGCAGGCGGATCCGTACCGGGAGCAGCCCGTCGCCGCGCGCATCGTGCGGGCGGTGAACGCGTACGACGACCTGAGCGGCGGGAACCGTCACCCGGGCGGCTCACTGGCCGCTCTGGAGCAGCTCCGTCTGGGCACCGGGCACGCGTACCAGCCGGAGGTCGTGGAGGGCTTGGCCAGGGTTCTGGCCAGGGGCGGACGTGACAGAGTTGTTCCTGTCCAACCTGGGTAACCCATGGGTAATGAGCGGCCGTCCGAGTGGGCATGGTTGGATGCCAGTAAGAGGGACCGTGAGAGTGTCCGCAAGGTTGCACTGTAGGACCGGCAGGCGGGAATCGTGAGGATCTTCGGGAAGGTACGGCATCGGCCCTCCGCCTCGTGGCGGCAGGCCACCGACCGCGCGTTCACGCTGATCGGCGACGGGCGGTACGAGGACGCGGGGGCGCTCCTGACCAGAGCCGCGGACCTGGAGCCCTGGCTGTCCGAGTCCTGGTTCAATCTGGCGCTGCTGCACAAGTTCCGGCACGACTGGGAGCAGGCGCGGGCCGCGGGGCTGCGCGCCGTGGCCCTGCTGGACCGGGAGACCGGCGCCCCGGACTGGTGGAACGTGGGGATCGCGGCGACCGCCCTGCAGGACTGGCCGCTGGCCCGGCGGGCCTGGCAGGCGTACGGGCTCAAGGTGCCCGGCGACCCGCACGGCGCCGGAGCGGGCAACGGGAAGCACGGCGGCGAACCGGTCGGCATGGAGCTCGGCAGCGCAGCCGTGAGGCTGTCGCCCGAGGGTGAGGCCGAGGTGGTCTGGGGCCGCAGGCTGGACCCGGCCCGCATGGAGGTCCTGTCGATCCCGCTGCCGTCCTCGGGGCGCCGCTGGGGCGAGGTGGTGCTCCACGACGGGGTCCCGCACGGCGAGCGGGTCACCGCGGCCGGGCCCTCGTACCCCGTCTTCGACGAGATCGAACTGTGGGCGCCGTCGCCGGTGCCGACCTGGGTGGTGCTGCTGGAGGCGGCCGGCGAGGCGGACCGCGACGCGCTGGAGCAGCTGGCCGCGGACGCGGGCTTCGCCGCCGAGGACTGGTCCTCGTCGGTGCGGCTGCTGTGCCGGACCTGCTCGGAGAGCGAGATGCCGAGCGACGAGGGCGACGGGGAGCACCTGGACCCGCACGACCACAGCGAGCCGGGACATCCCGGGCCGCTGGGTCACCGCACGGCCGGTTCCGGATCGCTGTGGGTGCCCGAGCGGGAGTGCGGCATCGCGGCTCCGGCCGGGCTGGTGCGCGGACTGCTCGACGGCTGGGTCGCCGACAGCCCGGACAGCCGGGAGTGGCGGGATCTCGAAGAAGTCTGCTGAGCCGGGCCGTAGGCTGTACGGGCACATCGGTGACTTACGGAAGGCTTACGGCGGATATGGCGCAGCAGGAGAACGAGGTTGTCGAGGCCGGGGCCGCGGCCGGCACCGAGGTGAACGACGGGTACGTCGTGGACACCGAGGACTGTGCGGAGCGCGAGCTCGCCCACCGCGAGCGCGGCACCGCCCGCCCGATCACGGTGGTCGGCAACCCGGTCCTGCACCGGGAGTGCAAGGACGTCACCGAGTTCGGGGACGAGCTGGCACAGCTGGTCGACGACATGTTCGCCAGCCAGAAGGCCGCCGAGGGCGTGGGCCTGGCCGCGAACCAGATCGGCGTGGACGCCAAGGTCTTCGTCTACGACTGCCCGGACGACGACGGCGTGCGGCACACCGGCGTCGTGGTCAACCCGAAGCTCGTCGAGCTGCCGGCCGGCGCGCGGGTGCTGGACGACTCCAACGAGGGCTGCCTGTCGGTCCCGACGGCGTACGCCTCGCTGGCCCGCCCGGACTACGCGGAGGTCGAGGGCCAGGACGCGCAGGGCAACCCGATCAAGGTGCGCGGTACCGGCTACTTCGCGCGCTGCCTCCAGCACGAGACCGACCACCTGTACGGGTACCTGTACATCGACCGGCTCTCGAAGCGGGACCGCAAGGACGCCCTGCGGCAGATGGAAGAGGGCACCCCGCGCTACGAGACCGTCCCGAACGACTGATCCGTGGCGGCGGCCGCACGCGCCGCGCGCACCTGTGGCAGGGCCCCGCTCCGGAACCGGAGCGGGGC